>JBBWZE010000326.1:0-2786 GCA_039648845.1 Actinomycetota bacterium | reverse complement strand
CGCGGAGGTTCGCGAACTCGACCATCTGCGCGACGTCGTAGCGCGGGATGCGCTCGGTCACGATGACGATCAGCTTGACGCCGGCGTCGATCGCCTCGAAGACGGCGTCCTTGGTGAAAGCGGGCGGAACGGTCACGACGGAGCCATCCGGCACTGCCCCGACGTGCTCGACCACCTGCTCGACGGTGTCGAAGACAGGCACACCGTGCACCTCGCGACCCTTGCGTCCAGGCGTGACGCCGCCGACGATCTTCGACCCGTAGTCGAGACACTCGCGTGTGAGGTTCACGGCCTCGCGGCCCGTGATGCCCTGCACGATGAACGTCGTGTTCTCGTCGATGAGCATCAGGCCGCCGCTCCGATCTTCTCCACCGCACGCTTGGCCGCCTCGTGCATCGACACGGAGCGGTCGTAGTACTCGACGCCGTACTTCTCGAGGATCTTGAAGCCCTCGTCCTCCCAGGCGCCCGGGATGCGGAAGACGGCGATCTTGTCGGCCGGGTCGTAGCCGAGCTCGACACACGCCGCGATCACGCCGCGCGCGACGATGTCGACGCGGGTGTTGGAGACGATCGACATCATCACCGCGATCTTGTCCACGCCCGGCTTCTGCAGCACGAGCTTGGCCAGGTTCTTCGCCTTCGACACCGACGGGTTGCCGCCGATCTCGCAGTAGTTGGCCGGCTTGCCGCCGTAGTTGCGCACCGCGTCGAACAACGTCAACGAGCCGCCGCCGGCGCCGATGACCAGGCCGAGGTTGCCGTCGAACTCCGTCACGTTGCCGGCCACGCCACGGTGGTCGACCGAGTCGATCCGCTCGCCCTCGATCTCGAACGGGGTGGGCTCGCGCGCCTCGCGCGTCTCCTCCTCGCCGACGCCGAGCTCCTCGAGCAGCTCCTTCTGGCGCGGGCGCCCCTCGTTCTCCATCTCCATGTGCGCGTCGAGCGCGACGAACTTGCCGTCAGCCAGCTCCACCAGCGGGTTGATCTCCGCCAGTGTCATGTCGTACTTCACGAAGATGCGCGCCAGCCCCGACAGGAACGGGATCAGGCGGTTCAGCTGCGACCCGGTCACGCCGGTGGAGGCGATGACCTGCTTGGCCTGGAAGTCGGACTGGGGGAGAAGGGTCGAGATGTGGCCGCGCCCGATCTTGTCGGGGTGCGTCTCCGCGACCTCCTCGATGTCGATGCCGCCCATCGGCGAGAAGACGAAGCTCGGCAGCTTGCGGATGCCGTCCCAGACGACGCCCGCGTAGTACTCCTGCTTGATCTCGGCCTTCGCGCCGACCAGGAGTCCGCGCGGCATGTGGCCGTTGATCTCGAGCTCGAGGATCTCCTTGGCTTCGCCCTCCGCCTCCTCGGGCGTGTCGGCGAAGCGGACGCCGCCGGCCTTCATGCGGCCGCCCGTCAGGACCTGTGACTTGATCACCACCGGGCCCGCGACGTCCTCGGCGATGCGCTTGGCGTCCTCGGCCGTCTGCGCATAGCCGCCGGCGGCGACGGGGATCTTTTCGCGCTCCAGGATTTTGCGCGACTCGTACTCGAAGAACCTCATGGCGGCGCGGGAAACTAGCGGGTCACGACTGCTCTAGCCCGGCGAGCTTCCGCAGAAGTGAGTTCAGAGTCGTCCGCTCCTCTTCCGTCAAGGGCTCGAGGAAAGACTTCGCCGCCTTGCGCGCTTCGCGCTGGAGGACTTGCATCTGCTCGTGCCCCTTCTCGGTCAGATGGACTGAGCGGCGGCGCCTGTCCGAGGGGTCGATGCGGCGCTCGGCGACTCCGCGCGCTTCGAGGTCGTCGAGCAGCGCGACCATTGAGCTCGGGTCGACGTGGGCGAGCGCCGCGAGCTCCTGCTGGGTGATCCCCGGCCGCTTGGCGACCACCGTCAGCAGCCCGAACTCGCGGGGGTGAAAGCCGTGTGGCTCGAGTAGCGCGATGAAGCTGCGGCGCGACTTCTCGCCGAGATAGCCGAGCAGGAAGCCGGTGTAGCCGGCGAGCTCTTCGGGGGGCCGGTCGGTGTAGAGCACGTCATGTCGATATTAACTTGCAGGGCCAATCGTTTGTGATAGAAACGATTTATGATCTCAAGTGTCACCTCCTGGGTCCTGCGTCACAAGCGCCTCGTCATCGGCTTCTGGATCGTGCTGACGCTCGTCGGCGGCGCCGCATCCGGGCCTGCGAGCAAGGCCATGAAGCAGAAGTTCTCGGTGCCCGGCAAGGAGAGCTGGGAGGCGAACGTGGCGATTGCCAAGACCTTCCACGGCACCGGTGGCAACGCCGCGCCGCTGGTCCCGGTGGTCACGCTGAAGCAGCCGGCCAACCAGGAGCGCGCCCAGCTCGCGCAGCTCGAGCAGAAGGTGCGCACGACGCTGCCCGGGGCGCGCGTGGCCGGCTACGGATCAACCGGCGACAAGGCGTTCACCTCGTCCGACGGGAAGACCGCCTTCATCGTCGCCTACCCGGCGCCGGACCCCGACCAGCCGTTCGGCGACAACCCGAAGGCCGAGAAGAAATTGCGGGCGGCGTTGAGGAAGACCACGATCGCAGGCGCGACTGTGCACCTGACCGGCTATGACGCGCTGCAGGATCAGTCGGGCGGCGGTGGCAACGGCCCCGGCGTGCTTCTCGAGGCGCTCATCGGCGGGCTCGGCGCGCTGCTGGTCCTGGCGTTCGTCTTCGGGTCGTTCCTGGCGATCATCCCGCTGTTCATGGCGATACCCGCGATCCTGACGAGCTTCCTGCTCGTCTATGGGCTCACGCACGTCACGGACGTGTCGCCGATCGTCCAGT
>JBBWZE010000352.1:0-4608 GCA_039648845.1 Actinomycetota bacterium | reverse complement strand
ACCGAACGACACTCGGCTACGAGGTCCGGGCCGTCGGCTTCAACCCCGAGGCGGCCCGGTACGGGGGGATCAGCGTCGCTCGAAACTACGTCGTCGCGATGGCGATCTCGGGCGGCTTCGCAGGGCTCGCCGGTGTCCTGGACATGCTCGGATACCAGTACCGCTTCGGCGTCCTCGACGTCCAGACCTCCCAGCTGGGCTTCATCGGGATCGCCGTCGCGCTGCTCGGTAGGAACAAGGCGGTCGGAGTGGCTCTGTCGGCGCTCCTCTTCGCCGCGCTGCTCTACGGCACCTCGTCGCGCAGCATCGACCAGACCGTGCTCAAGCCGGAGCTGGCCGGAAACCTGACATTGATGATCCAGGCCCTCGTTCTCCTCTTCGTCGGGGCCGACGTGCTCATCATCGCGGTCTGGCAGTGGCGCCGCCGCCTGCTGCCCGGGCGCCTGAGACGGACGCGGGCCGTCGCGGGGGCCGACTGATGGCTGCGACGAGAGCAGAGCCACGCACCGTCTGGCGCGGACTGACTCCCAGCGAGACCGCGTCGCTCGGGATCGTCCTCGGCTGTCTCGCCTTCCTGCTCGCCCTGCCCCCGATCACCGCACGGGCACCGTGGTGGCCCGCGCTGGCCGGAATCCCTGCGATCGGCGCAGGGATCTGGGCGGTCACGAGCGGCGTCAAGCGGCTCGGCTGGCTCGCAGTGGCGGCGGGCATCCTTGGGACCGCCCTCGGAGTACTCGCCACCAACACGAGCTCGTCCAACCTCGACTACGTCGTCTCGTGGACGCCGCTCTTCACCGCGATGCTCGCCTTCGCCACTCCGCTGACGTTTGCGGCGATCGGCGGCATGTTCTCCGAACGGAGCGGGGTCGTGAACATCGGCCTCGAAGGGATGATGCTCACCGGCGCATTTTTCGCCGTGCTCGGTGCGGACAAGCTCGGGAACTGGGCTCTTGGCCTGCTCTGCGCACTCATCGCAGGAGGTGTTGCGGCGCTCATCCATGCGTTCGTGTCGATTCACCTCCGCGCGGACCAGATCGTGAGCGGGACCGCCATCAACTTCCTCGCGCTGGGCGTCACCGGCTACTTCTTCATCCAGGTCTATGGAGACCAGGGCGTACCTGGGTCGATTCCGCGCGTCCCGACGGTCAACCTCAACGCCATCGACGGTATTCCCCTGATCGGGCCCGTGTTCGGCCACCTCAATCTGATGATCTGGCTCACGTTCCTGACATTGATCGTCTCGTACGTCGTCATGTTCCGGACGCCGATCGGACTGCGCATTCGCTCCGTCGGCGAGCACCCGCGAGCGGCGGACACGGTGGGCATCTCCGTGTACAAGATCCGGTACGCAGCCGTGATCCTCTCGGGAATGCTGGCCGCCCTCGGCGGTGCGTATCTCTCGATCGGGTTCGTCGGATCGTTCAACGAGAACATGACAGCCGGGCGCGGATTCATCGGTCTCGCCGCGCTCATCTTCGGAAACTGGCGGCCCTTCGGCGCCTTCGCCGCTGCACTCCTGTTCGGCTTCTCGACGGCGCTGTCGTTCCGTCTCGCACAGCCGTGGGGCAACGCAGCCGTTCTCTTCCAGTCGCTCCCGTACGTCTTGACGCTGATCGCCGTAGCAGGCGTGATCGGCCGATCGATCCCGCCCGCCGCGAGTGGCCGACCATATCGCAAGCAATAGGCGCCGAGCCTCGATCGCGCTCCTCTTGGGCATTGCCGGCGTCCTGGTGCTGCCGGCGGCGATCGAGGTCTCCCGACGCTCGAAGGCCGTCAGCCTCCTGGATGCCGGCTACGCGATCCCTCTGGCCTTCCTGCTCGGCCTCCTGAGCGTCGTCATGGCCCGGCGCGCACGCCACAATCTCCGCTGGCTTCGCCTGCGCGACGGTGAAACAGGCGTGGCGAGAGCGGCGGTCGCAGTCGGCGCGCTCGCTCTCTGCCTGTCTCTGGCAGCCGCGCTGTCGGTCGGTTTCTACGGGCTCGTCGTCGTCTACCAGCAATCGCGCTGAGCCCAAGGGCCGACTCGGCGGCGGCGCTCAGAGCCGACCGGTACGTGGTGTGCAGGGGGACTTTCAGCGCAGCGCACAAGTGCCTAGTATGCGGTTGCCGCCGTGTTCGAAATCGGTAACAGCCTCCGCGAGGCGCGTCTGCGCCAGGGCCTCGACTTTCCCGAGCTCGAACAGGGAACGAAGATTCGAGGCAAGTACTTGCGCGCCCTGGAAGAGGAGCAGTTCGACGTCCTTCCGGCCCAGACCTACGTCAAGGGCTTCCTGCGGTCGTACGCCGAATACCTCGGCCTCGACGGGCAGCTCTACGTCGACGAGTACAACTCCCGTTTCGTCGTCGGAGAGGAGGAACATCCGCAATCTCGCCCTAGACGCTCCGCCCCGCCCTCGCGGGGCGTGCAGGTTCAATCGCGCGTCGTCCTGCTGACGCTCCTCGGCATTGCGGCAGTCACAGCGCTCGTGATCGTCGCCTGGACGCGCGGCGAGCCGCAGAGCGTGACACCGGTCGGCCTCGGAACGTCGAAGGCCCCGACACACCAGACTCCGGCGCCGGCCGTGACGAAGCCGGTACAGGCGCATCTGCTCGTGAAGGCGTCGCGTGGTCCCTGCTGGCTGCAGGTGCACAAGACGTCCGCGGCCGGACCGATCCTCTTCCAGGGGACACTCGATCAGGGACAGAAACAGCTCTTCACCGCACGGAAGCTCTGGATCACGCTCGACCGGCCGGAGAATCTCGTCACCGTGTTGAACGGACACACTCGCCGCCTGCCGGTCGGTGGCGTGAAGACGCTGATCGTTACGCCGCGCGGCATCCGCCCGGCCGTGTGACCACGCGTCCCCGCGGGTTCATCGTCGTCACCGGCAGCGAGCTCGTCCGTGGCGAGCGGCGCGACCTGAACGGACCGTTCCTCGCGACCGAGCTGCTCCGGCACGGCGTCGAGCCGGCGCGGATCTCGATCGTCGGCGACCGCGAGGACGAGCTCTCGGATGCACTCGCCGAAGGGCTCGGCGCGGCCGACCTCTGCGTCGTGTCCGGTGGGCTCGGCCCGACCCACGACGACCGCACGGTCGAGCTCGTTGCACGCGCCGCCGGAGTTGGGCTCCGGCTAGACGAAGATCTGCACGAGCAGATTGGCGGCATCTCGCGCGGTTTCGCGGAGCGGCTCGGCCGGCCCTACGTGGATTTCGAGCCGGGCGTCCGCAAACAAGCCACCATTCCCGAAGGCGCACGCTCGCTCGGGCTCGCCGGCACCGCGCCCGGGCTCGTCCTCGAGCACGGGAAGACCGTCGTCGTGGTGCTGCCCGGCCCTCCGGCCGAGTTGCAGCGCCTGTGGGAGGCGGCGCTCGAGAGCGAGCCGGTGCGGCGCGTCCTCGCCCGTGGGCACCCGCCTGAGCTCCGGCAGCTGCGCTTCTTCGGCGCGAGTGAGTCCGCGGTCGCGAAGGCGCTCGCGGACGCGGGTGGCGACGGGGACGGGGTGGAAGCCACGATCTGCGCCCGCGACTTCGAGATCCACGTCGACCTCGTCGTCGAGCCCGGCGCGGAAGCCCGCGCCGACGGGCTCACGGAGGAGCTCGTCGCGCCGCTCGAGCGCTACCTGTTCAGCCGCGACGAGCGTCCAATCGAGGAACTGGTGCTCGACCTCTGCCGGGGCCGCGGGCTGACGCTCGGCGCTGCGGAGTCGTGCACGGGCGGCATGGTGGCCGAGCGGCTCACGTCGATCCCAGGCTCCAGCGAGGTCTTCGCCGGGGCGGTGGTGGCCTATGCGGACGAGGTCAAGGCCCGCGAGCTCGGCGTTCCCTCCGAAGTCCTGGGCCGGCACGGGGCGGTCTCCGCCGAGACGGCCGCCGCGATGGCGGCCGGCGCACGGGAGCGTCTCCGCGTCGATGTCGGAGTCGCGGTCACGGGTATCGCCGGGCCAGGGGGTGGGAGCGCCGAGAAGCCCGTGGGCCTCGTCTTCCTGCACGCCGAGGGGCCGGAGGGCTCACGCAGCGCGGACTTTCTCTTCCCCGGCGACCGGAACGCGGTCCGGCGCCGCGCAACGGTCACGGCCCTGCACCTCGTTCGGCGGCTTTTGCAACAAACTCGCGACGAATCCGCGTGAACCTCCCCGCTAGCGTGGAGGGCCGTGAACGCGCGCGCCTGTTCTGCGGCCTCCGCCTCCCTGTCCAGGCGCTCGACACGTTGCAGGAGTGGCAGGCCGAGCACATCGGGGCCGGCCGTCCGGTCCCTCGGGACCACCTGCACGTCACGCTGGCCTTCCTCGGGCACCGTCCGGTGGAGGAGCTCGAGTCGATTCTCGGCGCACTGCGCGAGGCCGCCGCTGCCGCGGGCCAGATCCGGCTGGTGCCCGAGCGCTACCGGGAGACGAGGAGCGTCGGGATGCTCGTGCTGAGCGATCTCGGCGGCCAGGCGACCCAGCTCGCCGAGGACTTGCAAGGCCGCCTTGAGCGCCTGGGCGTCTACGAGCGCGAGCGGAGGCAGTGGCTGCCCCACCTGACTGCCGTCCGTTTCCGGGAGCGCCCTCGGCTGCAGCCGCCCCTCCCGGACCTGGGGGAGATCAGTCCGTCCGATGCCGCTGCCTACCATTCAGTGCTGCGGTCC
>JBBWZE010000351.1:0-4987 GCA_039648845.1 Actinomycetota bacterium | reverse complement strand
CCAACTGCCTCGGCGGCCGGGTGGGCAGGCCGATCTATCAGACCACGTTCCTGGGGGGACGCGTAGCGGACTTCGGAACGGCCGTGGACTTCACCGGCACGTCGATGGCGACGGCTCATGTCTCCGCCGCGGCTGCGCTCGTGATCGCCAGCGGCGTCCTGGGCGCCAGGCCGGCACCAATGGCGGTCGAGCGCCGCCTCGAGCGAACCGCGCGCGACCTGGGGCGGCCCGGCTACGACACGCGTTACGGCTGGGGGCTTGTCAATGCCGCGACGGCGACGACACGCGGCAGAGCGGACCGACCCGGGGCCCACGCTCCTGCCGGCACGGCCCCGGCGCAGTTACGCCCGAGGGAGTAGTTGGGCGCTCGGCTACGCCCAGCGGCGTAGTCGAAAGAGTCGCCCGGGGTCTGACGACGTAGCGGCGTCGGTGCATGACGATTCGGTCCAACCGTCGTGCTGCCCACAAAAGGAGGCCGCTCCATGAACACCCATCTCCATTCCCTTGATGACGAGGCCGGTGTATCCCTCGTCGTCTGCACGTTGTGCCTGAGCGTCCTCCGTGGCGCGAGTTGGGTCGAGGCTGAAGAGGTCATCCGTGAGCTGCGCTCGTTTGAGCTTCCGGCGCTGCCACGTCTCGTGTCGGGCCGCTGCGATGACTGCAGCGAGGAGATTCACCTGCGCCGCGAAGAGTCGCAGCGAAGGGCGGCGGCATGAAGAGGGGCGAGACAAGGGAAGAGTCGGCCGTCGATGACTTCAGGGTGGCAGTGCAAGCATTCTCGAACGACCCGAGCAGGCGGAATCTCGTGCGCTATCTCATGGCCAGCCGGGCACTGGAGCTGTCGCGGGGCAACGTTGCGTCGAAACGTCGCCGGTCGAGGCCGAAGCCTTACACGGCGCAAGCGGCATGACGGATCGGATCCCCCGGCGCGGTAGCTTCGACAGCAGGTAATCGAGTCCAGCCCTGGTTACCGCGCAGTCGGCCGGACCAGACGCCACGAGCTTGTACGTTGACGGTGATCGCTACGTTCGAGGAAAGCATTGGAGGGCGGCGATGACCCGCAACCCATGGCTTGCCGTTGACGTCACGACGTCGCCCGCGCTGCGAGCCCGCGAGTTGCGGCGGACCTGGGACGACTTCTTTGGGAACGGCCAACTCGATTCGGTCCGCCTGCCGATCGCAGAATCCTGGCGGCGGTCTCAAATTGCCGGGATAGACCCGTCCTGGAGCCGAGCGCCGACCATGCTCGAGCAGCGCGAGGACGTCGCGGAAAGGTGGGAGGCTCATCCGCTCGAGGCGGCTGCGCCGTTGATTCGGGAGTGGCTGGGAGCTGTCGCCGACGAGAGCGAGCACGTGATTGTCGTCAGTGACGCCAAAGGCGTGCTGCTTTGGATCGAGGGCAACGCAAAAGTGCGCTCGGCGGCGGCCGATTCGATGAACTTCGTGGAGGGCGCACTCTGGAGCGAAGCCGGCGCCGGCACGAACGCGATCGGGACGGCCATCGCTGCGGACCATCCGGTGCAGGTTCACGCGGCGGAGCATTTCAGCGAGATCGTCCACGGCTGGACCTGCTCAGCTGCACCTGTGCACGATCCCGAAAGCGGACAGCTGCTCGGGATCATCGATTTGACCGGCCGCATGAGGACCGCACATCCGCACAGTTTCGCTGTCGCTCTCGCGACCGCACACGCCGTCGAAGCGGACCTGCGGGCTCGCCTGCGTGAGCGGGATGCACGGCTTCGCGCCCGCTATCTGGTGAGGATCGTGTCCGGTCGCGAACCACGCGCACTCGTAAGCCTCACCGGCCGCGTGATAGCCGAGCATCCTGAGGGATTCCTGCGAGCTGACCGGGTCACGGTTCCTCCCGCCGGCGGCGAGCTGATCCTCCCGTCCGGCCTGCACGTATTCGCAGAAGCGCTCGACCACGAGGAGGCGTTCATCCTCTACTCGCTCCGTGAAGCGCCCGGATCGAGTGGATGGCTCGGGCCGACCGCGATACGTGTCGCCGGGGAGAAGCCGGTACAGGAGTTGGCAGGGGAGGTCGCCGAGCGATGGCGAACGCGGATCGAGCTCAGCCGACTCGGAGAGGAGCAGGGAGCATTGCGGCGCGTCGCTGCACTGGTGGCAGGTCAAGCTGCGGCGGACGAGATCTTTGCGGCGGTCGCCGAGGAGGTTGCCCGGCTTTTCAGGGCGGAGAGGGGCGCCGTCTGCAAATACGAGTCCGACGAGTCCATGACGCTTACCGCCTACTGGAGCGAAAGAGACCGCGGCCTCCCGGTCGGCACGAGAGTCGGCCTGCAAGGCCAGAGTGTCGCGGCCACGGTGCGGCGATCACGCGGCCCCGCCCGGTTCGACAGTTACGAGGGTGTCTCCGGCCCGGTGATCGAGCTCGCAAACACGATTGGTGCTGTGCCCCGTTCAACGGTCGGCGCGCCGATTGTCGTGGACGGGCGCGTCTGGGGCGCGATCCTCGCCGGCTCGACGAAGTCCGGGTTGTTTCCCAACGACACCGAGTCGCGCCTGATGGGCTTCGCCGAACTCGTGGCCACGGCCATCTCGAACGCGGTGGGCCGAGCGGAGCTTGCCGCCTCACGTGCCCGGATCGTCGCGACAGCCGATGAGACCCGCCGCCGTCTCGAGCGCGATTTGCACGACGGGGCGCAGCAGCGTCTCGTCTCCCTCGCGATGAAGCTGCGCGCCGCGGGGGCTGAGGTCCCCCCGGAGTTGGGTGACCTGCGGGCTGAGCTGTCTCGCACCGCGGACGGCCTGGCGGCCGCGGTGGAGGATCTGCAGGAGATCTCGCGTGGGATTCACCCGGCGATTCTGTCCAAGGGGGGTCTAGGGCCTGCGCTCGGGATCCTTTGCGCCCGCGCCGCGGTGCCCGTGGAGCTGGATTTGCGTTCCGACGAGAGATTGCCGGAGTCGGTCGAGGTCGCTGCGTACTACGTCGTATCGGAAGCGCTGACCAACGTAACCAAGCACTCGCACGCCTCGGTCGCACGCGTTGCTGTTCAGGTGCGAGCCGGCCTCCTCCAGCTCGCAATTCGCGACGACGGCGCCGGGGGTGCCGATCCGACACGAGGCTCGGGCCTGATCGGCCTTCGCGACCGGATCGAGGCAATGGGAGGAACGATGGTCGTCGAGAGCCCCGTCGGGGCCGGTACGTCTTTGCTTGTCGCAATACCCGTGAAATAGTCGGCCGATGCCGCCGAAGCCGGCATCGTGGCGATTGTCGGCGAACGATAGCTCGACTCCGTGCTGCGCTAGGCTCGTAGGCGATGAGCGTCGCGGAGCGGGGGGTGGCGGGTTGGGAGCGGCGCGTGCGTGCACCGATCTCGTTTCTTCCGGAGTGGTCTCCCTATGCGCCCGACCGTTGCGTCTACGCCTCGAACGAAGGAGGCGTCTGGCAGTTGTATGCGTGGGAGCCGTCGACGGGCAAGCGGCGTCAGGTGACCGACAGCGTCGTCGGCGTGATCGACGGGACGCCCACGGTAGACGGGGACGGAATCCTCTGGTTCGAAGACGAGACCGGCGACGAGTCGGGCCGCTGGGTCGTGCAGCCTTTTGCGGGAGGGGAGACCCAGGCGTTCCTGGCGGGTGTACCCGACGGCTGGAACGAAGGTCTCTCGCAGACCCCCGGGATCGTGGCGGCGGGCATCAGCGACCTCCACGGATTCGCCATCTACGTCTCGCTCAGCGGAGGCCCAGCAGTAGAGATGTATCGATCTGCCGAAGCCGTTCGCATCGGCGGGGTCGAAGAGCATGGCTTTTGCCGTGGCGGGCTCTCGGCCGACGGCTCGTTGCTCTGCCTGGAGCACGCCGAGCACGGTGATCTGATCCATCCAGCGCTGCGGGTCGTCGACCCGCGTTCGGGCACGACCGTCGGCGAGCAGCTCGACCCGGGCATGTCGGTGGTCGCCAAGTGCTGGGCGCCTGTTCCGGGTGACCAACGGCTGGCGTTCGACCACGAGCGTGACGGCCAGGCGCGCCCGGCAGTCTGGGATCTGGCCACAGGCGAACGCCGCAATTTCCACTTCGAGCTTTCGGGGGAGGTTCGCGTCCTGGACTGGTGGCCCGACGGTTCCGCTCTACTGCTGAACAATCTCGTCGAGGGGCGCCACCGATTATTGCGTTTCGAGCTCGCTACGGGAGAGCTGCAAGCCGTTTCGACCGAGCCCGGCGTGATCTGGAACGCGCGAGTGAGACCGGATGGTCAGGTGTGGTTGCTGCACGAACAGGGCCACCGGCAGCGCCGGGTAGTCGACGACCAGGGGGCCGAGGTACTGCCTCTCCAACGAGAGCCGAGTCTTGCCGCACGCGAGTACCAGTCCTGGCACTTCGCCAACCCGCAAGGGGACCGCGTGCACGGTTTCTTCGTCACCCCAGACGACTCCGGCGGCCCGTTTCCGGTGATGTTGTTCGTCCACGGCGGTCCGACCTGGCTCGACATGGACAGGTGGCAGCCGGAGGTCCAGGCGTTCGTCGACGTGGGATTCGCCGTCGGGCTTGTCAACTACCGAGGGTCCACCGGATACGGCTCTGAATGGCGCGACGCTCTGATCGGGAATATCGGCGGTCCGGAGCTCGAGGACGTCAATGCAGGTCTTCGCGACCTCGTGGAGCGCGGCATCGCAGATCCAGAACGGGCCGTTATCGCAGGCTACTCGTGGGGCGGATACGTGACGCTGCTCGAGCTCGGCAAGCATCCCGAGCTCTGGGTCTGCGGCGTCGCGGGCGTTCCGGTCGGCGACTACGAGGCCGGTTATGAAGACCTTTCCCCGCTCCTCCAGGCGTACGATCGCGCGCTAATCGGTGGCGCCCCGAGCGACCGGCCCGACCTGATGCGTGACCGCAACCCGATCAACTTCGCCGACGCCGTCCGGGCACCGGTGTTCTTCATGATCGGCGAGAACGACAGTCGCTGTCCCTATCGCCAGGCCATGCTCTACGTCGAGAAGCTCGCTGCCCGCGATCATCCACACGACGT
>JBBWZE010000271.1:0-8935 GCA_039648845.1 Actinomycetota bacterium | reverse complement strand
AGCGCCGGGTTCGGCTCACGTGCCCGGGTTTTAGCGGCCTCCGCCGGCTGCGGTGCTTTGGCGGTCGTGGACATTGTTCTCAGGCGCGCGCAGCCTCGCCCGCGACGGCGTCGTAGATCCCGGCCGGACCGGAGAGGCCGCGCAAGGCGAGTTGCGAGATCGGCTCTGGAAAGACTGGATCCTCCGCGACGTCGCCGTTCTCCGGCTCGAGACCGAGCAGAACACGCAACAGCAGCAGTGGCGCTCCGGTCGCCCAGGCTTGGGGGCTGCATGCCGTCGGGTACTCCACCGGGTACTCGGTGAGGCTGCGTGCGTAGCCCGCGAACGTTTCGGGTAGCCGCCCGAGGAAGTACTGCGCCGCCTCGAGGATGGCGAGCGCGATCGTCGCGGCCTCTTGGTCGTAGCCGTAACGACGGAGGCCGACGGCGATCAGGGAGTTGTCGTGCGGCCAGACGGTTCCTTGGTGGTAGCCGATGGGGTTGTAGCCGCCGTCGCCGTCGGCCATGGTCCGCACGCCCCAGCCCGAGAAGAGACGCGGCTCGAATAGGCGCGCGGCGACCTCGGCGGCTCGATCGTCGTCGACGATCCCGCTCCAAAGCAGCTGACCGATGTTGGACGTGAGTGAGTCGACCGGCTGCTTGTCGCCGTCGAGCGCAAGTGCGTAGTAGCCGCGGTCCGGGAGCCAGAAGTCGCGGTTGAACGACTGCTTAAGTTCATCCGCTTGCTTGTCGAGCCTGGCTGCAAGCGCCTCGTCCTCCCAGACGTCTCGCGCAAGACGCGCGGTGCGGCGGCGTGCGTCGTACACATAGCCCTGGAGCTCGCAGGTCGCCCGTGGGAGCTTCGCCAGCGTCCCGTCCGCGAAGAGGATCGAGTTCCACGAGTCCTTCCAGCACTGGTTCTCGAGCCCCGAGTCGGTGTTGCGCCGCTCGTACTCGACATAGCCGTCGCCGTCGCGATCGCCGTCCTCGTCGATCCAGGCCAGCGCGGCGCGAGCGTTTGGCTCGAGGCGCCGAACGCGGGCGCTGTCGCCCGTAAAGCGTTCGTACTCGTCGAGCACGATCAGGAAGAGCATCGTCGCGTCGGCACTGCCGTAGTAGGGGGAGTGCGGGCGCTCCTTGAACGCGGTCAGCTCGCCGAAGCGAAGCTCGTGCGGAATCTTTCCCGGCTCCTCGTCGCGGAAGTCATCGCGACGCGTGCCTTGAAGCGACGCGAGCACATCGAGCGTCGTCGCAGCGAGCTCGGGAACGATGTGCAAGGACTGATAGCTCGTGATCAAGCTGTCACGACCGAAGAGGGTCTGGAACCAAGGCAGACCGGCAGCCGGCACAGCCGCATCGGACCCCTCCTGCGGATAGAAGCGAAGAGCCGCGAGATCAACCAGGCTCCGTGCGTAAATGAACTTCAACGGCTCCCAGTCGGTCTCCAGCCGGGGAGCAAGCGAGAGCAGCTCGTCGAGCTCCGGATGCGGCCCCACCTGCCCCTTCGCCGGTGCGAGCTCCGCGCCAGGCCGGTAGCGCGTCTGGTCGTGTCCGGTGGGCGTCCCGTCGACGGCCGCGACCACCTCGATCCATGTACTCCAACTTCCGTGGGGCTTGATCTCGGGCCGGAACACCACTCTGTCCGGGCTGAGCTCGGGCTCGTCGCCGTGCACTCGGATCCAGGTCTCGCGGATGTAGCCGCCGCGCTCGTAGCCGAGCACGATCACGCCGTCGTCGACGCGTTGAAACGTCTTTCCGGGCTTGTCGATCGTCGCGTCCTTGACCTGGAAGAGGTCGGCGAAGTCCGCCGAAGCGGCAAACGCGACCTCGGGGCTAATAGGTTCGTTGCCGTGATTGAGAACTGTCAGCTCCTCGAAGAAGCCGTCGCCGACCTCGCGCCGGCGGATTACCGACATGGTCGCGTCCGTGTACTCCGAGCCGGTGCCCGGCACGAGGAAGAAGCGGGCCGAGAACGACTTGGTATCGTCGGTCGAGAGAGCGTCGAGCGTCTTTCCGTCGATCGTCAGCAACCACCGGGACAGGTGACGCGTGTCGCGGTGGAAGAGCCCGTGCGGTTGCCCCGGCCCGGCGTCGAGGTCGCCGTTTCGACGGCCGACGACGAACGTGTTCCCCTCGAGAACGCTGACCGTGTCGCTGTTCATCGTCATGGCTGATCTGTGCAGCGGCAGCCGCGGCTATTTCTGCGTTTTCCGCATGCGGCGCAACGGGAAGGTGTTCGCAACGCGACCATTCCCTTGGCGACGCCGGCGCGCACCATCAGCCAGGCGGCAGCGGCCGTCGAGGTCGCCGCCATCGCCTGTCCGATGGACAGGTGCATCACGCCACCGCTCGCTCGTAGGCGAACGGATGCCTGAACACGTCGAGCGCGTTCATGGCTGTTGCGTTGATCCGCGCCGTGCGGCCGCTCCGGCGGTGCGTAACCGTCACCCAGAGCCGCCCTGACCGCCTCGCCCACATCAGGACCACGTCGAGTTCGTCAGAACGCCGGGCCGCGAGATGGACGACCAACTGATCGGCTGGCATAAGAGGGAACGCCTCCTCGCTGGGCGAGATCATGCCGTTGCCCCGAGCGAGCTCGCCGGCGTCGGCAGCGCGACGTGCTTCTGTGCCCAGGAGAGCGCGTGCTCGGCGACTTCCTCCCAGCCCGTCTGGGCGACGATCAGGTGCGACCGCCCGGGAAACTCGACAAAGTTCGTCGTAGCAGTAGAGCGGCGGTACTTGCGGAGATTCGCCCGGTTGACGGAGGCAGGAACGATGTGGTCTTCGCTGCCTGCGATTAGCAAAAGCGGGGCTCGTCGATTGTTGCGGTAGTCGACCTTGGTTACTGCTCGCGGGTTGAGATTTGCCAGGCCGGCCTGGAACACGATCCGGCCGGGGGCGGGGATCGCGTTCAGCTGGAAGGCTGCGCGTGCCTCGCGCTCGGTCATGGTGTTCGCGAACGCGTAATGGAACTGCTCAAAGTTCAGCGGCACAGCCCGCTTGACATTCGCGGGGTTTAACAGGACCGGGCTCAGTGCCTTGATCTGGGAGAAGGGCAGCCGCAAGACACCCCTCGGCGCTGCGGCGTCGATGGCGACACCGGCCGCGCCGAGACCGCGGTCGAGGAGCATCTGCACGAACAGGCCGCCGAAGGAGTGGCCGATGATGATCGGCGGGTTGTCCAACTGCCTGATGATCCGCTCGTAACCGTCCACGATCTCCGCTATGCCGAGGCCCGCCATTTCGGAGGGATCGCGGCGGATCTCCTCGACCTCACCCTCGAGCCGTGGCCAGGGCGGGGTCAGGACACGGTAGCCGTGTTGCGCGTAGAAGCCGCGGAATGATTCCCAGCTTCGCGGTGTCATCCACGCGCCGTGGATCAGAACGATCGTGTTCGTGTTCGGAGTCATGTCCGTCTCCCATTCAACTGTTGGCGACAAAGTGGTCACCGCGGAACACGGCTGCGCGGTACTGGTGGAGTCGACTGTCGCCGAATCGGGCCGACACCGAATCGGTGTCTTCGCGGATCGTCTGCGGGTATCTCGCACCGCTGTCGCATTCGACGACGGGGCGGGTTAGTTCGCTGCTATCAGTCCATTCGCGAGCGCGTAGAGCACCAGCTCGGCGCGTGTCGCCAGCTCGAGCTTGCGCATGATGTGGGCGCGGTGCGTATCGACGGTCCGCACCGAGATGAACAGCTTCTTCGCGATCTCTTGGTTGGTGTATCCGAGCGCGAGCAGGTGGAGCACGTCTCGCTCCCGTTCGGAGATCGCGTCGAGTTCCGCAGTTTCGGAGGTGACGAGTACTGCCCCGAGCGCCGGATCGACGTAGTGTTCGCCGCCGGCGATACGCCGGATTGCGGCCAGCAGATCGGTGTCGGAGGCGCGCTTTGCAACATATCCCACCGCTCCGGCCGAAAGCGCCTGCCGGACCGAGCTGGCGCCGGTCAGTGCCGAACAGACGAGGATCCTCGATTGCGGCGAGACCTCTGCGAGCCGCGGGATCGCCTCGTACCCGCTCGTCCGCGGCATCAGCAGATCGAGCAGGACGAGGTCGGGCTGGAGCGCGCGCGCCTTGATGACCGCTTGCTCGACGCTTTCGGCCTCGCCGACCGTCTCGACGTCCTTCTCGGCCGCGAGGCGGCTGCGCAAACCCGAACGGACTACCCCGTGGTCGTCAACGATCAAGACACGGATCATCGGTCGACCTTTTGCAGAAGGAGCGACGCGCGCGTACCGCCCGCGGGGAGCGGTTGCAGCTCGATTGCTCCCGCGAAGCGGCCGGCGATGCGACGACAGAGCGCCAAGGCCACGCCGCTTCCGTGCGCGTAGCGGCCGGCGCTTGTTGTTTCGAGCCCAACGCCGTCGTCGTCGACGGCGAGCTTCCAGCATGATTGCGAGGAAGACGCCGCGACGCGAATGTTGCGGGCGCCGGCGGCGAGGGCGTTCGCGATCAGATTGCGCAGCAGGATCCGCAGCAGGGTTGCTGGCAGCGGCAACTCCGGCGGTAGGGCTGTGTCGATCGTCGCCGATACCGGCCCCAGGTCGCTAAGCGCGTCTCGGATCGCCTGCTCGGGGTCTGCGGATGCGCCGTCGCCCTCGGCTCGTGCCGCTTCCAGAATTGCGTCGATTAGAGCGAGCGCTCGTTCAAGCTCCACTGGGTCAGGTCGATCAAGGAGAGCGGCTTGGAGAGGGTTCTTGAGCTCATGGGCGAGCAGCGCAGCAAAGTCATCGAGCGCTTCGTTGCGCCGCGCGAGCAGCGCCGTTTCCTCGACCAGCTGTTCCTCGGCCAGACGGCGTCGCAGGATTGGAGCGAGCCGGTCGAGGACCGCCTGGATCTCGCTTCCACATCTCGGGCCCCTGACGACGAGCGCGCCGGCCGCGCCGAGGGGGAACGCTTCGCGCTTGCCGCCGCTTCGGCCGTTGGCCGTCTGGAGCTCGAGGCTGTTGGCATCGGCGCTCGGTGCCCACCACTCGACGCGTGCTGCGCGGCTGTCTTGTCGCAAGATCGTCACTACTTGCGCCATTCCGGTTGAGACCTCGCCGGCGGTCGCGAATGCAACGATGACGCGCTCCGCGAGCGGCGATTCGGCAGACCTGGGGAGGCGGAACCGGTGGCGCGCCTTCGGCGTAAACGCACTTTGCGGCGATGTTGGGGCGTCGGCGCTCATCGTAGGATTTCAAGGGCGAGTTCAGATGGGCAGCCTCGCGAGACGAGCTCTGCCATCGCGTGCCAGTCAACCGAGGCGGCGAATGTGTCCGCGAGTTGCGACGAGAGTCCCAGCCGCGCCAGCTGCTCGGCGCGCCACTCATGGACGAGCGATTCCTCGTCAGCAGCGTCTTCGAGCTCGATTCCGGCTGTCGGCCACTCCATGACGCGAAGCTACGCAACCGGCGGGCGGATCGCATCCCGTGATCACGTAGTCCGGCACGGCCAAGGTGCCTAGTCTCGAAGCCCGATACACCGCCAATGGGCGCGATACCGCCTTAGCGCCTCGATTGCGATCAGCAGCACGATCGACCGCCGGGTGCCGGATTCCCTATCCAAGCGATGACCTGACCACCTATGCGCGAACCGTTAGAGGCCCGCGCTTCGCCCGTAGATCAGCGGTTCTCGGCTTCCTCTGCCTGTTCGCCGCTTTGGACGATGTCTCCGTCGGTGAAAAGGATCGTTTGCAGCGCGATCCGCCACTTCGGCGTGCGCCGCAGCAGGAACTCGAGATCCATCCCGAAGTGCTTGAACTCCTCGCCCTGTGCGTTCTCCATGATCGCCTTCGCCTGCGCGTCTGGCTCGAGGGCGATGCGCTGCTCGTACCAGCCGATCGCTTCCGCCTCCTCAGTCAGAGAAGCGATCATGCGGGCAAACGTCCGCACCTCGGCACTGAGCTCAGCTGCCGGCTCGTGGTACTGCTCGAATCCCATCTCTCCTCCTTCGTCACTCGGGCCCGGTTGGAGGGCCTGCTCTGCCGACGACGGCACGGGTCCAGTAGATCCGTGCCGTCGTACGCCGGTCTTAGTACGCGACGAGGATTCTGTCCTTGACGCGCGTGACGCCTGGGGCGGCCCATGCCGCATCCACTGCGTCGTCGTGCTCCGCCCAGGAGGCAACGGTGCCCGAGAGGGTGACCGTCCCGTTCGAACTTTCGACCGAGAGATCGTCCGCGTCGAGCTTCGCGTTGCGCTCCATCGCTTTCTTGATCGAGTGCTTGACGTCGCCCGCACTCGGGCTGGGCGCCACCAGGTCGATCTCGTTGTCGACGGCGACCACGCCGAGCACGTTGGAGGCGATGAACTCGGCCTCGTCGCGCTCGAACTGCCAGTTGGCTGTTCCGGTCAGGGTGATCCAGCCCTCCTCGACCTTCGCGTCGATTGTGGACGGGACGAGGCTGTCCAGCGTCAGCGCCTGCAGCACGGCGCCGCGCAGATCGGCGTCATCGCGCCGCTCCCCGTCCAGGATCCGCACCTGCAGCTCGTTGTTGACCTTCTCGACGCCATAGACACGCTCGGCGTCCTGCTTCGCCTCGCGCTTCTGCCTGAAGCTGCCGACCGTCCCTCGCAGCGTCAGGACGCCGTCGTCAGCGGAGACGGCGATCGCCGCGTTGTCCACCTTCGGGTCCCACAAGAGCTCGTCGCTGACGTTGAGCTCCAGTTCGTCGTTCGACATCTTGACTTCCCTTCGTTCGTGGTTTTGCCGTCGTCGCCCACTTGCTCTCGATCGACCGGCCCTCTCGATCATCCGCCCCGGCTGTCTCTGGTGGCATCGGTGCGAACACCGAACATCTGCGGAAAGCACGCGAGCTACGAGGCGCGCTGCTGCGGCGGGTGGGCCGGATCCTCGCCACGCCGCCACGCGAGCAGCTCAGCGGACACGACCTTTAGCGCGCCGGCGAACGGAATCCCGAGCAGCGCGCCGACGACGCCGCCGATCTCCGCACCTGCGGCAACGCTGACAGCGATCGCAAGCGGCGACAGCTTGACGGTGCGGTGGTAGATGAGCTGCTGGAGGGTGTGGTTCTCGATCTGCTGGTAGGCCACCATGGCGGCGACGACGATTACGGCGGGTGTCACACCCTTCGTCAGCGCTACCGCCGAGACGATGACCGTGGCCAGCGTCGCGCCGACGAGCGGGATCAGGTCGAATATCGCCACGACGAGCCCGAGGGGGACCGCGTACGGGACGCCGAGGGCTAGCAGGACGAGGGTTGCGACCGTGCCGGCGATAACGCTGATCAGGAGGTTCCCGGCGACATAGCCACCGACCGCCCGCGAAACGCCGCTCCCGCCACGGCGCCAACGCTCACGGCTGCTCGCCGGCACCACCTCGAGGAAGGCTTCGAACCAGCGGCGGCCGCCGAGCTGGACGAACAGTGTCAGGAACGCGATTGCGACGACCGCGGCGCCCGTGCGGACGAGGCTGCCGACTAGGTGCAGCGGCTTTCCGACCACGTCGGCGGCTCCCTGTGTCGCGATCCCCTCCCGCGCGTGCTCGACGACGTGGAAGCGGCGTTCGAGGAAGCCGAGCTTGCCCTGACCCTGCGTCAGCTTCTGGAGGAGGCTGGGGATGTTGTGCACGAACCGGGTCACCTCGTCAACCAGAGGTGGAATCAGGAGATATGCGAAGCCAACGACGAACAGCGTGGCGAGCGCGAACGTGATCCCGACCGCGGTTCCTCGCCTGAGGCCACGCCGCTCGAGCGTCTGGACAAGCGGTTCCAGCGCCATCGCCAACACCACGGCGATCGCGAGCTGGACGAGGATTCCGCGCGACGCGTACGCGAGCGCGAACAGCAAGACACCGCCGAGCGCGATCGCGACCAGCGTCACGAGCGTTCTCGGTGCGACCACTACCTTGGTCGCCTGGGACGAACGCGGCCGGGTCCGCGAGCGGGCGGGACGCGGCGGCCGCGGCGCTGGCACGGTTGCCACGGCAGTCCTACGCGGGCGCGCGGAGAGCCGCGGCGTCCTCGCCGCCGACGTCGACTCGCCCTGCCCCGGCGAGCACCTTCGCAATGATGACGCCGAAGATGAAGCCGCCCACATGAGCGAAGAAGGCAACCCCGCCACCGTTCGCGCGAGCTCCGAAGATTCCGAAGTTCGCCTCGAACAGCTGGTAGAGGAACCAGAAGCCGAGGAAGAACCAGGCGGAGATCCGCACCGGGAAGATGACGATGAGCCCGAGCACCGTCGAGCTCGGGTAGAGGACGAAGTAGGCACCGAGGACGGCAGCGATGGCGCCGCTCGCGCCGAGGTTCGGCACGCGCCCGTCCGCGGCGCTGCCGAACACGAGCGTCATCAGCGTCTGGCTCGTCATCGCCACGAAGCCGCCGGCGAAGTAGAACACCAGGTAACGGGCGTGGCCGAAGGCGTCCTCGACGTTCTTCCCGAACACGGCGAGGAAGAGCATGTTGCCGAGGATGTGCTCCCAGCTTCCGTGCAGGAACATCGCCGTGATCCAGCTGACGCCCCAGGGCTCCGGGCCGTGGCAGGCGTGGGTGACCGTGCAGGGATAGAAGGAGGCATGGAAGACCGCCGATCGCAGGTGTGGAAGCTCGTAGAACAACCACACCGCGAAATTCGCGACAATCAACGACACGTTTACGAAAGGGAAGCGACGGCCGGGGATCCCGTCAGAGAGCGGCAGCATGCAGAAATCGTCTCCGACTGCGTACGGGTGGCGCATCGGCGAGATCGCTGACGAGTTGCGGAAAGGCGGCACCGTGTAGGCGAATCGACGGATTCACATCCGACCCGTCTGCACCGACACTTCATGCGTGGCCTCCGGAGAACCACATGTGGCGTCCGGCACGCCGGAGTGCGCCGGCAGTCCAGTATGGAGACGCTACGCGCGGCCCGGACTGCTACTGCTCGTCGCCGGCGTCTCGTTGTACCTGCTGCTGCCGAGTCTGGTCGCCGTTTTCTCCTCCTGGCGATCGCTTTCCCATCTCGATTGGTACTGGA
>JBBWZE010000265.1:0-3609 GCA_039648845.1 Actinomycetota bacterium | reverse complement strand
GCGGACCTCGGCTTCATGCGCTGGCTGACCGTCAACTTCCCGGGTCAGCCCGACCGGCAGCTCTTGCTGGAGAAGCCGGGACCGCCCGCGCACGACGACGCCACGGCCGAGCAGATCCGCGAGCTCGTCACGAAGGGCGCGTTGGGCATGGCGGCGATCATCGCGGTGGACGACGTCCACAAGACCTACCAGGACCTCGTCGCCAAGGGCGTCGAGTTCACCGAGGAGCCGACGGAGCGCTTCTACGGCACCGACTGCGGGCTGCGCGACCCGTTCGGCAACCCGCTACGGATCGGAACACCGAAGGAAGGCCCGATGGAGGTGCCGGACGCGTCCGAGCTCGCGGCCGAGCAGTGGGCCTGACGTCATCGTTTTCTGGGAGTGCAGCGATGAGTTCGGCGCGCCCCGCCGGTCCTAACCGTTGATGTGACGAACGGCCAAAGGAGGCACACGATGCCCGAGCACAAGATTGGAACCCGCGCGGAATGGACGACCGCTCGCGATGAACTCGCGAAGCTCGAGGCCGAGCACGCAGAGCTCGGTCAGAGGCTGACCGAGGAGCGGCGTCAGCTGCCCTGGGTTCCGGTGGAAAAGGAGTACGAGTTCGACACCGAGGACGGGAAGAAAACGCTCGCCGAGCTCTTCGACGGCCGCTCGCAGCTCTTGGCCTACAACATCATGTTCGGGCCCGATTACGAACGCGGGGCCTGCCCGGGGTGTTCGAACCTGGGCGACGAGCTCGACGGCACGCGTGTGCATCTGAACCACCGGGACGTGACCCTGATCTGCTTCTCGCGCGCGCCGATCGATCGGCTCATCGCCTACAAGAGACGGATGGGTTGGCAGTTCCCGTACGTCTCGACCCATGGGACTGACTTTCCGTTCGACTTCGGGCTCGCCCTCACGCCCGAACAGGCGCAGGAGATCCCCGAGGTCAAGGGGATGATCGACAACCCGCCCCAGTGGCTCGAGGATTGGGGGCGGCAGGTCGGCGCCAAGCTCGAGGACGGCCTGCGCGAGGGCCCGGGCTTCATCGCCTTCGCGCGCGAGAACGGAAGCGTCTTCCACACCTACACAGTCATGGCACCCGACCGGTTCGTTGCGCCGTACAACTCGTTCCTGCTCGAGCGAACTCCGAACCCTCCGCCCGAGGAGCCCCGCGCCTGGCGCAAGGACGAGTACCCGGACTGAGCCCGACTGACCGGGGCCTAGATAAGGAGCTCGGCGTATGCCTGCGTCAGCTCCTATTCCGCGCGCGAGACCAGGAGTAGTGTGAACAGTCCATCCTGAAATCGAGCCTTAGCCGGGGCTCCTGCGTGGAGGCCAATATGGAAACCAACGGGCAGTCCGTGGACTTTGCCGGCGGCACTCTCGGCGAGCATCGTCACATTTGCGCGTTCTTCAACAGCATCGGCGAAGAGCACCGTGTGCTTCGGTCGTTCATCAAAGATGGCTTCGACTCGGGCGAGAGAGCCCTTCACATCGTCGACCCCGAGCTACGCGAAGAACATCTGAGACAGCTCGGCGAGGCAGGTATCGATGTCGCCGGGGCGATCGAATCAGGCCAGCTGGACGTGCGGCTGTGGCAGGACGCCTACCTCCGCGACGGTCAGTTCGACCAAGACGCCATGCTGGCCTTGATCGAAGAAGAGCTTCAGTCCGCCGCCGTGACAGGGTCGCGACGCCTCCGCCTACTGGCGCATATGGAATGGTCGTTGCTCGACAGAACCGGCGTGGAGGATCTGCTCGAATACGAGACCCGCCTCAACTACCTGATTCCCAAGTACGAGGATCCGGTCGTCTGCACCTACGACCTATCCAAATTTGGTGCAAGCGTCGTGATGGACGCCCTGCGCACACATCCAGTGGTGCTGATCGGCGGGCTGCTGCAGGAGAACCCGTTCTTCGTCCCGCCTGACGAGTTCCTGCTCGAGCTACGCGAGCGGCGGTCGCTCGCCGGTGCTGGCCACAGACACTGAATGTCTATTGACACCAACGCCGAGATCCTTGGGCGGCGAACGGTGCTCAGGGATCTCGTCGCGCTTTCCACGATCCCGGCGGCATGGGTGGGCCGCGATCCACCCGCTGTCGCGGCGGGCCTTGCCGACACGCTAGTCGGATTGCTGGAGCTTGACTTCGCGTTCGTCCGTTTGTCCGATCCGAGTGGCGCGGACGCAGTCGACGTCACGCGCGGGAACGCTTGGGAGCGGCTTCCGGAATGGCTGGAAGGCCGCCTCGCGAAGAGCGGCCGGCTCACGCGTACGGAGATCATCCGTGACGTCGGCGGCGCCGGCGTGGAGCCATGCCGCGGTGTTGTCATTCCCATCGGTGTCAATGCCGATGGCGGTCTGGTTGCTGCGGCGTGTTGTCGCAGCGACTTTCCCACCGAGGCCGACCAACTGCTGCTTTCGCTCGCCGCCAATCACGCCGCGACGGCATTTCAAAGCGCACGTCTCATCCGCGAGCGCGGACTAGCGGAAGAAAAGCTTCGCAAGGCCCGCAACGAGCTCGAGCTGAAGGTGGCCGAGCGGACGGCCGACCTGCGGCGAAGCGAGGCGTATCTGGCAGAAGCACAGAAGCTGACCCACACCGGCAGTTTCGCGATCGACGTTGCGACCCGACAGGTGGCGCATTCCTCAGATGAACACTCGCGCCTGTACGGCTTCGATCCCGACCACGGAGTCCCGTCATTGGAAGAGCTTTTCGACCGCATCCATCCACAGGATCGTGCGATGTGCGTCGAAGCGCTCGAGAACGGAATCCGTGAGGGGACGACCATCGAGGTGGAATACCGGGTCGTTCTTCCGCAGAGCCCGCTCAGCCGCCACCGAGCAATCGCTCACCCCATCTTCACTGCGTCAGGCGATGTCGACGAGATCGTTGGCACCGTCGTGGACGTGACTGAGCGCCGCCGGGCCGAGGCCGAACTGGAACGGCTCGCTGGGGAGCAGGCCGCGCTGCGGCGTGTGGCGACAGTCGTCGCGCGCGAAGCATCCCAAGCGGAGGTATTCACCGCGATCGCTGAGGAGATCGGGCAGCTGTTCGGCACGGAGGAGATCCGGATGCTGCGCTATGAGGACGACCGGAGCGCCATCGTGGTCGCCGGCTCGGGTGCTATCGAGGACGTCTTCCCGATCGGCTCCCACCAGCCGCTGGGAGGCGAGAATGCCGCCTCGCGAGTGTTCCGGACAGCGCGGCCGGTACGAATCGACGACTATGGCAGCGCGAGCGGCCCGATCGCGCAGGCCGTCCGCCTGATCGGCATTCGTTGTGTCGTGGCCACACCGATCCTGGTGGAGGGCCGGCTCTGGGGCGCCATGGTCACGGCGACCAGCCGGGCCGAGCCCTTGCCGCCCGAGACGGAATCCCGGCTCGGCCAGTTCACCGACCTGTTGGCGACCGCGATCGCCAACACGGAGTCGCGAGCCACAGCGAACCGTCTCACGGACGAGCAGGCCGCGCTGCGGCGGGTGGCGATGCTGGTCGCCGAAGGGGCCTCCCCCGCTCGGGTCTTCGACGCCGTGGCGGCGGAGATGGAGGCGCTGCTGGACGCCGACGGGGTCACGGTAAGCCGCTACGAGCCCGGCGACGAGGTCTCCGTGCTCGCGC
>JBBWZE010000348.1:0-3260 GCA_039648845.1 Actinomycetota bacterium | reverse complement strand
GTGGGGGAGTAGTCGCGCTCGGCCTTCTGGAGGTCCACGAAGAAGACATCGCACTTGGCGTCCTCCACCCACAGGACGCCCTCCCGGCTGGTCGTCGGCTTGACGCCCTTGCCGTGGGCCAGCGCGGCGAGCACCTCCGGGCGGGAGTAGCCCGCGTGGAGGCTGAGCGGGATCTCCGGGGCGAGGAGGGAAGGCATCGCGCGTGTTGTCGAGCGCGCGTCAAGGACCTCGAGCAACTCGATGAGCTCTGCGAGGATCGCTTTCTCAGCCCATAGGGCGCTGAAGTACTCGTCGACCGATTCGTATCCAGACGCTGCGGAGTTGAGGCCCCAGGCCAGCATCGTGAGCAGTCGTCGACGGCGCTCATCACCGGCGTTCATCCGAGGCGCGGCCGGAGTGGCGAGAATCTCTCGATACAGCACGACTCGCTCGGGATCGTCGACATGCGTGAGGCGGCTTAGTGCCTTGAGCGTCCGCGCCTCGAAGTCGGCGTCGGCGGCTGGGGCAGTCGTGTGCCCCGCGGCTCGTTTGATCTGAGTCCAGCTCCGTTGCTGTCCGTAGACGTCCTCCACCCGGTGCCCGCGATGCTGGAGGAACTCCCTGAGGCGGGTGCCATCGGGCTCGGCCTTGAGGTCCTCGACCAGCCTCGTCCAGCGCGAGCGGACCGCGGCCCGCAGGTTTTCGAGCACGATCTCCTCGCTCCGTCGGTCGAGGTCGACTGTGCAGCCGGCTGGGAGGAAGGGGAAGTCGGCTGCAACCTGTTCGACGATTCGACCGCGCCTCGGGTCGACAATCGCGCGTAGCTTGTCCTCGAACCGGAACTGCCGATGTTGTTGGCCGATCAGGTCGATCACGGTCAGGTGGCTCTTGCCCTCGGCGCGCCGGAGGCCGCGACCGAGTTGCTGCGTGAACAGGGTTGCGGAGGCGGTGGGCCTGAGCAGCAAGATGCAGTCGACGTCGGGGACGTCGACGCCCTCGCCGAAGATCTCGACCGAGAACACGCAGCGAAGGCGACCCGCCTGCAGGTCGGCCAGGCCCTTGCGACGCGCTTCGGCCGAGTCCTCGCCGGTGAGCGCGACGCTGGGGAGGCCTGCATCGGTGAACTGCCGAGCCATGAAGTGAGCGTGCTCCTGCGAGACGCAGAACCCGAGCGCGCGCATCGATCCAGGGTCGAGGACTATCTGGGTGAGCGCCTCCAGCAGCTTGCTGACCCGAAGGGTGTCGTTCGAGAAGACGTTGCTGAGTTCCTCGGTTGCGTAGCTGCCTCGCCGCCACGTCAGCTCGCGGAGATCGGTGCCGTCGGCCACGCCGAAGTACTGGAACGGCACAAGGAAGCCTTGATCGATCGCTTCCCATAACCGGAGCTCAACGGCTATGCGGTGGTCGAACCACTCGGTGACGTCCTTGCCGTCGAGCCGCTCAGGTGTCGCTGTCAGCCCGAGAAGCTCCTTCGGCTGGAGACGGTTGAGCAGCCGGTCATACGTCTGGGCAGCCGCGTGGTGAAACTCGTCCACGACGACCACGTCGAACGCATCGGGAGCGATCTGCTCTAGGCGCTGCTCGCGGAGTGATTGCACCATCGCGAATACGTGCCGGCCGGTCGCGCTCTGTCCACCGCCGTGGATTTCGCCGAACGCGCCATCCCGGAGCACAGCCCGGTAGGTCGCCAGCGACTGCTGAAGGATCTCCTCGCGGTGCGCCACAAACAGCAAAGACGGGAGCTCGTGCGCGCGGTCGCGGAGCTGGCGGTAGTCCAGCGCCGCTACCACCGTCTTTCCAGTACCTGTGGCCGCCACCACCAGATTCCGGTGGCGGTCGTGGCGTTCACGCTCGACGGTGAGCACTTCGAGCATTCGCTGCTGGTGCGGGTACGGACGGACGTCGAGGTTGGCGAAGGAGATGGTCGAGACCTCGCCGAGCGAGCGCCGATCGTGCTCCCGGAGCGCCTCGGCAAGCTCGTCGCCGTTGACGGCTGGGTCGTACGGCTCAAAGTGCTCCGAGGCCCAATGACTCTCGAACGTCATGCGCACTCGATCGATGACGTGAGCGGCGTCCATCGAGGACAGGCGGACGTTCCACTCGAGCCCGTCGAAGAGGGCCGTGTGCGAAAGGTTGGAGGACCCGACGAACGCGGTGGTCAGACCGGATGCACGTTCGAGCAGCCACGCTTTGGCGTGAAGCTTCGTGGTGCGGGCATCGAAGGCGACTCTGATCTGGGCACCGGTCTTGAACAGCGCATCAACAGCTTCCTTTTGGGTCGCGCCCATGTAGGTGGTGGTGATCACCCGGATTCGACCCCCGCGAGCGATGACGCCTTCGAGCGCTTCCTGCAGATGGCGGACCCCGCTCCAGATCACGAACGCGCAGATAAGATCGACCGAGTCCGCCGTGGCAAGTTCGGCGCGCAACTCCGAGCCGACGTTGGGCTGTCCCTCGGCGTTGACGAGTAGGTCGCTCTGGCTGAACGGGGTCGCCGGCAACGGCGGAAGGTCCAGCGGGTCGCCGAGCCGCGAGCGGGCCTTGATCCCGTAGAGCACACGCGCCGGGAGCGCGACCTCCTCAGAGTTGTCGCCGAACTCTCGAAGCACGTCGTTGACGCGACCAGCCTGCGAGTCGGCGGGCTCATCCGATGTGAGCTCGCGTCGTAGCTCGCCCATCGCATGCCGCGCCAGGCGTTCAGGGGCTTCGGCCGGGTCAAGCCGCTTCTCCTCGACGACCTGCGCGTCGAGCTCTTCCAAGTCGCGCGCGAGCGAGCGCGTTACTAGGTGATCTCTCGGACCTGGATCGGTTGAAGCCATGGAAAGGAGCCCTGCCGTGTGGCGCAATGATCTCTGATCATTTGCACTCGCGCCAGCCTGCCCTGCCTGGCCAGCGGTTACGCCGCGAGGCTAGCTGCCGCTGAGCCGCCTGGGCAGTGGCTGAGGAAGCCGGGGGTGGAGAGCACCCGGTTGTTGCCGAGGATGGTCATTGCCTCGTGGCCTTGCAGCGAGGCTGTCCAGGCTGGGCCCGTCAATCCCATGGCGAAGGCGGCTGTGGCGTAGGCGTCGGTGGTGGCCAGGTCGCGGCCGATCACGGTGACCGATAAGACGCCGCTCGGTGAACAGCGTGTGTGGGGGTCGAGAACGTGGGGGCCTCGCTCGTAGGCGCCTGAGGTTGCCACGGCGCCGTCGGAGATTTCCACCACGCACGCCAGGCGGTCGCGGCGGTGCGGGTGTTGGATTCCGACGCGCCAGGGATGGGCGGTCCCGCCGCGGACGAGG
>JBBWZE010000253.1:0-7776 GCA_039648845.1 Actinomycetota bacterium | reverse complement strand
GAGAGGAAGAGCAACGTCGGCCCATCGCCGCGACCTCGCAGACGTGCAACGAGGTTGGCACGCTCGGGCACGCGCGCATACAGCTCCACCTCGGCGCCGTTCTGCTCCAGGTACTCGCGGAGAAGCTCGGCGGCAGCGGTCTCATTGCCCGGCGGGTTCGTGGTGTCGACGCGGATCAGCTCCTGCAGGAGCTCGGTGACCTCGTCGCGGGTCGAGACCGTCGCCAGAGCTAGCCCTCTTCTTCCTTCGAGCGCGCAGTGAGCTGGTTGCGTGCGCGCCAGAGCGCCGGGAAGAAATTGTGGTGGATCATCTTCCCAAGCACCTCGACGGGTGTCCCCTGTGTCCCCACGACCTGGTCGCCGATGATGCGGGCGACGACCTTGTAATGGCGGATCCGCCACATCGTGATCCGCTCGTCCCATTCGACCAACGCCTCGGCGAGCTGGTAGAGGGCCTCGTGCTCGCGCCCCTGCACGTACACCTCGACCAGATCGAGGCCGGCCTGTGACACCACCGCCTCGAACGCCTCGCCGAGCGGTGGGGTGACCCGGCGAACCTCCCGAAAGCCGGGTGAATCGAAGCCGCTGCCGTGTCCGAGGACACGGCGGATGGTCTGGTACTCCCACGGCGACATCTGCTCGAGCATGTCGAGCTGGCGCGTGATGAATTGCAGGCTGAGCGACGCGCGCCGGAGAAGCCGCAGTGCCGCCCCAAAGTCACCCGCACGAAGATGCGCGGATGCCCGCGCGACCTCCGAGGTGCCCAGCTTGAGCCACAGCTCCGAAGACTGGTGCACCGTCTGGAACAGCAGCTCGTCGGGGTGGATCTGTTCGTCCGGGGACTTCTGCAGCGCGAGGAGCTCGTCTGTTCGCAGGTAGCGCTCGTAGTCCGATGCCCCCTTCCCGGGCAGGATCGGCTCGGAGAAATCCTCGTGAGTCTCGGTTGCCAAGGGCCTGCGGAGCATACTTCCCCTGCAATGAGCGACCTCTTCTCGGACGCGGCAGAGCAGCGGCTCCCCGGTGTCGCGCCACTCGCGCTGCGGATGCGGCCGCAGTCGCTCGACGAGTTCGTCGGGCAGGAGCACGTCCTCGGCGAGACCTCGGCGCTGCGACTGGCGATTGCGGAGGACCGGGTGCGGTCTGCCATCTTCTATGGGCCGCCCGGCACCGGAAAGACGACGCTTGCACGGATCATCGCGCGCGCGACCGGAGCGGAGTTCGAGGAGCTGTCGGCGGTGTCGGCGACCGTCGGCCAGGTACGAGAGGTGCTCGCGCGCGCGAGAGAGCGGCTCGGAGCGAACGGACGGCGCACCATCTTGTTCCTCGACGAGATCCACCGCTTCAACAAGGCGCAGCAGGACGCGCTTCTCCCCGGTGTCGAAGAGGGAGTCATCACGCTGATCGGCGCGACCACCGAGAACCCGTACTTCGAAGTCAACTCCGCGCTGCTGTCGCGAGCCCAGGTGTACGAGCTCGTGCCGCTCTCCTTGGAGGAGCTCGAGACGGTCGCCCGCCGCGGCGCCGCGGAGCTGGGCGCCGAGATCCCGGACGACCTCCTCCGGCTGATCGCCATCCGCGCAGGCGGCGACGCGCGATCCGTCCACAACATCGTCGAGCTTGCTCTGCAGACCGCGCAGGCTGCGAACGAGCCGCTCTCGGAAGCGCACGTCGACGATGCGGCGCGGAAGCGGCCGCTGCTCTACGACAAGACAGCCGACGCCCACTACGACTTCATCTCTGCGTTCATCAAGTCGATGCGGGGGTCGGACCCCGACGCGAGCGTCTACTACCTCGCTGCAATGCTCGAGAGCGGCGAAGACGCACGCTTCATCGCCCGCCGAATGATCGTGCTCGCGTCGGAGGACATCGGCAACGCCGACCCGCGGGCATTGCAAGTCGCCGTCGCCGCCGCCCAGGCCGTCGAGCACGTGGGACTGCCGGAGGCCCGTTTGAACCTGGCGCAGGCAGCGATCTATCTCGCACGCGCTCCGAAGTCGAACGCCAGCTACGAAGCGATCAAGCGCGCGACGAAGGACGTCCAGGAGCGGGGAAACATCCCGCCGCCGAAGGCCCTCGCCGACGGCAGCTACTACGGACGCAAGCTCGGCAAGGGAGAGGGTTACATCTATCCCCACTCCGATCCGGCTGGGTTCGACGTCGATTACCTCCCGGACGAGCTGAAGGGGACAACGTATTACGAGCCGTCGGAGAGCGGCGAGGAGAAGACGGACTAGATGGTCGAGACCACTGCCCCAGAGGAGGCAGAGAGCCCGTCGGACGCGGAACGTCTCGCCGCTGCAGCGCGCGACGCTCGGGACGATGCTGCTCCCTTCGCACTCGCAGCAGCCGGAATCCTCGTTGCTTTGGCGCTCGTGAGCATGCACGCGAATTGGGACCTGCTTGGCCACCAGCTGTGGTGGATGTGGCTGATCGTCGCCGTTCCCTACGTCTTGCTCTCCGTGACGCTCCTCCTGGGCCTGGGCCGTCTCATCCGGCATGACCGCAGGCGGGAGATCACGATTGCGCTGCTTGCTCTCGTCTGGCTCTTCAACGTCCTCGGTGTCGTGCTGCTCGTCACTTCCCTCGTGGCTCCCTCAGGCGTGGAGGTGACGGGACGGCAACTACTGTTCAGCGGCGCCGCGCTGTGGCTCACCGACGCAGTCGCGTTCGGGCTCGCTTTCTGGGAGCTGGACTGCGGTGGCCCGGTCGCCCGCGCGCTCAGCGATGGGCCCCGCAAGCCCGACTTCCAGTTCCCCCAGGACGAGAACCCCGAGCTGGCACAGGAAGAATGGGCGCCGCGTCTGTGGGATTACTTCTACGTTTCGCTGACCAACTCGATCGCGTTCAGCCCGACCGACGTCATGCCGCTCACACGGCCGGCCAAGACGTTGATGGCGGCCGAGTCCGCGCTTTCTGCGATCACCGTTCTCCTGGTCGCCGCACGCGCCGTGAACATCCTCTCGTAAGAGCGGGCAACTAGTCGGAGCCGCGCCGTATCCGCTGCGCCGCGAACGTGCCGAACGTTCCGCCGACCTTCTCCCACGCTTGCGCAACGCGCTCGACGTCGTACTCCACTCGACGGAACTCGAACTCGCCGTCGTCTCGGCGCAACGCATATGCCGCGCGTACGTCGCCGTCAAGCGGCATGCCGGCGCTGCCGGGATTGATGAGCGTCGTCCCGTTCGGCCCCGGCCTGCGGAACTGCCGGTGGCTGTGGCCGAAGACGACGGACTTGTCGCTGACGCCGTCCAGCAGCCGCTTGTCGTCCTCGCCGGGCTCGGGCGGAAAGCTCTCGAAGTCCGAAAGGGGCGAGCCGTGGACGTAGAGGACGCCCTCTTGCTCGAACCGAGCCTGCAACGAGTAGAGCCAGCCCTCGTCCGCGCCCAGCCCGGAGTCGTGCTCAGAGAGCGCCTGCACCACCTCGGGCCGATCCAACGGGATCTCGCGCAACCAGCGCTCGCCGTTGCCCCGAACCCAGGTTGTGTTCGGAAGTCCTCGCAGCCGCTCGATCGTCTCGCGCGGCCAGGGCGACCACGACGCGAAGTCCCCGCCGAGGAGATAGGCGTCCACTCCCGCGGCCTCGGCGTCCTTCAGAACCTCGTCGAGGGCAACCAGATTGCCGTGGATGTCGTAGAGGAGAGCGAGCACCACTGATTAGGCTCCCATAGGTGAAGATCGTCTGCCTCGTCAAACAGGTCCCTCGCGGCGACGCGATCAACTTCGATCCGGAGACGAGGACACTGCGCCGCGAAGGTGTCCCGCTGCTCCTCAACCCGTTTGACGCCGCCGCCGTCGTCCAGGCCGCCGATCTGAAGGAGCGTGTGGGCGGCGAGGTGATCGCGATGACGATGGGCCCACCCCAGGCCGGAGACGCATTGCGAACGTGCCTGGCTCTCGGCGCCGATCGGTGCGTTCATCTGTCCGACCGGGTGTTCGCCGTCGCCGACACACTCGGGACGTCACGCACCCTCGCCCTGGCGATCCAGAGGGAGGGCGGAGTCGACCTCGTCCTCTGCGGTCGCAAGACAGTGGACTCGGAGACGTGGCAGGTGCCGCCCGAAACCGCGGCGTTCCTTGGCTGGCCCCACCTCACGAGCGCCGTCGACATCGCACTCACCGACGGCCGCGTGCGCGCGACGCGGGAGACGGACGCAGGCTACGACACGTACGAGCTGGATCTCCCAGCGGTGCTTTCGCTCGTCTCCGCGGTCGAAGCGGAGAGCTCGAGCGACGGGCGCGTCGACGTGTGGACAGCCAAGGACCTCGTCGGCGACGTTCGCGAAAACGACAAGCGGTTCGGCCAGACCGGCTCGCCGACACGCGTGCTCGCCGTGCGCGACGTCACGCCCGAGCGCGCGGGTGAGCTCGCGAAGAGCACGGACGAGGTGAGCAGCAAGGTGCGCGACCTCCTCGCCGACCGCCCTCCCGAGGCAACGAACTGGGAGAAGCCGGAGCGCCTGGGCGAGAAGCCCGGGAAGAACTACGACGCTTGGACCTTCGTCGAAACCGTGGACGGCCGCGCTACAAGAGCTTCTCTCGAACTGATCGCCAAGAGCCGCGAGCTCGCGGGCAAGCTCGGCGGCGAGAGTGTCGCCCTCGTCATGGGCAGAGACGCGGGAACCGTCGGCGCGATCCTCGGCGGACACGGCGCCGATCGCGTCGTGGTCGTCGACGACCAGCGCCTCGACGACTACAACTCTGAGGTCTGGAGCGCAGCACTCGTTCAAGTTCTCCAGCGGCTTCGGCCGCACGTCCTTGCGCTTCCGGCAACGGCACGCGGCCGGGATCTCGGCCCGAGGGCAGCAGGAGAGCTGGAGCTCGGCATGACCGGCGATTGCGTGAATCTCGGAATCGATCGCGGCGGCCGGCTCATCCAGACGAAGCCTGCGTACGGCGGAAACATCGTCTCGGTCATCATGGGCAGGACGACACCGCAGCTCGCAACGGTGCGCCCACGGATGTTCAACGTGCTCGAACCGCGCGAGCAGGCGGCGAAAGTCGAGCGCTTCGAGCTCGATCCTCTGCCGGAGCCCCGTTCCACAGTCGTGGAACAAAGGCCCGCACCTGCGTTCGATCTCGATGAGAGCGACGTCGTCGTGCTGCTCGGGCCGCACGCAGCGACAGGCTGGTCTCCTGAAGGAGTCGCCGTCGGAGGGACCCGCGAGGTCTGCGCGCGGGGTGATCTTCCAGGCAACCGTCAGATCGGGCTCTACGGCCGGCCGGTCGCACCGCGCATCCTGATCGCCGTCGGCGTCCCTGGAGACTTCGAGCAGCTAACGGGGATCGTGAAGTCGGCGGTCATCGTGTCCGTAGGCGGCGGGCCCGGGATGGAACAGGCGGCAGACGTCGTGTTCCGCGGCGATCCGGGCGACGTCGTGCGCGCGCTCGCGCACGAGCGCTGATGGAGCTCAATCTGCACGAGTGGGGCGACCCCTCTGCTCCCGCGGTCGTCTGTCTTCACGGCGTGAATGCGCACGGGCGACGCTTTCGTAAGCTCGCCGAGGAGCGCCTCGCGCAGCGGTTCCGTGTTCTGGCTCCGGACTTGCGTGGGCATGGCAACTCGGACTGGGAGCCTCCGTGGACGTTCTCCACGCACGCTCATGACGTGCTCGAGACGCTTGACGCGGCAGGCGTCCGGCAGGCGCAGTGGGTCGGCCATTCGTTCGGTGGCCGGCTCGTCCTAGAGTTGGCTGTCCTCGCACCGGACCGTATCCAGCGGGCCGCGCTGCTCGACCCCGCCATCCAGCTTCTTCCGCACGTGGGGTTCGACTTCGCCGAACGCGAGCGGGCCGAACGCGTTTTCGACTCCGCCGAGGCAGCGATCACGGAACGGCTCGAGACCGGCTCCTCGACACAGCGCGAGTACCTGGAAGAGGAGGTGCGTGAGCACCTCGTGCAGCACCCCGACGGCTGGCGCTTCCGCTACTGCCAGAGCGCGGTCGTCTCGATGTACGGCGAGCTCACGACGCCGGCACCTCCGCCCGAGACTCTGCGCGTGCCGGCCTTGCTGGTCCACGCCGGCGAGTTCGGCCTCGTGCGCGAGGATCAGATCGACGCCTATCGGCTCGCGCTGGGCGACAAGATCGACGTCGTTGAGGTACCCGGCGGGCACATGGTCTACTGGGACGCGTACGAGCAGACTGCGAACGCGGTCGCGCGTTTCTTAAAGGATTCGCGCCCCTAACGCGCTCGCGATCAGCTCGACTGCGAGCTTTCCCGTTTCGTTCTCGCGGTCGAGCACCGGATTCACCTCGACGACGTCGAGCGACGACGCGAGCCCGGTCTCGGCGACGAGCTCCATGGCGAGGTGTGCCTCCCGGTAGGAGAGGCCGCCGCGCACGGGCGTTCCGACTCCGGGGGCGACGTCCGGATCGATCGCATCCATGTCGAGGCTGAGGTGAACGAAGCCCGGGCCGGCGACATGGGCGAGCGCCTCCCGGACCGAGCGCTCCACGCCGAGGCGATCGAGATCGCTCATCGTGAACACTTTCACCTCCTGGTCCCGCAACAGCTCGCGCTCACCGTCGTCCAACGAGCGCACCCCAACGAGCGCGACACGTCCCGGCTCGAGCGCGGGCAGGCCCCAACCCTCTTCGCGGAAGCGATCGCCGGCGAGCCCGAGCGCAGCGGCGAGCACCATTCCGTGGACGTTGCCGCTCGGGCTCGTCTCGGGACTGTTCAGATCGCCGTGCGCGTCGATCCAGATGGCGCCGCCGGGACCGTGGACGTCACGCAGGCCTGCAAGCGTTCCCAGGGCGACCGAATGGTCACCGCCCAGTACGACCGGAAAGTAATCGTCGCTCGCCGTGCGGGAAACAAGCCTGGCGATCCGCTGCGACGTCTCCTTGATCTGGGGCAGAAAGCGGGCGTGCTCGTCCCCGGCCTCCGTTGCCTCCGGCACCGCGGTCTCGACGTTTCCGAGGTCCACGTACTCGTACCCCAGCTCGTCGAGGCGCGCAGCCAGGCCGGCATAGCGGATCGCCGAGGGCCCCATGTCGACCCCACGGCGTCCGGCCCCGAGGTCGAGATTCGCCCCTATGACAGCGACTTTGCGTCGAATTGGTTGCGAAGACATGGCGAACAAGGCTAACTTGCGGACCCATGGCGGACGCCGATGCGGCAGGGACGATCCGAGTCCTCCTTGCCGACGACGACGCCCCGTTCCTGGCGGCACTCTCACCACTGATCGAGCGGCAACCAGAACTTGCAGTCGTGGGCACCGCCCTCGACGGCTTGGCTGCGATCGAGCTCGCGGACGAGCTCTCCCCCGACGCAGTGGTCATCGACCTGCACATGCCGCGCCTCGACGGCGTCTCCGCAGTCACGCGGCTGCGGCACGACCATCCAAGCATGTGCGTGATCGCGTTGACCGGAGACGAGAAGCGCGCGTTACACGACGCGGTGACCGAGGCCGGGGCGGATGCGGTCCTGATGAAGAGCGAGTTCGTCGACGCTCTCGTAGAGAGGCTCGCTGCGGCCAAAGCGGACGCTTAGCGGCGGCTAGACTGCGGCCGCCGGGCGAGGTAGCTCAGTTGGTAGAGCACTGGGCCAGACGGCCTTGCTTTCCGAAGCGTTCACGCTACAATTCGAAGTGTGTGCGAGACGGAACGAAGCTTCGACGGACGATTCGCAGCCCCCGGAAAGGCGGTCTCGCTTGACGCCGCCTCCGAAGCGAAGCAACGCGAGCTTGCGGCGCGGACGACGGGTTCCTCCGACAAAGGAGGAACTGTGCAACTCCATCAGCTCTTCGAGACATACCTCGCCCATCTGGCACGCA
>JBBWZE010000208.1:0-3323 GCA_039648845.1 Actinomycetota bacterium | reverse complement strand
AACTTCGCCGAGCGGGAGCAACGGCGCGCAAGGTTGCAGGCGGACGAGGGGTGGCGCGACTTCCTCGCGCGGATCCAGCCGCTCATCCATACCCAGCAGAACCGGATTCTCGTGCCGACGGCCTTCTCGCCGATCCGATGAGAGGGATGGTGGAAGGCAAGGTCGCGGTCGTCACCGGTGGCGCGCAGGGAATCGGGAACGCGATCGCCGAGGGACTCGCCGCCGAGGGCGCGCGAATCGTGGTCGCCGACCTGAGCCGGGCGGAGGAAGCCGCAGGAGAGTTCGACGAGGGAATCGGGGTCACCGTCGACGTCGCCGACGAAGCGCAGGTCGAGCGGATGGCGAGGGAGGTGGTCGAGCGCTGCGGCCGCATCGACATTCTCGTGAACAACGCCGGCCTGTATGCCTCGTTGCAGATGCGCCCATTCACGGAGATCCCGGTCGACGAGTGGCGGCAGGTCATGGACGTCAACGTCCTGAGCATGTTCCTGACGACGCGAGCCGTGGTGCCGCGCATGCGCGAGCAGGGGGGAGGCGGTCGGGTCGTGAACATCTCGTCCGGCACTCCGTTTCGCGGTGTCCCGTTTCTCTTGCACTACGTCACGAGCAAGGGAGCGATCGTCGCGCTGACGCGCGCGCTCGCGAAGGAACTCGGACGAGACGACATCCTCGTCAACTGCGTGGCGCCCGGGTTCACCATGAGTGACGGCGTTCGCGAGCATCCGGAGGTGATCGAAGCGCTGCGCGAGGTCTCTGTCTCCGCACGTACGCTCCAGCGGGACCAGGAGCCGGAGGATGTCGTCGGAGCCGTCGTCTTTCTGTGCGGCCCCGGGGCCACGTTCGTGACCGGCCAGACGATCGTCATCGACGGCGGCCAGTACTTTCATTGATCCTGGCGCTCTACGAGCACCCGCACGGTGTCGAGACAACCGGCGGCAACCTCGCCGTGTACGACCTCGACCGCAACACCGCGTTTTTCGGCGCCGCTTCGGTGCCGGGCCGCGCGCTGGTCTGGAAGCTCGAGGAGCAGACCGAGGCAGGCGAGAAGCTCGCTGCGCCCGTCGCGCTCGACCGGAACAGGGAATGGCTGCTCCGTTGCGATCGCGTCGACTTTCCGCCCGGCGGGGTCGCATATCGGCACACGCATCCGGGCCCGGGGATCCGGTGCCTCCTCCAAGGGTCGATCCGCATCGAGAGCGGTGGCGAGACCCATGTGTACAAAGCTCTCGAGCCGTGGTTCGAGTCGGGGCCGGAACCTGTCCTGGCGGTCGCGTCCGACGTCGAGGAGACCGCCTTCGTTCGGGCGATGATCGTTCCGCGGGAGTGGGCGGGCAAGCGCACGATCAGCTATCTCGACCCTGCTGACGACGACAAGCCGAAGCTTCAGCGCGCGACCGTCTTCTTCGACGAGCCGATCGAGCTGTGACCCGCACCGGCGCGACGATCCTCGTCGACCAGCTCGTCGTTCACGGTGTCGACACCGCATTCTGCGTCCCTGGCGAGAGCTACATCGCCGTCCTCGACGCTCTACGGGACGCTCCCATCCGCCTTGTCGTCGCCCGCCACGAGGCCGGCGCCGCGAACATGGCGGAGGCCTGCGGAAAGCTGACCGGACGGCCCGGCATCTGTTTCGTGACGCGGGCGCCGGGAGCCACGCATGCCGCCACCGGCGTGTATACCGCCTTTCAGGACTCGACACCGCTGATCCTCTTCGTCGGCCAGGTACCGCTGGAACATCGCGGACGAGAGGCGTTCCAGGAGCTCGACTATCGCGACTCGTTCGGCGCGTTCACGAAGCTGGCGATCGAGGTCGAGTCAGCCGAACAGTTCCCGGAGATCATGGCCCGCGCCTTCCAGGCCGCGGTCGCTGGACGGCCCGGCCCGGTCGTCGTCGCACTTCCCGAGGACGTCCTCTCGGAAACTGCGGATGTGGAGGACGCCATGGCGTTCTCGCTCCCTCGGGCCGCTCCGCCGTCCGAGGACCTCGCGCGCGCGCGCGAGTTACTCGCCGCGGCCGACCGACCACTGCTCGTGGTCGGGGGAGGCGGCTGGAGCGCTGCAGCCGCCGCGGATCTGCAGGTCTTCGCCGAGGCGTCGGCGCTACCTGTCGCGGCCTCGTTCCGGCGCCAGGACTACATCGACAACACCTCACCTTCCTACGCCGGCGTGCTCACGATCGGACACGACGCGTCACTCGCGCGCCGGCTACGTGACGCCGATCTCCTGCTCGTCATCGGCTCGCGCCTGGGCGACATCGCGACGCGTGGTTATACGACGCTGGAGCCGCCGCGGACGCCGCAGACCCTCGTCCACGTTCATGCCGACCCCGAGGAGCTCGGTCGTGTCTTCCAGGCCGACCTTCCGATCGTCGCCGGTTCCGCGGATTTTCTCGCGGCGGCGCGGGCGGTCGAGCCGGTCGACGGCTCTCACCGAGCGGATTGGACCGAGTCGGGGCACGCAGACTTTCTCGCCAGCCTGCAACACAAACGCGGCCCGGGCGAGCTCGACCTCGGCGACGTGATGGAACACCTGCGCGAGCGCCTACCCGACGATGCAATCCTGACGAACGGGGCCGGCAACTACACGGTCTGGTGCCATCGCTTCTATTCATTCAGCCACTACCGGACGCAGCTCGCGCCGTGTTCCGGCGCGATGGGTTACGGCATTCCCGCGGCAATCGCCGCCAAGGTCGTCCATCCCGAGCGGACGGTCGTCTGTGTCTCAGGTGACGGCGACTTCCTCATGAGTGGCCACGAGGTCGCCGCCGCGGTGCAGGAAGAGCTGCCCATCGTCGTGCTCGTCGTCAACAACGGGATGTACGGGACGATCAGGATGCACCAGGAGCGCCACTTCCCCGGCCGGGTAGTCGGCACGGACCTCGTCAACCCCGACTTCGCAGTCTGGGCACACGCCTTCGGCGCGTACGGCGAGGTCGTGCTTCGTTCCGAGGACTTCCCAGACGCGTTCGATCGTGCACTCGCCGAGCATCGGCCGGCGCTCCTCGAACTGAGGGTCGATCCCGAGGCGATCACGCCGCGACAGACGCTTTCCCAGATCCGTGCTGAAGGTGGTTCCGCGTAATTCGATCGGCTTCAGTTTCGATTCCAGGATCAGAGGCCGACGCCGGCGGAGCCGGCATCGGCGGCAAGAGAGCTCCGTGTCTGAGAAAATTTGGAAAACGCGGCTCTTACTCTCGTCAATAAGGCAAGGAGGTAATTTCAGGATCGCATGGGCGTGAGCGCGCTTCGACACGACCGACGGCCGGTCACGCTCGACGAGCTGGCTGTCCTCTACCGCCGCGATGGAGCGGCTTTCCAGCGGAT
>JBBWZE010000176.1:0-4082 GCA_039648845.1 Actinomycetota bacterium | reverse complement strand
GGTCTGCTGCGCGACGGCCATAGCTCTCCTCTCCCGGGGGTCAACCTGATCGTACTGCCGCGTCCAGTCGACGCAGAGCTTCCTCGGCAGGGAGCGCTCCTTCGCGAAGAATCCGCGGCTTCTCGCCCGTGAGATCGATCACCGTCGACGGGCTGCCGGGCAGATCGCCGCCGTCGACCAGAGCCGCCGCACCTTGGCGAATGTCCTCGGGGACCTCGTCGAGCCGCTTCGGATCGGGCCCGCCGGGATGATTCGCGCTGGTGGCCACCAGAACGCCGATGCCGGCGAGGACTTCGGCACCCGGACCGTCGAAGTCGGGAACGCGCACGCCGATCGCCTCCGGGTTCGTCCCGGTCAGCCAGCGAAAACGCCCGGCCGGATTCGGGAGGACGAGCGTGACCGGGCCTGGGAGCAGCAGCCGCGCGAGCGACGCGGCATGGCCCTTGAGCTCCGGCAGACATTCCAGGAGGTAGTCGACGTCGCGGGCGACGAGCGCGCTCGGCGCCGTTTGGTCTCGTCCTTTCAACTCGTAGAGACGGCGAGTCGGTGCCTCTCGGTGAGGGTCTGCAGCGAGCCCGTACACCGTGTCGAACGGCATGACGACGGGCTTGCCCTCACGCAGAGCCGCAACGGCGGGGGTCATCGGCGGCCCTCGACCACGCGGTCCTCCTCGGCGAGGTCGGGAGTGATCGTGATGTCCGCATAGCCGAGCGAGGCGAGAGCATCGGCGACGTGGTCCGCCTGCCCGTCTCCGACCTCGAATACGAGCAGCCGCGTGCTCGCGAGCCTGGCGATCTCCTCGTGGATCCCCTCGCCGACGAGGGCGTTTCGCGGCTCCCAGTCGCGGATCTCTGGCTGGAGCGAGTCCCATTCGTCGGCCGGGACGTACGGCGGATTCGAGACGACGAGATCCCAGCCCTCGGCAGCGGCTTCAAGGTCGCCCTCTCGAACCTCGATGTGCAGATCGAGCCGCTCCGCATTCTCGCGGGCGAGCGCGACTGCATCCTCCGCCGAGTCGACGGCGGTCACGCGAGCGTCCGGTCGTTCGTCCGCGATCGCGAGCGCGATCGCACCCGAGCCGGTGCCGAGGTCGAGCACGCGCGGCTCCGGCTCGTCACGGAGCAGCGCAAGGCAGCGTTCCACGACGATCTCCGTCTCCGGCCGCGGCACGAGCGCACGCGCGTCCGTGTTCAGAACCAGCCGCCGGAAACCCCACTCGCCGAGGACGTATGCCAGCGGTTCACGCTGCGCGCGGCGTTCGAGCAAGCCGTCGAACTCGTCCGGGACATGCTCGGCGCGCCGCTCGTGGACGCCCGTACGCGAGTCGCCGAGCACATGAGCAAGGAGCAGCTCGGCGTCGACGTGTGGAGTGTCGACACCTGCCTCACCGAGCCGGCGCTCGGCGAGCCTCAGGGCTTCGGCGACCCTCACTGCTCGAGCGCGCGCCGGCGCTCCTCCGCGCCGAGCGCCTCGGTGAACTCGTCGAGCTCCCCCTGCAGGACGCGATCGAGCTGGTGGACGGTCAGCTTGATCCGGTGATCGGTGACGCGGTTCTCGGGATAGTTGTAGGTGCGGATCTTCTCCGCGCGCTCGCCGGAGCCGATCTGGGAACGTCGAGTCGCATCGAGCTCAGCGCGCTGCTTCTCGCGCTCGTGCTCGTAGAGCCGCGCGCGCAACACGCGCAACGCCTTCTGCCGGTTCTGCAGCTGGCTCTTCTCGTCCTGCATCGCCACCACCAGACCGGTCGGAAGATGGGTGATGCGAACCGCGGAGTCGGTCGTGTTCACGCTCTGTCCGCCCGGGCCCGTCGACCGGTAGACGTCGATCTTCAGGTCGTTCGGATCGACTTCGACCTCGACCTCCTCGGCCTCCGGCATGACCGCGACCGTGGCGGTGGACGTGTGGATGCGTCCCTGCGACTCCGTCTCGGGCACGCGCTGGACGCGATGCGTCCCGCCCTCCCATTTGAACACCGAGTAGGCGCCTTCCCCCTTGATCCCGAACGTGATCTCCTTGTAGCCGCCGGCTTCGTTCGGGCTCGACCCAAGATGCTCGACCGTGAAGCCCCTGCGTTCCGCGTAGCGCGTCAGCGCGCGGTGGAGATCGGCCGCCCACAGAGCGGCCTCGTCCCCGCCGACGCCCTGACGGATCTCGATGATGACGTCCTTGCGGTCGGCCGGATCCGTCTCGACGAGCGCAACCTTCAGCTCCTCCTCGAGCGAGATCAATCTCTGCTCCAATTCGGGCACCAGCTCGCGCAGATCGGTGTCTTCCAGCGCGTCGTCAAGATCGGCCCGAGCCTCTCGCCAGCGCCGGCCGAGCCTGTAGGGCCCTTCCAGCTCCTTCAGCTTCCGGCCCGCGCCGGCGGCCTCACGGTGGTCGTTGTAGACGGCAGGGTCGGACATGCGCTCCTGCGCCTCTTGATACGAGCGTTCGAGCTCGTCGAGCAGCGGTTCCAGGTTGCCGGCCATCGCCGGGTCAGGTTAGTGGTCTGGCCGGTTTCGCTGGAGGCGCCGCCAAGCGGAGCCGGCCAGGCCACTCAGCTCTGGAGACGCGCGGCGAGGCTGATTTCCGGGACGCCGGCGAGCGCCTTGGAGACCGGGCAGTTCTCCTTCGCCTGCTCAGCCGCCTGCTCGAAGGCGTCTTCATCCATCCCCGGGACCCGCCCGGCGACATCGAGGACGATCTTCGTGATGCCCTCACCCGGCTGGAACGTGACGGTGGCCGCGGTCTTCAGCTCTTCCGGTGCGTGTCCTGCCCTGGCGAGGCCGGCCGAGAGAGCCATCGAGAAGCACGCCGCGTGCGCTGCTGCGATCAGCTCTTCCGGGCTCGTCAATCCGTTCGGCTCCTCCGAGCGCGCCGCCCAGCTCACATCGAGGCCACCGAAGGCCCCGCTCGTCACCGCGTCGACCCGGCCGCTGCCGCCCGTGAGATCTCCGCGCCACGTCACCTCGGCCTTGCGATCAGTCGCCACTAGGTCTCCCTTCGTCTTTACCTGTCACACGCGCGCGCGAGGCTATGCCATCACTTCGATCTTGCGTGCGTTCGGATCCTTGGATTCGAGCGAGAGTACTTCCTTCAGCGCGCGGATCGAGACCTCGATCTGATCGAGCGACGGCTCGCGCGTCGTGAGCCGCTGCAGCCACATTCCCGGGGCCAGCAGGGTCATCAGGATCCGGTTGCTTTGATGCTTGCCGGCAAAGCGAATCAACTCGTAGGCAATTCCTGCGATCACCGGCAGCAAGAGGATCCTCGTCGCGATCAGCCAGTACCAGACCGGGCGCCCGAAGAACGCGAACACGAAGATCGCGATCACCATCACCCAGAGCAGGAAGGCAGTGCCGCAGCGGGGATGGATCTGGCTGAAGCGCTGAACGATGTCCGGCTTCAGCTCTTCCCCGGCCTCGTAGGCGTTGATCGCCTTGTGCTCCGCCGCGTGATACTGGAAAACGCGCCGGAGATCCGGAAACAGCGAGATCAGCGACAGGTACAGGATGAAGATCGTGACGCGGATCCCGCCTTCGACGATGACGAACCAGCCCGTGCGCTTGATCCCGATCCAGTCTGTGATGAGCGCGGGCGAAACCTTGAAGAGCAGGATCGCGAATCCGATCGCGATCGCGAACGCGAAGATCAGCTGCGCGCGTGTGAGCTCGGTTGCGACTTCCTCATTCTCTTCGCCCTCCTTCGCTTCAGCCGCAGCGGCGTAGTTCGCGGAAATGGCCAGTGCCCGGAAGCCGATCGCGAGCGACTCACCGAGCGCGACCACTCCGCGTATCACCGGCAGCCGGAAGATCAGGTGTCGTGCCATCGGCGACTTGATCGGCTGGTTTACGTGGGCGATGTCTCCGTCGGGTTTGCGGACGGCGACGGCCCAGTTCGACGCGCCGCGCATCATCACGCCCTCCAGGACGGCCTGTCCACCGACGTTCGTCATTTGGCGCTAGCCGCGGCGGGCGCCGCCGGCCTTCTCGAGCCGGCGCTGGAAGCGCTCGACGCGTCCGCCCGTGTCGACCAGCTTCTGCTTGCCCGTATAGAACGGGTGGCAGTTGGAGCAGATCTCGACGTGGAGCTCGGGCTTC
>JBBWZE010000175.1:0-5762 GCA_039648845.1 Actinomycetota bacterium | reverse complement strand
TGTGCATCGCATCTATTTCGGAAGTGTGCCTCGGCGACGCGACCGCGATCGATCAGGCACGCAGTCGATAGACGAAGCCCGAGCGGTTGTCGGCAATCCAGACGAAGCCGTCGCGCGCTTGCAGTCCGTGCACATCGACTCGGCCAATCGCGGTCGCACCCGTCGACACCTGCCGCGTAGTCGACGACACGCGGCGCAGTGTCTCCATCGTCGGGAAACCGGTGGGATCGACGGCCGCACTGCGGACCGGCACCCAGAGCGCGCCGGCTGCGGCGACAACGTCGATTCCGCCGGCCCCGATCTCGATGGTCGCCTTGACCTTGCCCGTTTGTGGATCGATCTGGAGCAGGTCGGTACCGCGCCCGGTGATCCAGAGACTGTCGCCGAGCCAAGTCATGCGTTCAGGCGCATCGCCGGAAATCGTTCCGAGGTCCGCGACGGAATTCGACGCCAAGTTGATCCTCAAGAGGCGACGGTCGCGGTGGTTGATCACCCAAGCCGAGTTACCGTCGAACGCCATGGCTGCCGGGCCGTCCCCGACCTGTATGCGCTTCTCGATTCTGCCCGTCCCCGCCGAGACGCGGATGACCCGGGCACCTTGGTCGTCGGCGACCCAGATCGAACCGCCGCCGATCCAAACGTTGTATGCCGCCACAGCACCAAGCCGGACGCGCTTCGTCACGCGTGCGGGCGACGGTCTGATCCTGTACAGCGTCGACCCGGTGTCGACAGCCCAGATGGAGCCGTAGCCAGTGGTGACGGCGATCACCGGAGCTCCGAGGCGGATCGAAGCGCTGATCTTGCCGGTCCTCGTGTTCAGACGGACGACGCGCGCCTGCTCCTTGCAGGCAACCCACGCCGAGGCTCCGTCGAGTGCGAGAGTCATCGTCGGCCAGTACGGGCCGGCCCCGGCACACACTTTGAACGCTTTGGCACCCGGCAGTCGCCCGTCGGCGGCGCTCGGCGCGCTCGCGACCAGGATCCCGCCTACGATCAGTGAGACGAGCTTGGTTCCGATAGCCGTAGCCTGCGCGAACGCGCCGCTCGGTTTCAGCCAGCTATCGCTCGACTTCTGCCGCGCGCGCTCCTCCGTAGAAGATCTCGCGGTACGCCCGCGGCGACGTGTGCAGCCGCCGCGCGAACTGTGCGCGCATCGTGGCCGCTGAGCCGTAGCCGGCACGGCGGGAAACGGCATCGATTGGGTACTCCGTGGATTCGAGCAGGCGTTGCGCCAAGCGGAGCCGTTCGCGCTGGATCCACTCCCCCGGCGACATCCCGGCCGCCGCCTGGAAGCGGCGGGAGAGAGTTCGCGGGCTCAGAGCCGCACGGGTGGCGAGATCGTCGGTCGAGACGCCGCTCGCCAGGCGTTCTCGAGCCCAGTCGAGCACGGCGCTGAGTGGCTCGCCGAGCGCATCCGTCGCCAGCGGGTTGTCGGCGTACTGCGTTTGGCCTCCCGCGCGGAACGGAGGCATCACCAACCTTCGGGCGACCTTGACGGCAACGTCGGCCCCATGGTCGAGCGCGACGATATGCAAACAGAGGTCGATTCCCGCAGCTGTGCCGGCCGACGTCATGATCCGCCCCTCGACGAGGTAGAGGACGTCAGGATCCACCTCGACGTCGGGGTAACGGTCACGTAGGCGGTCTGCATACATCCAATGGGTCGTCGCGCGACGTCCCGCCAGTAGTCCGGCTTCCGCCAGGACGAATGCTCCGGTGCAGAGAGAGACCACGCGGGCGCCGCGTTCGTGTGCTTGACGAAGCGCCACGCAGAGACCGGGCGATGGGAGGTCGTCAGGGTCGCTCCAGCCGGGGACGACGATTGTGTCGGCGCGTTCGAGATCGACGAGACGAAAAGGGGTGTCCAACAGGAAGCCGGTCTGCGTCCGCACAGGCGAGCTGGTTGCGGCGACGACGATGAATTCGTACCACGGCGTCACGATGTCGCTCCGATCGAGGCCGAACACCTCGCAGGGAATCGAGAGGTCGAAAGTCAGGGCCCCTTCGTCGATGACAGCAGCCACGACATGCATGGATAGCCAAAGCTAACTCCGTCAGAACTCGCGGACGACCAGTTCGGCGTTATTGCCGCCGTGATGGAGGAGGAAAGCGGCCTAAAGCCGCATCGAGCCCCAGTCGGGACTCACACGGCTACTTCCCGGAGCGGTCGATGAGCTCAACTCGATAGCCGTCCGGATCTCGAACGAAGCAGATTCGCGAGCCACCTTCGCGAACGCGATACGGCTCGCGCTCCGGCTCGATGCCCTGCTCCTCCAGAGAGGTGAGCGTCTGGTCGAGCTCGTCGACGGCGAGCGCGATGTGCCCGTAGCCGGTACCGAGCTCGTACCCGCGACCGTCATGGTTGTAGGTGAGTTCGAGCTCCTCGTCCTGGCCGGGCACACCGTAGAAGTAGTTCGTGGCCTCCTTCTCCCCGTTCCGGACGATGTCCATGTAGCGACGGAACTCGAGGCCAAGTGCCTCGTAAAAAGCGCGGCTCCTCTCCGGATCCGTGATGCGATACATCGTGTGGAGGTAACGAGTCATCGGCGGCAGTGTACGCCCAGAGGATCGAGCCTTTTGCGACCCTTCGGGGGGTCGACGCTCCTACCCCAGCCCCCTGAAGGCGAAAGCGACCCACACCAGGGCGCCCACCGCCGCCACGAACGAGGTCCACGCCAAGACGAGACGTGGAAGTCTGTAGCGAAGCTTCCTGCTCCGGCGGAGCCGACGGAAGAGAGATCTCGTCGCTTTCCTCCGGCGACCGCGTGGCGGTAGAGCAAGAACCCAGGCTGGGTCCGGACGGTCGAGCTCCAACTTGCCTGTCGATCCCACGCTCGCCGAGAGTGAGTTCAGCGATTCGGCGACTTGATCGAGCGCGTCGGCGACCGGTTGGCCAGGCTTGGGCGGTTTTGGGGAGTCGACCGTGTGCTGCGACCCCTCGCGCAATTATCCGTTGGGCTCGGAGGCTTCTGGCGCGACGACAGAGGGCCGGAGCGACTCCTCGAGAGAGAGGTCCTGATCGCCGACGATCGCCGAGCCACTCTGCGCTTGCTCGGGTTTGGCGTCAACAAGCTCCTCGAGCCTGACCGCCAGGTTCCGTAGGCCACCCACGAGTTGGCCTAGGCGCTCCTCGCTCAGTGCGACGTCCTTGGCCAACGCGCTGCGACGCTCGTGCGCAGCTCTGGTGTGCTCGCTCGCCTCACGCCGCGCACGCGAGAGGATGCGGGTTGCTTCGGCTTCGACCTCCCGACGCTTCTCGGCCATATATGCCTCTGCGCGCTGAGTCACCGCGCGACCCTCCTTCTTTGCCTCTGCACGCATCCGCTCCGACTCACGCGCGAGCCTTTCGGCGTCTCCGCGCGCCTGTTCGAGAAGCGCGCTCGCCTCGCTCTGGCTCTGCTTCGCAACTCGCTCGGCATTCACGCGCGCGTCCTCTCGGATTTTCGCAGCCGCCTTGTTTGCCGCCTCGAGAACCGAGGTCACGTGCTCGCCCAACTCGGCATAGTCCATCGCGGGCTCGGCCTCGCGCTCTACTTTGACCGTGGTAGGAGCTGTCTCCGGTGGCCGGTCCTGCGCCTTGCTCTCGTGCCCTGTGTAGTCGGCAAGCCGCGACAAGGTGGGCGATTCGGCTGCGGCCTCCGCGTCCGCCTCGCGAGCCGGCTCATCGATCTCGCCGCGTCGTTCCGGCGCGTTGCGGCCCACCATACGATCGACAAACCTCGACACTTCAGCTCCTCCTTCTCGGGGCAGGACGGATCACGTTGTCTGGGTAGCGCGAGCGAGATCCTTCGGGCGATGCGACGAAAGTGAGGGGGCTCCCATGGACGCCCCGACGAGATCCTCACGAAATGCCAGCGCGACTGCCTGCGCACGGCTGCGCACACCGAGCTTGCTGAGGATGCGCTCTATGTGCGATCCGACAGTCTTCTCGCGGATCGTCAGCCTCGTCGCGATCTCGCGCTGGGCCAGTCCTTCAGCCAGCAAACCGAGCACCTCGAGCTCGCGCTTGGTGAGCACTGATGGGATCGTCAGCGAGGCAGGCAGCCTGCGTTGGACCAGTCGCCGCACGCGCGCCAGAAGCTCGTCAGGCGCGAACGGCTTTGCAAGATAGTCGTCCGCTCCGAGCAACAAGCCGGCGACGCGGTCGTACGACTCGGTCCTGCTGGCTGACACGAAGATGATCGGGATCGCCTCTCCAAACCGATCGCGCAGCGCCCGACACACCTCGTAACCCGAGACGGCCGCAAGCGACGGCTCGAGGATCGCGGCGGCGGGCGGGCCACGCTGAAGGAAGTCAAGCGCCTCCTGGCCATTGGACGCCTGCGCAGTGGGAAAGCCGGCACGCTCGAATACCCGGGCGACCTTCTTCCGCGCCGCGGCGTCCCCGTCCGCGATCAGGATCACGTTTGTCGCCTGGGGCGACGCCGCCACAGTTCCAGCTCCCTCCTTGGTCTCCCCACTTGTAACCAAAGAGGGAACCGGTTTCAAGAGCGTTTTTCACTTGTGCGCCTCCCTGGAACAGGAGCACTCGGGCGATTGCCCTAGGGGATTTCCCCAGCATCAAGGGGGTACCGACCTGCGTTATTTCCGCGCTCCCCAGTGGTAGGGAACTGAGTAACAACGATTGCAAAGCCGATAGCTACGGATTGAAAAGGAGGAACCGTGAGCGACCCACTCGACACCACAACGGACACGGTGGCGACGGCCACCGGGGCCACAGCGCCCGTGGCCGACAGTACGACGCCATCCACGACGACCGACACGGTCGTCCCGGCGACGGTAACGCCGACCGAGACCGCGACAGGGACGACGGATAGCGCCGCACCGACGACGGATGCCGCGGCAGCGACTTCAACACCAACGGACGCTGCGCCCGCGAGCCCGACGACTAGCGCTTCCGACTCCTCAACCGCACCGACTTCGGCCACCCCGACGGCAACACCCACGGACGCTGCGCCCACGAGTCCGACGATTAGTGCTTCCGACTCCTCAACCGCACCCGCTTCGGCCACCGATAGCGCAACAGCGACACAACCCACAACCGACTCGGTCGACCCTTCGATCACGCCCACGACCCCACCGACCGATGGCGTCACGTCGAGTCCGCCACCCGGCGATTCGCTCGATCCCTCGAGCACGGCGAGTGTGACTCCAACGACGGATGCAGTTCAGTCGACCGCCTCGGCCTTGCCGAGCGCCACTGACGGCCCGACCCTCACGAGCGGCACTGACCCGGCCGGCACCCTCAACAGCATCGCTCCGAGCACCGACCTCTCCACGGCACCGACACCCGAGACGACTCTGCCCGTCCTCGATCCAACCGTCACCGACCCGGCCGGCACCCTCACCAGCATCGTCCCGAGCACCGACCTCTCGACCGCACCGGCTCCCGACATCACGACGCTGCCCGTCGGCGATGCCTTCCAGCTCGTTGCCGGTGCAGTGGAGGCCGATCCGGGTCACGCCGCGTCCGTCATAGCGACGCAACCCGTCAGCGAAACCGTCACACACGCCGCGAGCGACCTGGCCGCGAGCCTCCAACCGCTCACCGACCCACTCGCGACAGCGGTACAGCCGGCAATCGATGCGACCGCGCGAACTGCAGACCTGGCGGCGACGAACTCTGACCCTGTGCTGCAAGCCCTCTCAACGGCCGATGACCCAGTCGCACAAACCATCGCTGCCGCCACCCAGCCCGCACTGCATGCCACCGCCGAAGGAGCCGGCGTTGTTACGGGAGCGGCTCAACCGCTGGTTGACGC
>JBBWZE010000171.1:0-5499 GCA_039648845.1 Actinomycetota bacterium | reverse complement strand
ACGCGTGCGTGTCTTAGGAGTTCAGTCGTGCACGCGGGCGATCAAGTCGCCGCGGCGCATGACCCTCACGGCCGTTCCCGCCAGGCGCACCTCGTAGCCCGCGTCACTCGGGAAGAGTACCTTTTCGCCGGGCTCCACTCCGCCTGCGTCGTTTCCAACCGCGGTGACCACACCCGTGCGGCAGTCCGCCTCGGCGGACGCCGGCAGGATCAGTCCGAGGTTCGTCTCGGATTCTTCGTCGGAAGGCTGAATCACGACGTAGTCGTCCAGCGGTTCGATGGAGAGGTCGATTCGGCGGATTCCGGGCTCCTGCATCAGCACGAACGGTACCGCGAAGAGACTGTCAGAGCCGACCGGCCTCGATGATGCGCTGAAGGAACTGCTGCGTCCTCGGCTCCTTGGGCTCGCTGAGGATCTGTGCGGGCGGCCCCTGCTCGAGGATCACGCCCTCGTCCAGGAAGCAGACCCGGTCGGCAATGTCCCGCGCGAAGCTCATCTCGTGCGTGGCGATCAGCATCGTCATCCCGGCCGCCGCGAGCTCGCGGATCACCTCGAGCACCTCGGCGACGAGCTCTGGATCGAGTGCGCTCGTCACTTCGTCCAGCAGCATCAGGTCGGGCTTCATCGCCAGCGCCCGCACGATCGCGACCCGCTGCTGCTGTCCGCCGGACAGACGGTCCGGATAGTCGTTCCGCTTGTCGGCGAGCCCGAAGCGGCGCAGCAATGCAGTCGCCTCGGCCTCGGCCTGCGCGCGCGGCATTCGCAGCGCGAGCATGGGCGCGAGCGTGACGTTGGCGAGCACGCTCATGTGCGGAAAGAGGTTGTACGCCTGGAAGACGATCCCGATCCGGCGGCGCACCCGATTGATGTTGACTCCGCGGCCTGTGATGTCCTCGCCCTCAACGAGGATCCGTCCTTGGTCGATCGGCTCGAGCAGGTTGACGCAGCGCAGCAGCGTCGACTTTCCGGAGCCCGACGCGCCGATCAGGCAGACGACCTCGTGCTCTGCGACTGCGAGGTCCACGCCGCGCAGGACCTCCAGATGCCCGAAGGACTTGTGCACGCCGTCGACGACCAGCGCCTCGCTCATCAGGTCCCTGTCGCCTGCCGCCGGCGGCGGTCACGGAGGACGAGCCAGTCCGTGAAGCGGGCCAGTGGGATCGTCAGCGCGACGAACAGGACGGCCGCCGCCACGAAAGGCGTGTAGTTGAAAGTCGCCGCGGCATCGATCTGCGACTGCTTGAACGCCTCCACCGAGCCGAGGAAGCCAACGAGCGCCGTGTCCTTCTGCAGGCCGATGAAGTCGTTGAGGAGCGGTGGGATCACCCTGCGCACCGCCTGCGGCAACACGACCTTGCGCAACGACTGCCAGTGCGTCAGACCGAGCGAGCGCGCGGCGGCGTCCTGGCTCGGGTGCACCGATTCGATCCCGGCGCGGTAGACCTCGGAGACGTAGGCGGTGTAGACCAGGATGAGGGCGACGATGCCCCAGAAGGTCGTCGAAAGCGGCACCCAGCTCAGCTGCAGCGCGGGCGCTCCGAATCCGAGCAGCGCGATGACGAGGATCGTCGGCACGCCGCGAAAGAAGTCCGCATAGGCGATGCCGAGCACACGCAGCGGGAAGAAGACCGGGCCCGGGAGGCTGCGCAGGACCGCCAGGACGAGCGCCAGCACCAGGATGAATGCCTCGGCGATCATGAAGATCTTCACGTTCAGCAGGAACGCGCGCGAGATCTCCGGCATCGAGTCTCTGAACTGGTTCCAGTTGAAGAAGGTGCGCTTCACCTCGGGCCACCCGGGCGCGTGCGTGATCGCTACCGCCAGCAAGGTGAAGAAGACCACCGTGCTGAGGAGGGCCACCGTGACGCCCCGACGGCCTTCGCCGGCCGAGGTCACGCTGCCGAGGATCTTCGAGCCGCGATTCGCGTTCAGACGGCTATTTCAGCACGGGCGCGTCGGCCTGTAGCCATTTGGCCTGCAGGCTCTTGAGCGTGCCGTCGGTACGGAGCTTTGTCAGCGCGTCGTTGACGCAGGTGACGAGCGAGTTGCCCTTCTCGAAGATCATGCCGAAATGCTCGGGCGTTCCAACCGTCGGGAACTGGCCGAGGATCTTGCCCTTCGGGACCTGCACTGCCGAGATGTAGAAAGCCGTGGGGAGGTCGACGACCAGCCCGTCGATCTGCTTGTTCTTCAGGGCGGCAACAGCGGCGTCGTTGGTGTCGAAGACGGCGGGCTTCTTCGACGGCTTGATGTTGTTGACGATGTAGTCGTAGCTCGTCGTGCCCAGTTGGGCGCCGAACTTGTACGGCTCGAGGGCAGCGATCGAGGTTGCGCTCGCAATCGGCGTTCCCTTGAGGACGACGAGAGACTGGTTGACGTCGTAGTAGGAGTCGCTGAAGTCGACCGCAGTCGCGCGCGCCGGCTTGTAGGAGATCTGGTTGATGTCGAAATCGAACTTCTTCGCGCCCGGTGCGAAGGAGGTATTGAAGGGAACCACGATCCACTTCACCTCGCTCTTGGCGAAGCCGAGCTTGCTCGCGACCGCATAGGCGACGGCGCTCTCGTATCCCTGGCCGGAGTAGGGGTCGCTCACCTTCCACGGCGCCTTCTCGGCGCCGCCGAACCAGGGCGGGAAGGCCGGGTTGTCCGTTCCGACCGTCAACTGGCCGGGTTTGACGAGGTTGAGGCTGCCCTTGTCGCAGGACGCCGCCGCCGCCGTTCCGGTCGTGTCCGACGAGGCCTTGTTGCTCGAGCCGCCGCAGCCCGCGGCGAGGATCGAGAGCAGCAGGATCAGAAGGATGGCGGGGGCACGGCGCACGAGAGCGACCCTAACACGCCAATACTTCGCTCCATGCACGTTGGCGGCCACGACGTCTCGATCAGCAACCCGGACAAGATCTTCTTCCCGAAGCCCGGTCTGACGAAGGGCGATCTCGTCAAGTACTACGTCGATCTCGCCGACGCCGCGGTGCCTCACTTGCGCCGGCGGCCCTTTCACATGGTGCGCTACCCGCACGGCGTCGAGGGGAAGTTCTTCCACCAGAAGCGCGTGCCGCCTCATCCGGACTACGTCGAGGAGCAGTACGTCGAGTTTCCGAGCGGCCACTCGACGGTCTTCGCGGTGATCGACAATGCGGCCGCGCTTGCGTGGGTCGTCAACCTCGGCTGCATCGAGCTGCACACGTGGCACTCGCGCGTGGACGACATCGAGCGGCCCGACTACCTGCTGATCGATCTCGACCCGACGACCGACGGGCAGTGGCCCTACGTCCGCGAGATCGCGCTCGTCGTTCGCGACGTCATGGACGAGCTCGGGCTCGCCTCCTACCCGAAGACCTCCGGCGCGACCGGGCTCCACATCATGGCTCCGATCGAACCGGAGCTCCTCTTCCCCGAGGTGCGTCGCTTAGCGAAGGCGCTGGCTGAGGAGGTCGAGAGCCGGGTCGGGGACCAGGAGGTCGCGACGACGACCTGGCGTGTCGCCGATCGCCGCGGCGTCTTCGTCGACTTCGGCCAGAACACGCGCGACCGGACGATCGCTACCGCGTACTCGGTGCGCCCGACCCCGGATGCCCGGGTTTCGGCACCGCTCCGCTGGGACGAGGTCGCCGCCGTCGATCCCGCCGCCTTCACGGTCGAGACGATGCGAGACCGCGTGGCCAGGGTCGGAGACCTCACCGCGGACATGTGGGAGCACAAGGTTTCGCTCGGGCCTTGTTTCGCGAAGCTCGGGCTCGAGTAGCTCCGCGTTTGCAGCCTGTCGATCCGGAAACCTGAAACGGATCGCAGAGCCGCAGACACGGATCTTCATCCGCCCGCTGGGCAGCGCTTTGCCGCTCGGCTTCCTGTCGTTCGGGGTCGGGATGTTCATCCTCGGCGGCATCGGCGTCCACTCGATTCCGCCCGCCGACGTCAAGACGGCGGGGCTTCTGATCGCCGCATTCGTCTTTCCGCTGGAGCTGCTCGCCACCGTGGTCGCCTTTCTCGCGCGCGACACGACCGGCGCGACGACGCTCGGGCTCTTCGCCGGATCCTGGCTCGCCGTCGGTCTTGCCTTCATGAACGCGAAGCCGGGAGAGACGAGCCGCTCGCTCGCGTACTTCCTCGTCTACTTCGGTGCACTCGTCGTGTTGCTGGCGATCGCGGCCATGTTCGGCAAGCCGCTGATCGGAGCCCTGCTCCTGCTGTCGTCCGCGCGAGCGATCCTCGCTGGGATCTACGAGTTCACCGGCGACAAAGGCTGGGAGACGATCGGCGGTGCCCTCGCCTTTCTGATCGCAGCGATCGCGCTTTATGGAGGGCTCGCGTTCCTCCTCGAGGACATTCACGGCCGGGCGATCCTCCCGGTCTTCCGGCGAGGCGAGGCGCGCGATGCGATCGAAGGCGGTCTGGGCGAGCAGCTGGCCCGGCTCGAGAACGAGACCGGCGTACGCAGCCAGCTTTAGCTCTTGACTGCCAGCAGGCTCTCGAAGGTCGGATCGTCCTTGCGCCGCGGTGGCCTGACCTCGCGCCACGTGCACTGCTCCGGATCCTTGTCGTCACGGAAGCGAATGAAGCGCGAGCCGTGACGGAAGCGGTTGCCCTGGACCTTGTCGTAGCGCACTTCGGCGACGAGCTCAGGGCGCACGGCCGATTCCTGGAGCTCGCCCGTTCCCCAGCGGTTGGGCTCCGAGAAGCCACGGTCCGGCGCGTCTTCCAACAAGGGCTCGATGCGATCGAAGATCTCCTTGTGCTTGCCGGCGGCGACGGCGGCCGAGCCGACGTAGTCGATCTTGCCGCCCTTGCCGTACAGCCCGAGGAGCAGCGTCGCGATTCGCGTTGGCTTCTCCTTCCAACGCACTCCGACGATCACGCAGTCTGCGGTCTTGTACGGCTTCACCTTGAGCACGCCGTCTCGCGAGCCGGGGAGATACGGCAGTCCGAGCTTCTTCGCGATGACGCCGTCGAGGCCGGCGGCCTCGAAGCGGTCGAGCCATTTCTGCGCGTCCGCCGCGTCGCCGGTGGTCGGCGAGAGGTGGAAGTCGTCTCCGAGCACTCGCTCCAGCTCCGCCCGCCGCTCCTCGAGCGGCAACTCGTGGACGGGCTTGCCTTTCCAGAGCAGGAGGTCGAACACGATGAAGTCGGCCGGAATCTCCGCGGACAGCTTCCGCACGCGGGACTCCGCGGGATGCAGGCGCATCTGCATCGAATCGAAGTCGAGCACGCCGGCGCGGGCGATCACGATCTCGCCGTCCAGAGCGGAGTGGGGCGGCAAGAGGTCACCAAGGGGTCGCAGCTCCGGGAAATAGCGGAGTAGCGGCCGGCCGTTCCGAGACCAGAGGGCGACCTCGCCGCCGTCGTTCTCGAGCACGCCTCTGAAGCCGTCCCATTTCGGCTCGAACTGCCAGCCGTTCGTGTCGGGAAGCTCTTTCACGAGCTGAGCCTCCATCGGTGGGAAGGGCACGTTTGGTCCGGGCACCGCGCGGAACCCTACTGACGTGGCTGAGCTTGATGGGGTCT
>JBBWZE010000160.1:0-2883 GCA_039648845.1 Actinomycetota bacterium | reverse complement strand
CGGCTCGATATTGCCGTCGTCGCCCTACCCGCCCAGGTGTCCGAGCTGCAGGTCACGCCGCTCGACATCGAGGGGACCGTTGTCGCGATAGCCGATCGCCATCTCCTGAGCGGTCGCGCCTCGATTCCGATCGAGTCTCTCGGGGATGAGCAGCTCGTGCTGCTCCCCCGGTCGACGAACCCGGCTTTCTTCGACGGCGTCGCCGCAGCCTGCCGGGCCGCAGGAGTCGCGCCCGAGCTCATCGAGACGGCCGAGCCCCACGTGATGCACGCGCTGATGACCGTGGCAGCCGGTGTCGGCATCGCAATGCTCCCGAGCTCTGCCGCGGAACGTTACAGCGCCCAGGGCGTCGTCTTCCGCCCGCTCGATCCACCGAGCCCGACGACCGAGATCGCCTTGGTGACCCGTGCGGACGGAAACGAGACGATGGTGTCCGCGTTCCTCAGAGTTGCGCGCACGCTGGAGCGACCACTGAGATCGTCGCTGCCTGCGGCACAGGCTCTCCACGCCGTTTAGGCGCTGTCGCAAATCGCTCGAACACCGAATGACTGCCCACTTCCCGAACGAGCGGCGTCGCCGATTGTGCATCGGAAGCACGTCCGCAAACCCATAGTGATCGCGATAAGCCGTTGCGTCCAAGTGATCGTCTTTGCACAACCTGACGCGCACAACTGCACGGTACTTTCGATCACGTAAGCAGTTCCCCGATTAGGAGGTAACGCATGTCCAGCAAGCCACTCAAGCGGCTGCTGCTCATCGGAGCGACCGCCTCGGCGTTCGTTCTCAGCGTCGCACCGGCAAGTTACGCCGGCGAAGACGACGGTAGTGACGATACGACCACGACCGAGCAGACGGCTCCCGCTCCTGCTCCCACTCCTGCTCCGCAGGAGAGCACCAGCTCCAGCAGCTCCGGAGGCTCGTCGTCCGGCTCCAGCGACACCAAGGTCGCGAAGGGCGGCGTGCAGACGGGTCTCGGCGGAATGGCCTCGGCCACTGACGCCAACGTCGTGCTCCCGCTGAGCATCGGTGGGGCACTGGTTCTGCTGTCGACGGCAGGGGCCGGCGGCCTCGCTTTCCGCCGCCGCTAGGACGAACTGCAGTGCATCGACGGGAAGATTCAGCAACACGTCAGCGCCGCCGTTGGTTGGCGGCGCTGACGCTCGTCGCATTCACGCTGGCACTCGGCTCATTTGCCGTCGCCGGAGCGCTTGCGCTTGGAGCGCAATCGCGGCCCTCACAGACCCAGCGCTCACTGCCCGTGCCGGACGCGCAGGCAATCGCGCGCGCTTCCGCGGAGACAACGGCTGTGAGAGCAAGACAGATGCCGCGCCCGGTGCGGATCGTCATTCCCGCGATCGGGGTCTCGGCACCGGTCATCCCATTGCATCTGAACCGCAACGGAACGCTCCAGGTGCCGAAGAGCTTCTCGCAAACAGGTTGGTTCGTCGGTGGCCCCGAACCGGGCGAGAACGGCGCTGCTGTGATCGTCGGCCACGTCGACTCGAAGAGCGGGCCCGGCGTCTTCTACCGCCTCCGCGCTCTCCGGCGAGGAGATCTGATCAAGGTCGTGCTCAAGAACAAGTCGACTGTGCGCTTCGTCGTCCGTTCGGGCCGTGAGGTACCAAAGAAACGGTTTCCCACCAAGCTCGTCTACGGGAGGACGAAGGCACCAAGTCTTCGCCTCATCACGTGCGATGGTCGGTTCGACCGTTCGACCGGGCATTACGTCGACAACCACGTCATTTTCGCAGCGGTCGCATAAGCGTCTCCAACCGTGCCCGCGCCGGAGCACCCCAGTTGACAGCGTTCCTCTACGACGCCGAAAGCAAGGATGGGCACGTTTCACTCGGGAACGTCCCCGTAGACCACCTCAACGAGCAGCAGCTGCTCTGGATCGACATCTCCCGTGACGAGGACGTCGCGGCGATCGCCCGGAATCTCGCTTTGACCGCAGAGAGCGTGCGCGCGATCCGGGATCCATCTCCAGAGCCGGCGCTCTTCGTGCACGACGACTACGTCCACGTCGTCGTCGTGGCCCCGGCTGCGGACACCATCCCTTACGCCCCTGAGGTGCTCGATTGCCTGGTTGGGCCAAATTGGGTTCTGACCGTTCATTCGGAGGCGGTCGAGTTCCTCGGGCGCTTCGACGAGCGAATTCGTGGCGACAGTGACCTTGGGAAGCTCGACGGGCACGGCTTCCTGGCGGCCATCCTTCAAGAGCACGTGGCGAGCTATCTCGCGGAGATCCGTCCGATCGAAACCGCTCTGGACCGACTCGATCTCCGTTCCATGACCGGACGAATCGGGGAAGAAGCGTTGCTGCGCGACCTCGTCCGCGTACGTCTGCGACTCGCGAAGCTGCGCCGAATGCTCGAGCCACACCGCGAGCTCTTTGCCCTGCTGGCCCGATCCGAGTTCGCGGTGCTATCCGGATCCCAAGCGGCTTCCGATTTCGAAGCCCTGAACGTGCTCCTCGAGCAGACGCTGCAGTCGCTGGAGTCGGTTCGCGAAATGATCATCGGCTCGTTCGAGATCTACACGACGTGGACTGCACACGGTACGAACAAGGTGATCAAGCGGCTGACCGTTGCCTCCGTCGCGCTTCTGCCTCCGACCTTGCTCGCCGGCGTCATGGGCATGAACTCACTCCCCCGAGTTCTCGTGACGTCAACGGCGTTCTGGGTTTCGACGGCCGCGATGGCGTGTCTCGCTCTTACCGTCGTCACCCTCGCGCGTGTGCGCGAGTGGATCTAGCCGGGCTGCGCCGCGATTGCGTTGGCCTATCGCAGATGCCCGATTCCGTCTCCAAGAAACGGACACCTCTCCGTACGGTTTTGACGTGTGGCCAAGCTGTCGTATCCGTGAGCCCCGATGATCACCAGG
>JBBWZE010000157.1:0-4222 GCA_039648845.1 Actinomycetota bacterium | reverse complement strand
GAAATCATCATGGCCGCGAAGCGGCCGGATTTCCCAGCGGAGTGGGGGCGGGAGGATTCGAACCTCCGTAGGCTGAGCCGACGGGTTTACAGCCCGTTCCCTTTGGCCACTCGGGCACACCCCCGGGACAAAGGATTGTAGCCGTGCCTTTTGAGAGATCTCCGGCGCCGCGCCGGGGTTTGCCCGGTGCTGCCGCGCCGGCTCGCCGGTAGGAAATCGCCAGAAAGTCATCATGGCCGCGGAGCGGCCGGACTTTCTGGCGTCGGCTGGCGTAGCCTCTAGTCGTGGAGCGGTATGACGTCGCGATCGTCGGCGCTGGGCCAGCAGGGTCCACGGCCGCCTATCGCCTGGCCAGGTCTCGCGCGCGCGTCTTACTAATAGACAAAGTCCGCTTCCCCCGGGACAAGCCATGCGGCGGCGGGTTGACGATGCGGGCCGTGAGCCAGTTGCCCTTCTCGGTCGAGCCGGTCGTCGAAGACCGGATTACGAGCACGCGGTGCCGGTTTCGGTACGGGCGGAAGTTCGAGCGGGAATCGAGCCGCGTGATCTGCCTGATGACGCAGCGACGTCGGCTCGACGCGTTCCTCGTCGAGCAGGCAGTCGCCGCGGGGGCGGAGTTTCGCGACGGTGTTCACATCAGCGTCGACTCCGAGGCCGAGCTGCGTGTCGACGGCCGGCCGGTCGAAGTTGGCGCGGTGATCGGCGCCGACGGCGCGAATGGGATCACCGCTCGATCGCTCGGGCTCGGCGGTGCGATCGTCAACGGTGTCGCGCTCGAAGGCAATCTGCCCTACGAAGAACTTCCAGTCGGCTCGTGGCGCGGACGGCTCGTGCTCGAGTTCGGGAACGTGCCCGGCGGTTACGGCTGGATCTTCCCGAAAGGCGACCATGTCAACTTCGGGGTCGGTGGCTGGGCCCAGCAGGGCCCCGAGCTGCGACGGCACCTACGAGTCCTCTGCGAGCAGTACGGCATCGAGGTGCGGCAACTTTCCGACGTACGTGGCCACCGCCTGCCGATGCGACGGCCGGCGACGGTTCTCGCCCGGGGACGAGCTCTGGTGGTCGGCGATGCGGCAGGCGCACTCGATCCGGTTTCCGGCGACGGCATCTACGAAGCCCTCGTCACCGCTCGGCTTGCCGCGCAGCACACTGTGCAGCTGCTCGAGGGCAGCGCCACGAGCCTGGAGCCCTACGCGGCGGCGGTTCACCGCGAGCTCGATCAGCTCGCTTCGGCCGGTTGGGGCGCCAAGGTCGCGCTCGACCGCTACCCACGCGCAGTTTTCGCCGTGATGCGTCTTCCGGTTACGTGGCGCGTGATCGAGAAGCTCATGCTCGGGGAGGTCGCCCACCCGGGCGAGGCCCGGGGTGCGGGCCGGAAGGTGATGCAATTGATTCACGGTCTCGCCCGCCTGGCGCGCGACCCGTACACGGCCACGGCCTAAAGCGCCCCCAGGTACCTGCCGATGGATGGGTGGCCGCCATGGAGCTCAATCCCCTGCTCAGACGCGCCGTTGACCTCGGTGCCAGTGACATCCACCTGAAGGTCGGCCTCCCGCCGATCCTCCGGCGCGACGGCGCGCTCGGGCCGCTCGAGGAGTCCGCCGTCCTGGTCGACCGCGACATGGAGTCTCTGATCGAGCTCGTGGGGAAGCGCTCGCCCGAGCGTCTCGAGACGTTCAAGCAGACCGGGGACCTCGACGTCGCCTACCAGGACGACGATCTCCCGCGGTTCCGCGTCAATGCCTTCAGGCAGCGCGGGCACATCTCGTTCGCGTTCCGGGTCATCCCCAAGAACGTTCCGAACTTCGAGATGCTCGGCCTGCCTGCGGGCCTTCGCCGGCTGGCAGAAGAGCACCGCGGACTCGTGTTGGTCACGGGCGCCACGGGTTCCGGCAAGACGACGACCCTCGCCGCGATCGTCGATCACATCAACCGCTCGCGACAGCAGCACATCGTCACGATCGAGGATCCGATCGAGATTCTGCACAGCGACCATTCGTGCATCGTCAACCAGCGCGAGGTCGGCCTCGACACCACCGACTTCATGCAGGCTCTCCGACGCGCGCTTCGCCAGGACCCGGACGTGATCCTGATCGGAGAGCTGCGCGATGCCGAGACCGCGCAGACGGCGCTACAGGCAGCCGAGTCGGGCCACCTCGTCCTCTCGACGCTCCACACGGTCGATGCCGCAGAGACGATCGGCCGCATGGTCGAGTTCTTTCCCGAAGGAAAGCAGCAGATGATTCGCTCGATCATGGCCGGGGTCCTGCGCGGAGTCGTCAGCCAGCGTCTTCTTCCGCGTATCGATGGCGGCCGAATCGCCGCAGTCGAGGTGATGATGACCAACACGCGCATCGCCGATCTCATTCGCGACAACCAGCCGGAGGCGATCACCGACGCGATCGAGGAAGGCTCGTTCTTCGATATGCAGTCCTTCTCGAAGGCGCTGATCGATCTCGTCGTCTCGGGCCAGGTCGACCAGGAGGTTGCCGCAAACGCAGCTACGAACCGGCACGACTTCCTCGTCATGCTCGAAAGGGCGCTGAAGCAGCAGAAGGCCGACGACGTCGCAGCGGAAGAGCAGCAGCAGGCCGAAGAACAGCAGGGCGAGCCCGAGTCGGACCTCCCAACGCTTCGTCTCGCCCAAGCCGGCGACTGATGCGTCTCCTGGTCGTTGCGGCCCTAGGCCTGGCTTTGCTCGCAGGCTCGGCTCGAGCAGCAGGCCCTCCCGTGCTGGGGTTCTCGATCTCCTCCGGAGCGCAGGCCGGTCTCCAACACGTCTCCTTGCCGAGTGCGTCGGCGCCCAACGCCCCGGGCTCGATCTCGGTCCCCGTCTCCTTCACGTCTCCACCCGCGAGCACGGAGCAGTTGCCGCTCTCGACCCTCCACGTTCTCTGGCAGCAGGCAGGCGGCGCGTACGGCATCCCGTGGGAGGTACTCGCCTCGATCAACAAGATCGAGTCGAACTTCGGCCGGAACATGGGGCCCAGCTCGGCTGGGGCGGTGGGCTGGATGCAGTTCATGCCTTCGACCTGGTTGCGGTGGGGGATGGACGCGGACGGCGACGGGATCGCAGATCCGTGGAACGCGACCGACGCCATCTACGCCGCCGCGCGCTATCTCGCCGCAGCAGGCGGTCAGACCGACATTTCGCGCGGCGTGTTCGCGTACAACCATGCGGACTGGTACGTCCGCGAGGTGCTCGATCTCGCGCAGGTCTACGGCCAGGGCGGGATCAGCCAAACCGTCGGCCTGCAGCAGCTCCAGACCAAGCTCGATGATGCTCGGCGCGAGGTCGTTCGCGCCAACGAGCTACTCGTGGCCGCACAGGGCCAGGAGCAACGACTCCGGAAGGTCTCAGAGGGTCTGCACGCAAGAGTCGAGGCGGCGGCATTGCTCTCCGACCGTCTGGCTGCGGAGCGGCGCGCCGTTCTTTACGACGCGCACGTCGACGAGGCCCGCGCCGGCGTCGACGCCGCGCGCGCGAACCTGGAGCAGGCGCAGTCCTCGCTCGCGACCGCAACCCAGAGCGCCCAGGCTCCGTCATTCGCGCAGGGTGTCGGGACGCTGATGGGGGCGGCGTCCTATCACGACAACTACGTCTTTCCCGTCGGCGGGGGCCCGCAGCTGGTCTCCGTTGCCCACACGCATCACGACTACCCCGCAGCGGACATCGCCGCCCCGGCGGGATCGCCTGTCTACTCCATCTCGAACGGGGTCGTGCTGAACGCCTGGCACACGGCCGACCCCCGTTGCGGCATCGGCCTGACGATCCGCACGGAGGACGGCCTCGTGTGGACGTACTGCCACCTGGCTTTCCTCGAGCCCTCGGTCGTGGACGGGGTCTCCCTGGCGGCCGGAACACAGATCGGGCTCGTCGGCTCGACCGGTCACGCGACCGGCCCTCACCTCCACCTGCAACTGCAGCCGCCGACCGAATTCCCGCAGAACCAACCCTGGTTCCAGAGCTTCGCGGGCAGCGCCTTCAGGTGGCAGGACGCGCCAACGCCTCTCGAATTGCCCGACGCGACTCCAATCGCGCGGCGCGTCTTCGCCGTCGTCCCTGATTCGAGGGATGCCGTCATTAGCTTCACCCGTGGTGGGGCTTGAGTCCAAGCCGCTTTCTGCCGATTCGCGAAGCATGGCTCTGCGGATAGCCACCCGCTTGCCGCGCCTTGCGATTGTGGGCGTGGTCCTGCTGCTTGCCAGCGCGACTCTCGCG
>JBBWZE010000083.1:0-5340 GCA_039648845.1 Actinomycetota bacterium | reverse complement strand
CCGGCGCTCGAGGCGCTCCGCTCCGGACGGGTCCGCTACCACCCGGAATCGCAGCACCGTTTCGCGATCCAGTCGCTCGAGGACGCTCCGGACTGGAACATCTCCCGCCAGATCTGGTGGGGCCATCAGCTGCCGGTCTGGGAGTGTCCGGACGGCCACATCACGGTTGCGGAGACAGAGCCCGAAGGGTGTGCACAGTGCGGATCGCGCGAGCTGACGCGCTCGACCGACGTCCTCGACACGTGGTTCTCATCTGCGCTCTGGCCGTTTGCGACACTCGGCTGGCCGGACGACACGGAGGATCTGCGCGCCTTCTACCCGGGCGATCTGAACACGACCGCGCGAGACATCATCCGACTCTGGGAGAACCGGATGATCTTCAGCGGGTTGGAGATGATGGGCGACGTTCCGTTCCGCGACGTGGTCATCCACTCGACCGTGCACGCACCGACCGGGGGCAGGATGTCCAAGAGCCTTGGCACCGGAATGAATCCGCTCGCGGCGATCGAGACCTACGGTGCGGACGCGACGCGCTACGGACTGATGAAGATGGCGTCCTCGCAGGACGTCCGCTTCTCGGAGGGCGCGATCGAAGAGGGACGCAAGCTCGCGAACAAGCTCTGGAACGTAGCGCGGCTGATCCTTCAGGCCTCTGACGGGGCGGCGCCGGTTGAGCGCCCGCGCACGCTCGAGGAGCGTTGGATTCTCGCTCGCCTCTCGCAGACACAGCGCGAGGTTGAGCGACTCCTGGGGGAGTTCGATTTCTCTCACATGGTGGACGAGCTCTACCACCTCACCTTCGACGATTTCTGCGATTGGTATGCGGAGGCGGTGAAGGGCCGGTTGTACGAGGAAGACGCGGACGCGCGCGGCACTGCGGTCGCTGCGCTCGAGCGCTTGCTGAAGCTCCTGCATCCGGCGTTGCCGCACGTGACGGAGGAGATCTGGTCGAACTTGCCCGGGCGTGAGACGCGGCTGATCGTCGCGCCCTGGCCTGTGGCGGGCGACGAGAACGACGCAGGCGCGCTCACTGCTGTGCAGGAGGCCGCGGTGATGTTCCGGCGCAGCGGCGTGCTGCCGAAGCTCGAGGGCGAGGAACGGCGGATCTTCGAGGCGGTGGTGAAACCCGCTCAGGGATCGGGCGACGGCAACGCACGCGCAGAGATCGAGCGGCTTGAGAAAGAGATCGCCCGCGCCGAGGGAATGCTCGCGAACGACCGCTTCACGCAGAACGCGCCTGCGGAGGTCGTCGAGGCCGAGCGCGAGAAGCTCGCGCGCTACCGGCGGGAGCTCGATGCCATCAGCGGTTGAGTACATCGAGTCGCTGAGCCCCTGGCCGAAGGATGGCTTCGGGCTCGAGCGGATCCGGGCGCTTCTCGCAAGCCTCGGCGATCCCGAGCTCCGTTATCCGTCGATTCACGTGGTCGGGACGAACGGGAAGTCCACGGTGACTCGCACGATCGAAGCGCTGCTTGCAGGCGCCGGGTTGTCCGTCGGCGCCTACCTTTCGCCGCACGTGCGCGACTGGAGCGAGCGGATCCGCGTGGGCGGAGAGGAGGCCGACTTCGAAGCTGCGATCGAGCGCGTGCGTGCCGCAGCCGAGCGTTTCCAGGCAACTCAGTTCGAGGTGCTGACCGCCGCAGCCTTGACCGCGTTCGCAGAAGGCGGCGTCGACGTGGCCGTCGTCGAGGCCGGGCTCGGCGGACGGCACGATGCGACGAACGTCCTTCGTTCACCGGTTCAGGTTCTGACGAATGTCGCGCTGGAGCACACCGAGGTGCTCGGCACGACTCGGGAAACGATCGCCGCCGAGAAGCTCGCCGTCGTGCAGCCCGGCGCGGTCGTCGTCCTCGGAGAGCCGGAGTGGGAGGCGCTTGCGCGCGAGAACGGAGCCGGACAGATCGTCGTCGCCGGCCGCAGCAACCTGGCCCTCGGTCTCGCAGCCGCGGAGGCTTTCCTCGGCCGCCCGGTGGACGGTCACGTCGACGTCCGGCTGCCGGGTCGACTCGAGCGGCTCAACGAAGATCCGCTCGAGATCTGGGACGGCGCACACAATCTCGCCGGGCTCGGCTATCTCCTGCCGCGTTTGCCGACCGCCCGCTACGTCGTCGTCGCCTCGATCCTCGCGGACAAGGACGTGGACGGGATGCTGGCGGCCCTGTCAGTCCTCGGAGACCGGCTGGTGGCCACCTCCTCGAGCAACGAGCGCGCCCTGTCCGCCGTGGATCTGGCTCGGCGAGGCGCGCCCTTCTTCAAGCGGGTCGAGCCGGTCGAAGGCCCGGCCAGAGCGCTCGCACACGCCCGCGCCGCCGGCGAGCCGGTTCTGGTGACAGGATCCCTTTACCTGCTGGCCGATCTCGCCAAGGATGAGAGCGAACGATGGCGAACGTTGGCGACAGGCTGATCGTCTTTGCCTTCGCCGCCTTCGTCTTGGCGGCGATCGTCGGGCTCGCGTTTCTTGCCGGGTACCTAATAGGAAGAATCCTTCTGTGATCGCCAGCACCTTCAGCGGCATCCACGACTTCTTCACCTCTGGCACGTGGCAGGTGATCCGCAACCTGCTCTTTTTCTTCCTGATCGCGTTCTGGCTCGCCGTCGGCTACTGGGTCTACAAGGACGCCAAGCGCCGGATCGAGGACCCGGTCCTGATCGCTACTGCCGTCGCGATCGGTCTCGTCATCCCCTACATCGGCGCGCTGGTCTACATGCTCTTCCGCCCGCCGGAATATCTCGAGGACGTGCGCGAGCGAGAGCTCGAGATCAAGGCCATGGAGGAACGGCTCTCCAGGCGCGACCTCTACTGCCCGGTCTGCCGGGCCGAGGTCTCGAACGAGTTCCTCGTCTGCCCGGTGTGCACGACGAAGCTGAAGCAGGCCTGCGTCAACTGCAAGGCGCCGCTCGAGGCGCTCTGGCAGGTGTGCCCGTACTGCGAGACGGCGGTCGAGCCGTCGGCGGTCGAATTCCCGACCTTCGAGGTCAGACCGCCCAGGCGCCGGCGACGCGCCGAGTAAACTCGGCCGCCCATGGAGGTCGAACGCTCCCTCATCCTGATCAAGCCCGACGCCGTCGAGCGACGGCTCGCCGGTGAGATCCTGGCGCGCATCGAGCTCCGTGGCTTCACGTTGCGCGCCGGCAAGCTCGTCCACGTCGACCGCACTCTGGGTGAGACGCACTACGCCGAGCACCGCGAGAAACCGTTCTTCGGCGAGCTCGTCGAGTTCATCACCTCCGGGCCTACGCTGGCCCTCGTCGTCGAGGGTGAGAGTGCCATCGCCACGCTGCGCAAGACCATCGGCGCGACCAATCCCGCTGACGCGGAGCCGGGCTCGATTCGCGGCGACCTCGCCAACTCGATGCCCGACAACCTCGTGCACGGCTCCGACTCGCCCGAGTCGGCCGCGCGCGAGGTCGCGCTCTGGTTCTCGGACGATGAGCTCGTCTGAGCGACCCGATTACGTTCAGCAGAACGTCGCGAACTGGAGTCGCGCGAACACGGAATACACCGACGCCTCCGCGGCCCGAGCCTGGGCGCAGGACGAGATCACCTGGGGCGTGTTCGAAACGCCCGAGTCGGAGCTGAATGTTCTCGGCGAGGTCAGCGATCTGGACATCGTCGAGCTCGGGTGCGGAACGGCCTACCTCTCTGCCTGGCTGGCGCGTCGTGGCGCCAGGGTCGTGGGTATCGACCCGACACCTGCGCAGCTCGAGACGGCGCTGCGCATGCAGCGCGAAACCGGAATCGAGTTTCCGCTGATCGAGGCGATCGGCGAGGATGTCCCGCTGCCGGACTCGTCGTTCGACCTCGTCCTCTCCGAATACGGAGCGTCGCTCTGGGCCGATCCTTACCGGTGGATTCCCGAGGCGGCGCGCCTTCTGCGTCCCGGCGGGCGACTCGTCTTCCTCTGTAATTCGATCATCTCCGCGCTCTGCATGACCATGGACGGTGTGGGCGAGCAGCTCGTACGACCTCAATTCAAGTTGCGCAAGGTCGAGTGGCCCGACACAGGCGAGGTCGAATTCCAACTCGGTCACGGCGACTGGATCGACCTACTCCGTGCGAACGGATTCGAGATCCAGCGCCTCGTCGAGCTCTTCGCGTCGCCGGATAGCGAGACGCACTCGTATTACAAATACGTGACGCCGGACTGGGCCCGGAAGTGGCCGGCCGAAGATCTCTGGGTCGCGCGGCTGCGCGATGGCTGATGCGCCGCCCGCACCTCCGCTCCTCCTGGCATCTACCTCTCCGCAGCGCAAGGCGATCCTCGAACAGCTGCACGTTCCGTTCGACGTCGTCGCACCGAACTACGACGAAGCTACACCGGAGGCGGCGGACCCAGTGCGGGTCGTGCGTGAGCATGCGCGCGGGAAAGCACGGTCCGTCGCTGACATCGCCGAGGACAGGCCGGTCGTCGGTGTCGACACCGCTGTCGTGCTCAACGGCCGGATCTTCGGGAAGCCGGCGAACGCCGCCGACGCGGAGAAGATGCTCGAGGAGCTGGGCGGCAAGACGCACGTCGTCGTTTCGGGGCTCTGCCTCCTGACGCCCGGGTGGGAAGACGTCGAGCACGAGGCGACACAGGTGTCGTTCCGCGAGCTGGCGCCCCGCGAGCTCGGCACTTACGTCGCGACCGGTGAGTGGGAGGGACGTGCGGGCGGCTACGCGATCCAGGGTCGAGGTGCCGCGCTCGTCGGATCCATCGAGGGCGACTATCTGAACGTCGTCGGGCTCCCTGTCGCTCTACTCGTTCGTCTACTCGCTGAGCGCTTTTCCGGGGTCTACGGTTTCGGCTGACTCCGTTGATCTACACTCGGTCGTCCGATGGGCCTCTTCGACAATCTCGGCGGCTTCGGCGGCCGCGACATGGCCGTGGACCTGGGTACCGCCAACACGCTCGTGTACGTCCGCGGCCGCGGGATCGTGCTCTCCGAGCCCTCCGTCGTCGCCATCGACCAGCGGACGGGCGAGGTGCACGCCGTCGGGGTCGAGGCGAAGCGAATGCTCGGGCGCACGCCGGGGACGATTTCCGCCATTCGCCCGCTCAAGGACGGCGTGATCGCCGACTTCGACGTGACCGAGCAGATGCTGCGGCACTTCATCCAGAAGGTCCACCAGCATCGCTTCGCTCATCCACGTGTGGTGGTGTGCGTTCCCTCCGGCGTCACGGGCGTCGAGAAGCGCGCAGTCGAGGAAGCGACGTTGAGCGCAGGGGCACGTCAGGCGTACCTGATCGAGGAGCCGATGGCTGCCGCGATCGGCGCAGGACTCCCTGTCGCCGAACCGACGGGAAACATGATCGTCGACGTCGGCGGCGGCACGACCGAGGTTGCAGTCATCTCGCT
>JBBWZE010000020.1:0-6331 GCA_039648845.1 Actinomycetota bacterium | reverse complement strand
GGCAACTTCCCGAGCGTCCGCTACCTGTACCAGGCGCAACCGGAGCTGGACGTCGTGGTCGTCGAGGACGACGCGGCAATCATCGAGGCGATCGACGAGCGCACGCTGCTCGTTCCGATCACGCACGTCCTCTTCAAGACGGCGGAAATCCAGGACGTCGCCGCGATCGTCCGCCGAGCGCACGAGGTCGGCGCGCACGTCGTGCTCGACGCCTACCAGTCCGCCGGGATCGTGCCGCTCGACGTGGCGGCGTTGAAAGTCGACTTCGCGGTCGGAGGCAGCGTCAAGTGGCTCTGCGGCGGGCCCGGCAACGGCTGGCTCTACGTCCGACCCGATCTCGCCGACGTGCTGGAGCCCACCTTCGTCGGCTGGCAGGCGCACGCGCGTCCCTTCGGCTTCGAGCCCGAGCTCGACTATGCGGAAGGCGCTGCAGGCTTTCTCACCGGCACGCCCAACGTCCCTGCTCTGTACGCGGCGACCGCAGGCTACGACCTGATGGAGGAGATTGGCGTCGATCGCATCCGGGAGAACTCGGTGCGTCAAACCCAACTCCTCATCGACCTGCTCGACGAAGCCGGCTTCGAAGTCGGCAGCCCGCGCGACCCGGACCGCCGCGGCGGCACCGTCACCGTGCGCACGCCCGAGTTCGAGGCTGTGCACAAAGAGCTGAGCGAGCGCCAGATCCTCTGCGACTTCCGCCCCGACGCCGGACTTCGTCTCGGCCCGCACTACTACAACACCGACGACGAGCTTCGCTACGCCGTTGGGCAGATCGCAGAGATCGTCGAAAGCCGGGCCTACGAACGACACCTCGGCGCAGTGGCCCGGTTCTGAGCTACCTCTGCGTCGGGCAGAACTTGTCGTCGGCGAGGAACTGCATGAACAGCACATCCATCTCGCGTTCGTATCCCGCGTCCGTCCGACTTGCAGGATTGAAGTCGTGGAGCCCGGCACCCTCCCAGAGCAGATCCGGTGTCACTCCCGGGCCTTCGACCGAGATGCGGTAGCGCTTGCCATTCCCTGCCGGGCGCAGATTGTTCGGATAGCCCGGCAACGTGTTGTCGTGCGTGGGCCAGAAGCTGTAACAGAAGGCGCCACTTCCCGTGCGGAACATGATCGACGTCTCGCGCTTCCAACCCGGACCGTACGCCGAATCGAACGTGTCGATGTACAGACTGCGCCCGTACTTGTCGCCCGGCGCCCCGTCGCGCCCGGTCTTGAAGCCGTAGACGGGCTGCCCGAGATACGTCAGCCGGCCGAAGAGGTCGTGCGCCTGGCCCTTGAAAGCCCAGTCGGTGTGAACTTCGAGGATCGCCGGGGGTCCCTTCCAGTGCGAAATGTGGAACTCCCATTGCGTCTGGCGCGCTTCGTATGGTAGGTAGCCTCGGTGAGGTAGATATGGCTGCCAGGCCTGTACCGCCCAGTACGAGCCGTCGGGTGCTTTGCAGGCGGTCACCAGATAGGCGAGCGCGAGGCCGTCATAAGGCGCGCAGCGGTTTCGGAACGTCTTCCAGACGAGGCGATGTCTCGTCTTCCAGCCACCGCTCCAGTCGAACCGGAACCGCACTTGCCTGACGGATTGGCTCGGGGGTCGAGCGTTGACGGCGCCCCAGACCAGCGCATGAATGGTGCGACCTCGCGCTCGGTAGCTCACGAGAGCGGTGCCGCCGTTCACGGCCAGGTGGACACTGGATGCATTCACGTCCAGCCGTTCGGAGGCGTGCGCCGCCGGGGCGCCCATGGCGAACAGCCCCGAGACAGCGACGATGAGTAGACGGCGACCCACGCTCCTCTGGGTAGGGGACGGTAGCGGAGATCACTCGAACGAGTGACCGCCCTATGATTTTGAACGTCGATTTCCAGTGAGTGGGACGCCACCTCCTGCTGCCGTTGTCGGCTGTTCTGTTGCTTTTGTCTGCGCCGACTGCGTCCGCCTCGGAGATCATCGACCGGAACGCGCAGAACGTCAGGCTCGCCGTTGACATGAGGGGTCAGGCGTTGGTGAGCTACAAGGTCGGCGGACGCATGATGCACGTCCGCGCGTGGGGCGCGGTCGACGCGCGGCAACCGACGATGAGCCGGCCGCAGGTCAGCTTCAGAAAGGACTACTCGGGCCGGTACTGGACCTCCTTCAGAAACCAGTGCCGCTCGTACGACGGTCCGACGCTCGCGTTCCAGGTCGCGGCCTGCGCGGCGCCCGACGGCTCGTACTGGGCGCTGCAATCGTGGCGGAGGACGCTGCCGAACTTCGACGGCCGTCCGCGCAACGGGCTGGGCGCGTGGGAGCTTCATCTCTCCCACTGGTCGGGCGCGATCGCGAAGTTGGAAGCCTGGAACGACTGGGTCTACGGCGGGCGCTATCACCACCTGTTCGGCCGGCTCACTTACAGCGGCAAGCCCGTGTACGGCTTTACGGCAACACGCGTCGGATCGCCGCTCGACGGCTACGGTCGCAACATCTACGTCGATACGCTCGACTCGCGCTACGGGAAGGGCTGGCGGCGCGAGAATGCCTTCCTCGCGCATCGCCCGACGGGCATCTTCTGCTACGGCTTCTACCGATTCACGTCACGCGGCCCGGGGAACGGCACGCAATACCGCCTGACGGCGATCGGCCCCGGCGTGACTCCCGACGTGAGCGTCACCATTCCCGGCTTGCACGACTACGACGCAGGAAATCCGGCAGACGTCGAGTACGAACGGCGTCAGAACGGATTGCTCGGCTCCATCCTTGGAGTCGACAAGAAGTGCCGGCATCCCTGACGGAGCAGAGGCGTCCCTCGTTCGGGGGATTCGCGTCCGCTACCGGTCCAGGGCCGCAAGTCTGGGCCTGCCCGCCGTTCTAAAAGGTCGACGCCATGAGTGACTCCAGGAGACTCCAGGCGATGTTGCTCGACCACATCCCCGCGGCCGTCGTGGTGAGCGACACGCGGGACCGGGTCGTGTATTGCAACCGCGAGGCGAGGGAGTTGTACGGGTGCGCCGAGGGTGGCGGCGTTCCCTCCGAGCTCGTCGAGGCGGCGCAGCACAAAGAGCACTGGGAAGGAAAACTCACCGTGGACGGCCACCGCGTCCATTGCCGTGCCTCACCCGTCGAGGACCCAAGCGGCCGAAGGGTCGGGACGATGACGGTCTCTCTGCCGCGGGATCGCAATCGGGCCGGCGCTCGCAGGAAAGATCTCGGCGAGGTCGGCCGCAGGATCGCGACGGCGAGGAATGCGGCCGGGCTGACCCAGGAGGAGCTCGCAAGCCGCCTCGGCGTAACGCGGCGCTCGGTCCAGGGTTATGAGGCGGGAACCGTCGCTCCATTTCGGCATCTCGACCGTCTCAGCCAGGCCCTCGATCGCCCCTCTGGCTGGTTTCTTCTCGACGAAACCGCTGCTTCGAATGAAGCGTTGCAGGAGGCGCTGCGACAACACCGCCTCACGCTCGAACGGGATCTGCGGCGCATTGTGCGCGAAGAAGTCGCGGCGATCCGCTAGGGAAACGAAACCCGCTTTCGCATTTGTTTCGCCTTCGTTTTCGAGGCCGGGACACCGAAGACAAGACGACAGTGATGCCGAAAGCTGTGATCGCTCTCGTGCTGACCTGTGCCTCTCTGACGTGCGCAGCGCCCGCGTCGTCCTCGGAGCTGATCGACCGCGACGGCCGCGGCGTCAGCCTCTCGGTCGACGCCCAGGGCAGGGCGCTCGTGAGCTACCGGGCACGCGGTCGGGCTTGGCATGTGCTCGCCTCCGGCGCGACGGACGCCCGCCACCCGACCTCGGGCAAGCCGCAGGTCCGCTTCAGGAAGGATTATTCGGGACGTGCCTGGACCTCGTTCAAAGGCGGCTGCCGCGCCTACGACGGCCCGCGGCTGGCTTTTCTCGTAGCAGCGTGCGCAGCGCCGGACGGCTCGTACTGGGCGCTTCAAAGCTGGCAGCGCGCCCTACCGGATCTCGGGATGGTGCCATGGTTGCCGATCCAACGCACGATCGAGTTGCATCTGTCGCACTGGTCTGGACCGGTGGCAATCCTGGAGGCGTGGACCGACTGGATCTACGGCGGCCGCTTCCATCATCTCTTCGGACGCCTGACCTACGACGGGCGACCGGTATACGGCTTCAACGCGACATCCATGGGGTCGCCGAAGGATGCCTACGGTCGAAACATCTACCTCGACACGCTCAACTCACGCTACGGCAAGGGCTGGAGGCGGGAGAACGCTTTTCTCGCCCACAACCCGACGGGTGTCTTCTGCTACGGCTTCTACGCCTTCGACCCGACGAAGGGTTATGCGCATCCGCGCGGCTTTCCGAACGCGCCTCGCGGGCCGGGCACCGGCGAGGCGTATCGTCTCACCGTCATCGGGCCGGGGGTCACACCCGACGTGAGCATCACCGTGCCCGGTCTGCACGATTACGACTCGAGGAATCCGGCCGACATCGAGTACGAGCAGCAGCGGAACGCCCAGCTCGACTCGATCGTCGGCGTCGACAAGCTCTGCCGGCGTCACTGAGCCAGCAGGTCGAGCAGGCGCTGCGCGTAGTGCGGCGCGGTCGGCTCCTCTTCGTGACGGAAGTACGCGAAGACCGGCTCGTCCCGGTCACGTAACCTCTCCGCCCAGACGGCCAGCTCCTCCTCCGCGTACGGTGGATCGCGGAACCGCACGTATCGGAACGGCGCTTCGTGGTCGAAATCGTTGACCCGCACCGCTCCCGCCTGCGCAAGCCTCGGCTCGATGCCATCCCAAGAGGGGTGCGCGAGATCGAAGGCGACGCGCAGCTCGGGATCGAGCGAGCCGAGGATCAGTTCGATCATTCCCTCGTCTCGGGCGCTGATCAGCTGGACGCGAATCGGCCCGAGCCGGTCGCCGAGAGCACGCACGCGCGGCCCGAACTCGGCGAGCAGGCGCGGCCGGTTGCCCGCCAGCTTCGGGGCGAACGCGAATCCCGCCGGCGTCTGGTCGGCCCAGCGCGCGAACTGTTCCTCGGCCGGCACCCGGTACCCCGTGGTGTTGAGCTCGACGGTCGAGAAGCGTCCCGCGTAGAAGCGGAGGAACTCCTTCGCATCGGTCCCGGCTGGATAGAACCCTGGCTTCCAGGACGGATATGACCAGCCGGAGGTGCCGACATGCGCCCCGGCTAGACTCGCGCCCGTGACTGTCATGCCCGAAGTGTTATCGGAGAACACGATCCCGGTCCTCGACCACGGCTTCGTGGCGCTCGACGGGGTTCTCGCGTCCGATCTTGCCGTCGTCAACGGCGCGCGTGTCTCTTTCAACCAGGCATCCGACGAGCTGGGCGAGCGCGACGCCGGCCTCATCCGATTCCTGATGCGAGAGGGGCACGGAAGTCCCTTCGAGCATGGTTACTTCAGATTCATCGTCAAAGCGCCGCTGTTCGTCGTTCGCGAGCATCATCGACACCGGGCCGGGCACTCCTACAACGAATGGAGCGGCCGCTACTCGAAGATGGAGCCCGAGTTCTATGTCCCGGAATACGTTCGTACTCAGGTTGGCAAGCCGGGCGCCTACTCATTCGAGCCTGTCGACGACGTCACACGCGAGGCCACGCGCCGCGAGCTAGAAGAAAACGCGACGCGCGCATTCCAGGCGTACGAGCGAATGCTCGAGCAGGGAGTCGCGAAAGAGGTCGCTCGTGCGGTGCTGCCGCTCTCCACGTACACGAAGTACTACTGGAGCTGCAATCCCCGGAGCCTCATGCACTTCTGCTCGCTGCGGAACCACGAAGCGGCCCAGTATGAGATTCAGCAGTATGCGGCTGCCGCCGAATCGTTCCTGGAGCGAGCCATGCCGATCACGCACGAGGCATTCGTCGAGCGCGGCCGCATCGCGCCCTAGGCAGCCGTCGGCTTCAGGACGATCTCGGTCGGCTCGTGGTTGCCCGGTAGCTGGCGTGTGATCACCCAGCCGTCCCTGTCGAAGTGGCTGAGGTCATACGCCGCTGTGAACCGGATGATCGCCTCGCCGCTCCTCACGTTGAAGGTGCCGCAGAGCACGACCGGCTTTTCGCGCTTCGTCAGGTAGAGGTCGTAGTAGCCGCCCTCGGGCAGCTGCCGCAGGCCGGTCGCGTGGAGGAGCATGGGCCAGTTGCCGTCCTCGTCGGCCTTGCCGAGCGCGAGGGTCCCTCGCGCATCGCGATCGAGGTTCGTCCCCGCGAGCTTCACGACTCGCACCGGTTCGATGGAAGTCAAGCTCGAGCCGGGGCCGGATGACTGCCCGAGCACGAAGCCGAGCACCGCCGCCGTTGCGAGCGCGGCTGCAAGCAAGAGGACCCGCTGCTGCCCCGGCCTGCGCGGCCGGCGCTGCGATTCGTCGGGCCAGGGGACG
>JBBWZE010000323.1:0-9929 GCA_039648845.1 Actinomycetota bacterium | reverse complement strand
GGCCAGCGTCCCGTGCGCCGCCACCCACGTGCGCACGTGGTCGAGGTCAAGGCCCGACGGCGAGTAGATCCCACCGGACACGTCGGATACGGCGAGCACTGCCGCGCCCTTCGAGATGAGCTCCTGCGCAGCGATCCCCCCGACGTTCCCGAAACCCTGCACGACGCAGCGCTGCTCTGCGATGTCCCAGCCGAGTCGCCGGCAGGCCCGTTCGATCACCATCACGACGCCTGCGCCGGTGGCCTCGTGCCGAAACAGCGACCCGCCGAGCGAGATGGGCTTGCCGGTGACGATCTCCGGCACTGCATGGCCGACCTGCATCGAGTACGTATCCATGATCCACGCCATCGTCTGCTCGTTCGTGGCCATGTCCGGAGCAGGGATATCTTCCTGTGGCCCGATCACGCCGCGCAACTCGCTCGTATAGCGGCGGGTCAGCCGCTCCAGCTCGCGCGCGGAGAGCTCACGCGGATTGCAACGCACGCCTCCCTTCGCGCCGCCGTAGGGCAGACGAAGGAGGGCGCACTTCCATGTCATCCAGACGGCGAGCGCAGTGCATTCGCCCAGGGTGACGTGCGGGTCGTAGCGGATTCCGCCCTTCGTCGGGCCGAGCACGCTCGAGTGCTGGACGCGGTAGGCGGGAAAGACGTCGACGTGCCCCGCTTCGCGGCGAATCGGAACCGTCACCATCACCGCACGCTCCGGATAGCGAAGCCGTTCCGCGATCGATTCGTTGACCTCTGCGTAGGGAATCGCCTGCTCGAACTGCGTCAGCGCAGTTCGGAAGAGCGGCGTATCCCATTCGAGCCGGGCTTCCTCCGCGGAAAGCTCTTCGACCTCGGTCACGCTCGGAGTCTAGGTTTCCACTCGACGCAGCGGTGGTCTCCTCCAACCGTATGACCTGCTCATACGGAAGCCCGTGCCGCGAGAACCAGGTACTCCAGGCCCCAAGGCCCACACCTCATGGAGCGCCAGGGGCGGAACTCGAACCGGGACCCTCGGCTGTTCTTGCCGCACGCGTCGGGGTATCGGTGTCGGGGAGTTCAGGACGAACGCTGCAAAGTTCCACGTGACGTTCGGCGGTCGATCGGGCACAGCCACGTTCGGTGACGGTCTGGCTTGCAACGAGCTAGCGATTCGCTTCGACTCGTTCTCGGCGGGCGAGTGCGAGCGCGAGCGTCGGGCACACGTCCACCGCGCGCCGGGCATGCGAGAGCAGCTCCTCGGGCACAGGTCGCCCGTCAACGATCGGATAGCCCCACTCGTCCAGGTGGATCAGCTCCGGGAGCAGCTCCGCACAAAGGCCGTGACCATCGCATGCGATCGGGTTGACGCGGAGCACTTCGCTCATGACGCCGTTCCAGTCGGCAAGACGACTCGCCCCTCGCCGCTGCACCGCCCGACCGCATGGAGCTCGACCTCGCGAGCGAACACCTCGAGCGCGCTTGCGATGAGCCGGACCGCTCCGTCGGGATGGCGGCACGCACCGCGGCCGCGCACCTGCTCGAGCCAGCGCTCGAGCCGCGCAAGGTCGACACGCTCGGGACGGGCGAGCCGTTCGAGACCACCGGCGATCGCGTCGAGCCCGTGCACGCAAGGACCACATTGCCCGGCACTCTCGGTCGCGAGGTAGCGCGCCAGGCGGGCGGTCTCGACGACGCCACAGACGCGTCCCGGCAGCAGAAATAGCGTACGCGCTCCCAGGGACGCACCGAGCGGGGTGAGCTGCGAGTCCAGCAACGCCGCCCGCTCGGCGTCGGCCGCAGCGACCCAGCTGCCGAAGTAACCGCCGATCAAATATGCGCTGACCGGCTCGGTCGTCCCGCCTGCCCACTCGACGAGGTCACGGATCGGCATGCCGAGGCCGACTTCGTACACGCCGGGCCGCGAGACCGCGCCCGAAAGCGTGACGAGAGCCGAACCGGGCTCCGCGTCGGTGCCGAGCTCACGAAACCACTCCGGCCCGTAGCGCGCGACGAGCGCCAGTTGCGCCAGTGTCTCGACGTTTTGCACGAGGGTCGGACGACCGCGCATGCCACGCTCGGATGGACGCGGCGGAACCAGGGTCGGCTTTGCCGCGCGGCCGGAAAGCCAGGAGAGGAGCGCCGTCTCCTCGCCCACGACGAAACCCTCCGGCGCGGCCGCCACCTGGAAACGGACGCGGTCGAGACCACGGCCGGTACGCTCCGCGACTGCCCGCGTCAACGCACTGCGCTCGCGTGCCGCTCCCTGGCCGACCGCGACGACCACTTCGTCTGCGCCGACGGCAGTCGCGGCGAGTGCCGCTCCGTCGAGCACGAGGTGCGGCACGCAGCCGAGCAACGCCTTGTCCTTGCGGCTGAGTGGCTCGCCCTCGCTGCCGTTTGCGACGACGAACTTCCGTCCGTGGGCCGCGGCGACCGCACCCAGCTTCGTCGCCGTCGGGAATCCGGCGCCGCCGCGCCCGGTGAGGCCGCTCGCCTCGACCAGGTCGATCAGCCGTCCCCCGAGACGCACGGGCGGCGAGCCATAGACGGCCAGATGCTTGTCGAGCGGGACCGGTGAACCATCCGCGCGCACGGCGGCGAGCAGACGCGGCAACTCCGCGCGCGGCGCGACCTCAGACACGGCCACACGGCTCATCAGTTCTCGCTCGCCGCCGATGATGGGACCGCTTGGACGTCGCCGCCGACCGTGCCCGACGCGGTGTCAATGCGCAGATCGAGGTCCAGCGTCAACGAGCGCCCGGACGCATCGCGCAGTGAGGCGACGAGGCGCTGCCCGCTCAGCGAGACGATGCGCCCGACGTATTCGGACGGCGCACTCGTCGAACCGAATCGCACGCTGCTCGCGCTCATGGAAACGCCGCCGCCGGGGAGCGGTTGCCCCCAGAGATCGAGATGGAGCTCGCCGTCAACCCCGTCGCGAGTGAGGCCGGTGATGGCGACGGAGACGAGGCCGCTTTCATCCGGCCCTGACTCCGCGAACCGCCCGTCGAGCGAGGCGGTGAACGGCGCTTCGGGCAACGCGGTGGGAGCAACAGCCGTGGTCGACGCAGTTTGCGACGAAGCGAGCAGTGCGGCCGGCGTTCCGGCGCGGCTCGCCCAGCCCGCGCGATCCGGCCCGGCGCGAAACCAGACGAGCGCGCCCAACGCCAAGGCGACTGTCGCCCCTCCCAGCCCGACCCGCTGCACGAGTCCTACGCGTGCGGCCGTGGCAGTGCGCCAGAGCACCGCTGCAACTACCGCAACCGTGCAAGCAGATGCGAGCAAGACCAGCCAGACCGACCGTGCGTCACTGCCGGTCCCGAGCGAGTGCAACAGCGCCACCGGCCATGACGCGTACGCGAGCCAGTGCACGGCGCGCCAGGCGCGTAGGCCGAGCCGCTTGCGGAGCAAGCTGGTCGCGATCAGCGCCAACAGCAGGTCGAAGGCGACCGCGCCAAGTCCGAGCCAGACCGGACGGTACGACGCGACGAACGGGACAAACGCGTCCCGCACGCCAATCGGCGCATAGCTGTCGAGAATTGTCGTCACCACGTGCACGACGACGAACACAAGGGCGAGCAGGGTCACGTTCCGGTGCAGTGCGGAAACGGCAAAGCGCGGCAGCCGGCCGGTACGGAAGGCGGTCGGCCCCATTACGCCGAGCACGAGACCGACGGTGAGCAGCAGCAACGCGACCACGCCGGTCCCGCGCGTCAGATACCAGTAGACGCTCGGCCCGCTCACGCCGCCATCCCCACCTCCGCAGGCCAGCCGCCGATGCAGACGACCTCGCCCGAGACGCCAACCAGTCGCGCCGGGAGCCGCCGCTCGGCGAGCCATGCCGGCGCCGCCTCACCAAGCAACACCGCGGCCGCGCTCGCCGTATTTGCGTCCACGCACGATGCGGCAGCCACACTGACCGTCCGCCAGCACGATCGCGCAGGGCGGCCGGTGCGCGGGTCGAGGATGTGGTGAAGGTCGTGCTCCCCCACGCGCCAGCGACGCACCGTCACGCTCGAAGTTGCGAGCCCACCGGAGTCGAGGCTGACCACCGGGCCAGGAGCGTCGAGCGACGCACGGTGGTCGTCGGCGATCCGCACCGGCCAGCCACCGAGCGGTGCGGGACCGGCGATGGCGATGTCACCGCCCAGCGAGACGAGAATGCCGGTGCCCGTTCTCTTCGCCGCGGCGAGTGCAGCGCGGTCGGCCGCGAGCGCCTTTGCCGTCGCGCCCAGATCGAGTTCCACACCCGAAGGGATCCGGATCGATCGGCGATCGTCGTCCAGCTCGACGAGTTGCCAGCCCGCCGCCGGAGCAAATCGCACGCTGCCCGGGTCGTGTCCGCCGACCATAGTGAACGTCCGGTCGTAGCCGGCGAGTCGGAGCCCACGGCCAATCGTTGGATCGACCCACCCGTCAGTTGCCGCCGCGGCGCGCACCGCAGTACGGACGGCCTCGAAGAGATAGCGGCTTGCCGCGAATGGTTTGCCCTGGGCGCGATTCAGCCGCGCCAACTCGGAGTCGTCACGGAAGCGGCTGCAGGCGAGGTCGACCCCCTCGAGCTCGCGTACGAGTTCTGCCGTGGCGTCCGACAGCGCGGCATCGTCGGTCGTCCAGAGCAGCGCCGTCGAGCCGAGCGCGGCGAGGTCAACCCACGCCGCCGCCATTAGGAACCGCCCGAGGACGCGACCGGTGGCGCGGCTGATTGCGAGGGCGCCTGCGAGGGAGCCGCGGGCGCCGGGACTTGCGCCGAGCTTGGAGCAGGAGCGGGGGCCGGAGCCGGCACCGTCGTCGCCTGCGTTCCAGCTGGAGTCGCCTTGCGCACCTGCGCCGATGCCGCGGCCAATCCTGCGAAGGCGCCGCTCAAGAGCGCCGCGCAGACCACGGCACCGCGGGTCAGTTTGCGGACGCGCGCAACGCCCGCGTCGCGGGCTGCGGCGCCGGAGCCGAGCTCACTGGACATGCAGGTAGTTCAGCAGCCGAAGATGAATGCCCGATAAATGCCCGCTAAGAAAGTGCTGAGAATCCACCTCTTTCAAGCCGATTCATTTCTGTCTCGGAGGCGGTTTCTACCCGTCGCAGCGCCGCGCTGAAGGTGCATCGGATGGAAACGTCCGACCACCGGTTGAAGAGCCGCATGGTCCGTGACCATGCGGCTCCGTGCGAAAATGGTTAGCGCTGGATGATGTTGTGGATGTCGAGCATCTCAGGCTCGCCTTCGAGCTCGATGCCAACGTCGGTCAGTATCGGCATCAGACGCTGACCGAACGCGTCGAACTGCTCCCGAGAATCCCAAATTTCGCTGACTCGGAAGCTGCCCCCTGAACTAAACGCGATGTGGTAAGCAAGCCCGTCCGGCGGCCACTGGCTACCGGACGCCTTTAGACGCTTGATGGTTTCGTCGTACTTTTCGGTCGTCATGCTTGGTGCCGCGGTGAAGCGGGCAAGAACCCTCGTCGTGCGATCCTTCACGGCCGCGTTGGCAGAGTCGGGCATGGTAGTGGCCACTTCGATGGCCTCCTTCGAATGGAGTGCTCCTGACCGAGCCGTCCCATGGGACAGAACGAGGAATCTGAGTCAGAAGACGTTACGAACAGTACTCCCTTTTTCGAATGCCTCGTTCATCTGCGGGTTGCGATACCGGGTTGTGGGACCGTGCGGAACCAAAAGGGCGCTGTGTGCGTTCTTGAGATATGGAACGTAGGCTCTTTGCGGGCCACGGAACCCGCCGAACGGTTCGCCTGATCCAGGAGTGGCCCAAGCCCACGTCAGGTCTGGCGGCTCGTGCCCGCCTGTCGAACCAGCGGCGCTTCGTGGTCACTACGCGCCGGCGCCAAGCCGGCTGAACCAAGCTCAAGCTTCGGTCGAGTGCCTCCCAGCTCTTGCGGCAGCGGGCTGCGCTCGCCGCCATTGCCTTCGGGCATAGACTTCGCGCTGCCCTGACCTGGGCACGTTGACGCTTACCGCGTTGTCGCCCAACTGTTGACAGAACAATGGCAGAAGAGCTGTCATCGTCGTCCCCTCGGACAACGTAGTGCGCCGAACGCGGGTCTGAGTGCCGGGGAAGGGACTCGAACCCTTACGCCCCTGAAAAGGGACACCCGATTTTAAGTCGGGCGCGTATCACCAGTTTCGCCACCCCGGCGTGCGCAGAATAGCCGCGGTTCTTTGGATTATTCGCCCGCGCTGAAGGCGTAACTGGAAGGAATCTTGTCCGGCGGCTTGCCGACGACGAACGCGATCTCCTGGTGCGGTTTGAAAACGAGCGCCGCCGGGTTGCCCGTCTGCTGCTTGCCGTTGAGGTACCACGTCATCCCCGAATATCCGCCGATCGAGTGCGAATTGAGATAGACCGCCCACTCGGCAAAGAATTGGCCGAGGGTGAAGTCGCGTGACTGTTGCGCCTCGACGTGGATCACACCCCTGGCGTCGTGGGTGTGCAGCTCCGTCAGCCAGCCCGCGCCGGCATTGATCCCGACGAGGGCCGGCACCTGCACCTTCTTGCCGTTCACGAAGATGTCGATGTGGGTGTGAAAGTGGAGGACGAGCCCGTTGTGACCGCCGAGGGTTGTCAGATCGAGCGGCGCGAGCCGGTCGGCGAGATAGCGGTACTCGGGTGGCCAGGGGGCCTTCGTCTTGCGGATCCCGGGCAATGTGTTGTAGTTCGTCGCTGCGGCCTTCGTATCGCTTCCTCCGCCCCGCGCAACGACGATCCCCACGACCGCGGCGGCGATCGCGGCGGCGACGAGCGCCCCGCCGGCGGCATAGATCCAAGGCGGGCGCTGAGCCCCGCCAGAAGGCCGGCGGGTTTCGCGACGCTGAGGGGCCTGGACACGCCTCGGAGGGGGCGGTGTGCGGACTTTCTTGGCCACGGCGCGGCAAGGGTACCCATACCGGATGCCACGCGACGGAAGTTCGCAACGTGCGCGTTTTTTCACGGGAGACGGATCTTGACTGCGCCTGTTCAAGCGGCATATGCTCCTCGAGCCAAAGCCGATGAACCCTCGGGTTCGCCGGCTTTGGTGTTTTTTTGACCCGGGTGAACCCATGGTTCTCCCGCGGGCCCCCTCCTTCTCGGGATTCGACGAGGCTGATGTGCCCTAGCGCTCCCGGCGGAACGCGGTCCCGCCTCCGCGCGCGGGTCCCTACTTCACCCAGATGGGCTCATACTGGGGAACACTCGAAGCGCGTTCCCAACAAGAAGTTGGAGGTCAAGATGGGACTGCTCGACAAGCTGCTCGGCCGGGGCAAGAAGGCGGCCGGAGACCTGATGGGTGACTCCTCGATGCGGCGCGAGGGGGCTGCGCAGGAGCGCGAAGGCGCCGCAGAAGACCGCGCCGCTCAGCATGAGGCGATGGCGCAGGAACAGCGCAACCAGGCCGCAGAGGCCCACGTAGAGCGCGAGAACACCTGAGCCTTGTTGGTCGGGGGCGAGCCTAGGCTCGCCCCCCGATCCAGTCCGTCCGAAGCGCTCCGTATCGTTAGCGGGCTCGAATGGGAATCGCACTCCTCCTCATCGGCCTGGCACTTGGCGCCGCTATCGCTTGGATTGCCGGGCGCGCACGAATGGGAACCAACATCGCTCGGCTGGAGTCAGCCCTCGACCACGAACGCTCGTCCGGAGCGGAAAAGGTGGCGGTTCTGATCGAGGCGAGAGAAGAATTGTCGACGCAGCTCAGCTCGATGTGTGCCGAGGCGCTCAGGGGCAACAACGAGCAATTCATCGAGCTTGCCAAGGCGCAATTCGAAAAGCTGCAACTCGGAGCCAAGCACGATCTCGACTCTCGGCAGAAGGCGGTCGAGAACCTTGTCGGACCGATCAAGGAATCTCTGGAGAGGGTCGGTGGCGAGGTGAAGACACTGGAGAAAGCACGACGCCAAGATGTGGGGTTGCTCACCGCCCATCTGAAGACGGTCGCCGACACGAACGAGAGACTGCGGGCGGAGACCGGCAGCCTGGTGACTGCGCTCCGCGCTCCGTCCGTTCACGGGCGCTGGGGCGAAATGCAGCTGAAGAACACGGTCGAGTCGGCCGGAATGCTTGCCTACTGTGACTTCGTCGCGCAATTGACAGGTCATGGAGATGAAGACCGAACTCTCCGCCCGGACCTGGTCGTACGCCTGCCGGGCGGGCGAACGGTCGTGGTGGACGCGAAAACTCCGATTCAGGCGCTGCTGGATGCCGGGCAGACCAACGACGACGCAGTGCGTGCTCAGCGTCTTGCAGACTTCGCTCGTAACGTCCGCGACCACATGGCCGCGCTGAAGGCGAAGTCCTACTGGAAGCAGTTCGACTCTGCCCCGGATTTCGTCGTCATGTTCCTGCCGGGTGAGAGCTTCTTCAGGGCCGCTCTCGAGCAAGACCCCAGCCTGCTCGAACAGCATGCGAGCTCCGGGATCGTCCTTGCAAGCCCCGCCACGCTGATCACCATGTTGCGCACGATCGCCTCCAGTTGGCGGGAGGAGCAGATTGCGGAAAGCGCCAGAGCCATAAGCAACCTCGGCCGGGAGCTTTACGAACGACTCGCCACCATGGCCGAGCATTTCGTCACGCTCGGCAAGAGGCTCGACGGATCCGTCCAGGCCTATAACCAAACAGTGGGCTCGTTCGAACGTCGCGTCCTCGTATCTGCACGAAAGTTCCCGGAGCACGGTCTGAGCACGAACAAGGAGATCCCGGAAGTCGTGCCCGTGGACAAGGCAACCCAACCGCCACAGACAATCGAGCTTCTTTCCCGCGAGCTCGACGCTCTGCCGTCGCCGGCGGACGCGAGCGCTGCTTAACTAGAAGCGCAGCAAGGCGCCGATCCCTTCGACGGGCGCGAGGTCCTGGTGGTGGCGGATCGCCCACACCGCGCCGCCGTGAGCAAGCGTCTGGTGCACGGCCAGGTCGAGGCCCGCGTCGGTCGGCTCGAGTCGGGTCCCGTCGAGCGGACAGCTTCCCTCGGACACCGCGGCGCGGCCGCACGCAGGGCAACGGAATGCAGGGCGGTCGGCACCCTCCTGAAAGAGGAGCAGCTCGACGCGTGCATCCGACGCCGCCTCGAGGGTCTGCTCCCACCCTGAGGCGGCCCGCGCGTTGCGGCCGGCCTCCTCACGCCAGCGCTCGATCACCGCGGCCTCGTCCTTCGACTCCGCCTGCTCGAGGACCGGTGCCACGGCCTGGAGGATCTCCGCGGGTCCGGCCTGAGCCTGTGCCGGTGTCCACCCCACCAACGCCGCGCGCACCTCCGCCGAGAGCGCGTCTTTGAACTCCGACCGCATCTCCTCCGAGCAGACGAGCACAACCTTCGGCGACTGGAGCTGGCGCTTGCTCCGATCGAGCTCCTGCGCGAGTCCCTTGAGATGTTCGTGGACGAGCTTCTCGATATGGCGCCGATACCGGCTCTGGGACCACCCGCCCTGGTCGTGCTGCCCCGGCTGCTCGTCGTAGTGCTCGGCGATCTCCTCGAGCCGCCCCGCACGCAAACGGTAGAGCTGTCCCTGCTCGCGCCCGACGACGGCGACGATCGTGCCATCCCCGCGGCTCACGAGCGGGACGAGCGGGGCGAGGTAGAAGTCGCGCCCGACCTTCGCACTGTCGCGGACCGGTTGTGGAAGTGGAAGCGTCCGCCAGAAATTGTCGAGACCTGCCGCGAAGACCGCCAGCCCCTTCGACCCGTCGCGCTCGAAGTCGTCGTCGAACCACGTCGCAATCCGCTCGAAGTCCGCCTTCAGGGCGGAGCGTTGCTCGTGGGTGAGGTCGGTCCTGTCGGTCTTGTCAGCCGCATTCAGCATGGAGTTCATCCGCGTCTGGGCGTCCCCGGCGGTCGGGACGTCGGAGGGGTCGAGGTTCAGGCAAAGGCTGATGGCGCAGCCCTTCTCCGCTCGGAAGCCGGCCAGCTCCCGCAGGAGCGACCACGTCACCATTCCAGCCATCGCCCGCCCCTACGTACCATGCGCGCGCGGATTCTATGCATCGAG
>JBBWZE010000336.1:0-6822 GCA_039648845.1 Actinomycetota bacterium | reverse complement strand
AAGGGAGACGAACGCACGGCGTTCCGCTTCACGATCGGCCAGGCGGGCAACGTCTCTGGAATCTCGCAGCTGCCGCTCAACCTCGTGTCATCGACGACTGCCTACGCAGGCGGATGACCAGCCTCGTTTATCCGGCCTGCTTTCTTGGACTCGCCACGGTCTCCGGTCTCGCCGCCGCGTCCGGCCGGCGGTGGGCGCTCCGCTTGCCGCTCCTTGCCGCAACGCCCCTACTGGCGCTCGCAGTCTGGTGGCAGCTCTCCCAGCGCGACGGCTGGCCGACCGCGTCCCACCCCGCAGACGGCGCCGCGTTCGTCGCAGGCGTCGTCCAGGCGCCCACGCCTGGCAACGCCGGTGCCATCTACCTTTGGGTCCAACCACGGAACTCCGATGCACCGCGGTCGTATCGGCTGCGCTACAGCCCCCAACTCGAACAACAGGTCGCACATGCAGCGAGCGCTGCGAAGCGAGGCGCACGAGTCGGCGTCCGCGCTGCGCGCAAGCCGCCCCAGGCGCCGCGCACGGGAGGCCCGCAAATGCCGTCCGGGCCCCTCGAGTTCTACCGTCTACCGCCGCCGAAGCTAGAAACGAAGGACCACGCCAGCTGAAACCGCGACGACTTGTCGTGGGGCGAACCGAGCCTCTGGGGGCGTCCGCAGAGAAAGACGGCCGACGATCGGCTGCGGGCCTCGCGTCGGCCGTCTCACTCGAATCGTGCCCGGGTCAGTGCCTCCTCACGATGTGCCCATCACGGCGAACCACGTGGTCGGCGACGGCCCAACGAAGATGATCGGTGCGAAGCACGGACTGGGCAGCCCGACGGTCGCCTCGATCTTGGAATCCCCGGTCGCGGTTGCGGGGAAAGGACCGGTAGCCACGTTGGTGGTCACCGGACTGCCATCGACGATGGTGAGGCAGCTCACGATCGCCCCAAACGACGAGATCGGGTTCGTCCCCCTCAAGGCGGGAGGTACCGGCGGCCCGTTGAGCAACACCAATTCTTGGACCTTGACCTCCAACCTTCCATTGCTTGCAAGCTCGCCCTTGGCTCCTGCGATTTGCCACGGTAGGCCACCGCCGTTGATGCCCCGGATCGGATTGGCGGTGCCGACAAATGGCCCGCTGACCCCGACCAGGGTGTCGAACTCGAGAACCTTCTGTTCGCGGGAGCTTGCTCCGGACGCCTGAACGATCAGCCCGACAGCGAGCACCGCCCCCAGGAACAAGATCAGCAACCGTTTCATTCTCCCCCTTTCTTTCGACGCACCTGTCACGCGTGGGAACTCCGCTTTCTGCGTGTGCAGTCATGTACGGAAAGGTCGAGCCGCCGGATTCGGCCATGGCGCATGCCGGGCCTACCTGGAGTGCCATGTGTCACAAGGGCCCCGAAATCTGCCTGCGAGTTCGTGACGTAAGAACAGGCGAGGAGGTGAGCTATGCAAACGATGAGGCACAGAACAAACCGAGAAGACGAACGGGGAAGACGCCGAGCGATCACCCGCATGGCCGGCGTGGTCACGCTGACGGTAACCCTTGGCATGATCGGTTTCTTCGCCGCAGGTTCGGTCGCAAGTAGCGTGACTCAGTCGAACGGGACAGTCTCCCTTCGCAAGACCAACCTCGGCATGATCTTGGTGAACGCGAGAGGCCATACCCTCTACCTGTTCGCCAAGGACCGAAACGCCAAGAGCTCGTGTAATGGGAGCTGCGCGAGATTCTGGCCACCCCTGCTCAGCCGTGGCAGGCCGACCGCCGGGTCCGACGTCAACAAGTCGCTACTCGGCACGACGCGGCGCAGCAACGGCAGCATGCAGGTGACCTACAACAAGCACCCGCTCTACACCTACGCACTCGACAAGCGGGCGGGGCAGACAAAGGGCGAAGGCAATTCCCTCTTCGGCGCAAAGTGGTGGGCCGTCTCGGGCAAAGGGAGAGCGGTCGTCACGGTTCCGAACACCAGTAGCGGCACCACCGCCACTACTACTACTCCTACGACCACGGCTGCCTGCGCCTATCCACCCTGCCCATAGGCAGCCAGACAGCTCCGGACCCCCTCGCCGCGCTGAAGCCGCGCGGCGAGCGAACAGTGGCGCATTCGCTTCGCTTGGCTGAATCAGAAGCTATCCGCTCGAACCGACGCGCGATACGCGACGCCGAGCACTTGGCCACTCGCCGTCGATGCCGGCTCCGCCGACGTCGACTCGCAAACGCGCCGGATCGAAAGACGAACCGCTCGAACCTGCGACCTCCTGGTGCGATCCAAGGGGCCGATGCCACACGATGCCCGCTCGCCGTATCGTTTGGTGCGTGAAAGCTCGACCGACGATCAAGGATGTCGCAGAGGTGGCCGGCGTGTCCATTGCGACCGTCTCCCGTGCGCTGAACGATAAGGGCGACGTGAGCGACGGCACCCGTGAGCGCGTCCTCGAGGCGGCGCGCTCGGTCGGGTACAGCGCGGATCGGGCCGCCCGGTCACTCGTGACCCAGAAGACGCGACTCGTTGCCGTGGTCGTCGGAGACAACGCGGGACACCGAGACCTTTCGCTGGTCTTCTTCGGGAAGGTACTGGCGGCGATCTCGCGGCGGCTCGCACAGTCTGGATATGAGCCCCTGCTTCTCCAGCCACAGGACACCGGCCCGGAACATCGTTTCGACGCAGCTGTCCTCATCGGAGTGGACGACGACGACGCGTTGGTCGCCGACCTCGAGTCACGCCAGGTGCCGCTCGTCGGCGTCGACGTCAGGTGCGCCGGCAGCCGCACCGTCTTCGTGGGCTCCGACCATGCGGATGGCGTGCGTCTTGCACTCGCCCATCTGCACGCGCTCGGACACCGCCGCATAGCTCACATCGCCGGCGCCACGAACACCCTGGCGGGGTCGGAACGGCTGCACGCATTCCGCCTCGAGGTCCAGGCGTTGGGGCTCGACCGCTCCGATGAGCTCCTCCGTCACGGGGACTTCTCGTCCGCGTCGGGCTACCGCGAAATGTGCGCCCTGCTCGCGCTTGCCGAGCGCCCGACGGCGATCGTTGCCGCGTCAGACCTGATGGCGCTCGCAGCCATGCAGGCAATCCGCGACGCTGGCCTGCAGCCGGGGCCCGAGGTCGCCGTCGTGGGGTTCGACGACCTCGAGGCCGCTGCGCTCGCGTATCCGCCGCTGACGACGATCCGTCAGGACCGCCAGGAGCTCGGGACCCTTGCCGCGGCAAGGGCGATCGAGCTGATCGAAGACGCCGAGCTGATCCCGCCGACCACGGTCCTACCGGTGGAGCTGATCGTGCGCGGCTCCTCGACCTAGCCTTTCCCTACGTCAGCCCGTGGCGATCGGAGACGGACGCGGGGCCCGGGACCGGCTCGCGATGAAGTCTCGATACCAGTAGAAACTGTCCTTTGGCACTCGCTCGAGCGTCGGATAGTCGATGTAGACGATCCCAAATCGTTTCGAGTAACCATGGGCCCACTCGAAGTTGTCGAGCAAGCTCCAGACGAAGTAGCCCTTCACCGGCGCACCGTCGGCGACCGCACGGGAAACGGCGGCGATGTACGACTCGAGGTACGCAGTTCGTTCAGGATCGTGCACGCGCCCGTCGTGGACGCGGACATCGCCGAAAGCCGCGCCGTTCTCAGTGACGTAGATCGCCGGTGGCGCGTAGTCGCGAGCGACACGAACAAGCAGATGGTTGAGACCCTCCGGGTAGACCTCCCAGCCCATGTCCGTGTGCGGCGCCTCGGAGTCGCGCTCCATCCGTGGGCCTTCAGCGCCGGCGCTCACCACGAAGCGGAAGTAGTTGTTGACGCCGAGGAAGTCCAGCGGCGCCGACATCGCCTCGAGATCGCCATCTCGGACAAAAGGCGCCACGGTCTCGTTACGCTCGAGGAGGTCTGCGGGATACGCACCGCGGAAGATCGGATCGAGGAACCAGCGGTTCCCCTCGCCGTCGACCTGCCACGCCGCCGCCTCGTCCTCCGGCGCATCCGAGGCCGGGTACGCATGGGACAGGTTGAGCGTGATTCCGACCCGAGCATCTGGAACGATGCTCCGGATTACCTCCACGGCCCACCCGTGCGAGAGCAGAAGGTGATGCGCGGCCGCGACTGCGTCGGCCTCGCTCGTGCGGCCCGGCGCGTGCTCGCCCCAGGCATATCCGATCCAGGCGTGTACCCAGGGCTCGTTGTGCGTGATCCAGTGACGGACGCGGTCGCCGAGCCGACCGACAACGGCTTCGGTGTACTCGACAAACGCCTCTGCGGTCGCGCGTTCCGGCCAACCGCCGGCGGCCTCGAGCGCCTGCGGGGTGTCCCAGTGGAACAGCGTTACGAAAGGCTCGATCTCGTGCGCAAGCAGCTCGTCGACGAGGCGGTCGTAGAAGTCGAGGCCTGCCTCGTTGATCGGGCCACGTCCCGTCGGCAGGACGCGCGGCCAGGCGACCGAGAAGCGAAACGCGTCGAGGCCGAGCTCGCCCATCAGCGCGACGTCGTCGCGGTAGCGATGGTAGAAGTCACACGCGATGTCGCCCGAGTCACCGTTCCGGACCTTCCCAGGCGTTGCGCAAAATCGATCCCAGACGCTCTCGTCGCGGCCGTCTTCGTGCGCTGCGCCTTCGATCTGGTAGGACGCGGTCGCGGCTCCCCAGATGAAATCGTTGGGGAAAGAACTGGGATCAGCGGGCATTGTTTTCCTCTCGGCTAGGTCGACGGGGCAGTGACATGACAGCGGGCGGCTTGTGAAGGCCGTTCCTCGACGAGCGGCGGAGTTACACGCGAACAAACCTCGATCGCCAGAGGACAACGGGTGACGAAACGACAGCCCTCGGGCGGATCGACCGCCGCGGACGCACGACCTTCTCGCATCTCGATCCGTTGGGCGTGCAACTTCGTCGCCGGGTCGGGAACTGCAGCGAGCAGTAGCCGAGTGTACGGATGCAGCGGCGCCGACAGGACCTGCTCGATCGGCCCGCGTTCGACGACCTGGCCCGCGTACATGACGAGGATGTCGTCGGCGATGTAGCGCGCACTCGCGAGATCGTGGGTTACGTAGAGGAACGCGATCCCGTGCTCTTCCTTCAGCTTCAGCATCAGGTTCAGGATCCCGATGCGAATCGAGACGTCGAGCATGCTGATCGGCTCGTCGGCGAGGACGACCTTCGGCTCGACCGCGAGCGCGCGCGCGATCGCAACTCGTTGGCGCTGGCCCCCGGAAAGCTCGTGCGGATACTTTGCCGCAATGTCCTCTGGCGGCACGAGGCCCACAGTACGCAGCAGTTCGTGCACGCGATTCTCGATCTGCGCAGGCGCGACGATGCGGTGGATCCGCAGCGGTCGCTCGACGTGGTGACGAATCGTCTTCACCGGGTTGAGCGACCCGAACGGATCCTGAAAGATCATCTGCACCTGTGACCGATAACGAAGGACGTCGCGGCGTCGCCGCACGCCCGAGACGTCGCTCCCCTCGAAGAGAACTGTCCCGGCAGTCGGCTCGTGAAGGCGCGCCAGGAGACGGGCGACAGTGCTCTTTCCGCTCCCGCTCTCCCCGACGAGCGCGGTGATCCTCCCAGGACGGAGCTCGAACGAGACGTCGTCGACGGCATGCACGTGGGCGCGTCGAATCGCCTTGCCGACGCCGAAGCGTTTCGAAAGGTTGCGAACCTCGAGGGGTGCAGCCGCTCTCACCTCGCGCGTTCCTCGACGAGATGACACGCGACCTCGTGCCCGGCCCGCAGTGGTCGCAGCACCGGCCGCTCGGTTGTCTGCCGCAGGTACAGCTCCGCCTCGTCGGGCACACAGTGAGGGCAGCGCGTGTGGAAGCGGCACCCGCTCGGCGGATCGCGTAGGTCCGGAGGTGAACCGGGAATGCCGGTCAGTCGAGTCATCGGGCCGCTCAGTGGCGGGAAGGACCGCAGAAGACCTTGCGTATAGGGATGCTCCGCGCCGTCGGCGAGGGCTTCCGCTGCTGCGATCTCGACGATCTCGCCGGCGTACATGATGGCGATTCGGTCCGCGAACTCGAGCAGGAGCGAGAGATCGTGCGTGATGAAGAGCACGGCGAAGCCGAAGTCACGTTTCAGTGCCTCGATCTGCTGCATGATCTCGCGCTGGACGACTACGTCGAGCGCCGTCGTCGGCTCGTCCATGACGATCAGCTCAGGCTGGAGCGCGAGCGCCATTGCGATGACTACGCGCTGGCGCATGCCGCCCGAGAGCTCGTGCGGGTACGCGCGCGCGCGCCGAGGATCGATGCCGACGAGCTCGAGGAGCTCCCCGGCGCGCGCGAGAGCGCGCCGCCGATCGATGCGTTCGTGCGCCTGGATCGCGTCGACGAACTGATCGCCGACGCGCATCACGGGATTGAGCGCGTTCATCGCGCTCTGCAAGACCATCGAGACGTTGCGCCAACGAAAGCGCCGCAACTCCTCGGCGTTCTTCCCGACGATGTTCTCGCCGGCGAACAGGATGCCCCCACCGGCAATCCGCGCCGGCGGACGCAGGATCTGCATCACCGCGTTCGCGATCGTCGTCTTGCCACAACCTGATTCGCCGGCCAGGCCGACGATTTCCCCTTCGTGGATCGAGAGATCGACTCCGTCCACGGCGCGGGCGCGGCGTGCTCCGATGCCGTACTCCACCACGAGCTGCCGGAGCTCGAGCAGGGTCGCCTTACCCGTCCGGGCGACCGTCGTACCCTCTACCACGCTCGTCAGGGTGATGTCCTTGCGACGAGACGGCCACCGAAGAGAGCGCGCAGAAGTCGCCGGCGCTCGGTCCTCTCGGTTCGCAGGCGCGGATTGCTGACCTCGTCGATCCCGGCGAGGATCAGGACGAGGCCGAG
>JBBWZE010000288.1:0-4296 GCA_039648845.1 Actinomycetota bacterium | reverse complement strand
GGCCGACGAGGTTGATGTTGTTCATGCTGGTGTTCTCCTTACCCCCGCCTGCTGGCGGGCTGGGTGCGTTGACGCAGCCCAAGACCGGCGCCAACACACCGGCGAAGCGACAACCCCGCAGGGGTCGCCCGAACGAACGTGAGCGGCTTGCGCGCAGCCGGAGGCGCCGAAAACTGGGCGCAGACAAACGGCACCCGAGCCGAGCGTGCGAGGGTTGGCGGACGCCGCTGGACGGCTCAGCCGCTAGGCACTGGCCTAGTCGAGACGACCGCTTACACGCTTGCTGTTTGGATTGGGCGGCGAGGTCAGCGCTTCTGCTTCCGTTCCTGAGCGGCACTCTCCATGAGCACCCGGAGGCGGCTGGAGACTCTCGGGTTGGCGCAAGACCAGCAGCGCGGTTGACGGCTGACTCGGCTTATTCAGCCGAGATTGTGGTCTCGAGCGCCGGGCTGCCGGCAAGCGTTTGATAGACGACGCAATAGCGCTCGGTGAGCTCGAGCAGCTAGGTGAGCTGCCGCACATGTCCCCGCCGCCGGAGGCGGCGCAATATGCTCGGCAAGAGATGGCTCGTCAGAGTGTCGGTCCGCGCCGCACCGACTCGCTTCGGACGTACGTGCGCGCCACGCGGATCATCGGCGGGCTCAGCTTGCTGCTGCTCGCCGGCGCGATTGCGTGGGATCTCGCCGCGGACGGGTTCTGGGTGCGTCACACGCTCTTCACGGGCATCATCGCGAGCCTGATCGTGGTCGCCGTCACTGCCGCGGTCGTGAACGAGGTGCTCGAGCGTCGCCAGCGTCAGCGCTGGTCCGTGCTCGCGCAGTACGCGCTGTTCCAGTTCGTCGACGCGGCTCGCCTTGTGTGGACCGGTCTGCTCGAGGTCGCCGGGCTCGTCCCCGACGGCGAGCTCGCGGACGGGGCGCTCGAGGCGGGCGCGGAAACGGTGCGCGACACGCCGCGCCTCGCGGTGGCGATGGATGACATCCTTGTCAGCCCGGCGCGTCGCGAGCAGCTCCACCGGCTGGTCGCGGGACTGCTCGGCCATGGCAACGAAGTCCTGGGCCGCTGGGCGGACGTGATGGTCAACTCCGGCACGTACGCGGAGATCATCGATCGCCACGTCGAGCTCTACAGTCGCCTGTATTGGTGGGGCAGCGTGCTCGACGAGTCGGAGCCGCTCGAGGAGCACCTGAGTCGCCCGACGCTGAGCCGCCGGAGCCCCGCGACTCAGGCCGGCGGGCCGGTCGAGGACGAGTGGCTGCGCGACAATCTCGTGGCGATCGCGCAGCTCGCGGAATCGCTCGACCGCAGCTCGTTCGAGCTCGCGATGCGGATAGTGCCGTTCGACTGGTGGGCAGAGCAGCTGCCTGACCGACCGTCCACGGCTGAAAGCCTGCGGACCTAGACGCCTACCGAAGCTGGCGTCCCTTCTGGCGCTCGTAAATAATGCCCGGTGGGCCCCGCTTCGGATCGGCTCTCACCACCACTCGTTCGCGCGCTACCAGTCGACCGTCGGAGCGACGCGGTCGGTCGAGCTTTGTCTTGCGTGCGATCTGATCTGGGCCGCGGAGAGCAGTCAGATCGGACAGATCGAGGTGCTGGCCGGCGGCATCCCATACGCGGGCGGCACCCAGCGCATCGCGTCGCGCATCGGTGCAGGACGCGCCGCGGAGATGGTGTTCACCGCCTCCATCCTGCCGCCGGAGACGCTTGCGTCCTGGGGTCTTGTCAACCGCGTCGTCCCAGCGGACAGCCTCGCAGAGGAGGGCCGCGCTTTCGCTCAAAGCCTGGCGAGCGGTCCCACACGCGGTCATGCCACGACCAAGCGCGTCGTCCACGCCTGGCGCTCCGGGCGGTGTGGCCGCGGCCGACCGGGTGACCCACGCCGAAGGACCGGCCGTGATGCTCAGCCAAGACCTGCAGGACGGCATCGCGAGCCTGCAGCGCGACGGCCTGGGCCACGCTACCTTTCAACAACCGCTGACCTTTGAGTACTGGGCGCCGGAGGGCGGATGGGCGACGATGTGATCATCGGTTATGACGGCAAGCCGCGTTGCGCCTGGGCCGGGGCTGGTGATACCGCGTCCGTCCGCTACCACGATGAGGTCTGGGGAACGCCCACATACGACGAGTCGGCGTTGTTCGAGGCGCTCACCCTGGGCGTGTTCCAGGCCGGGCTCAGCTGGTCGATCGTGTTCGGCAAGCGGGACGGATTCCGGACGGCCTTCCACGGCTTCGACATCGCGCAGGTCGCGGCGATGACGGCGCAGGATGTCGACCGGCTGGTGCGGGATCCCTCGATCATCCGTAACCGCGCCAAAATCCAGGCCACGGTCGAGAACGCGCGCGCGATGAGTTCCGCGTCGCCGACCCTGGCGGCGCTTGCGAGGTCCTGCAAGAGCACCCGGAAGCGTGCGCCGCGGTCCCTTGCGGACCTCCCCACGTCGACACCGCAGGCGGACGCGTTCGCCAAGCAGTTGAAGTCGCAGGGATACCGCTTCGTGGGACCCACGAGCGTGTACGCGTTCATGCAGAACGTCGGCGTGGTCAACGACCACATCCACGACTGCTTCCGAGCCACCGACTACGCCTAACCTCGACCCAACGCCCGAAGGGCTGCTTGACCCGCGAGCAACAGGAGAAATCGCCAGATGCCAGAGCAACTCGTTGGAACCGTTGAGGAGCTTGGACCGGGATCAGTCCGGGGAATTGGAGACTGGGCGGTGCTCAACGTCAACGGTGAGCGCTACGCCGTTTCACGGCGCTGCCGGCACCTGCGCGCTGATCTCGCGAACGGCAAGATCGACGATGACGGTTGCCTCGTCTGACCGTGGCACCAATCCCGCTATGACCCTACAACCGGCCGGATGGTCGTCGGGCCGCAGGCGGGATTCAACAAAGTGCCAGGGCTCGACACCGCGTTCATTCAACTGACGAAGCTCTGGCCGCTACGTCGCGCTGAGGTCGTCGAGCGCGGCGGCAGAACCCTCGGAGACGTAGACGTACTGCTCGTAACGGCTTGCAGCAGGCTCGCGTCGCTCGAGGGGAGAGGTCTCCAACGCAGTTCCCGGGTTGCTGAGAGTTCTGCGTATTCGTGAACACGACAGCCGCGTGCGGGACGCGAGGGCTGTTGCGGCTTGCGTGCTGGCGACTGCACATCGTTCGCTTCAGCGTTCAGCGAAGCGTTGCTTGGCCTCGTCGGTCACGGGCGTGTAGAGATTGACCAGGTTGCCATCGGGATCGCGCAGGAGAACCGAGCGATTGCCCCACGGCATCGTGGTCGGCGTCTGTACCCAGTCCGCGATGTCTGCTGAGAGCCGTGCGTACTCGGCGTCGACGTCATCGACTTGCCACTCGATGATCACACTGTGGTTGTCGGCGGAGTGCGCTGAGCCCTCTCCGAACAGAGTGACTGTCTGCGAGTGCCCGATGGCGAGTGTGGCCGAGGGTGACACGAGTTCTGCGAACGGAGGCGCGGGCCGCTGGGCGGTGATTCCCGTCGTCTTCTCATAGAAGGCGACCATCCGGTCGAGGTCGTCGGTGATGATGCGAATCGAGGCGAGCTTCATCGGGCTGTCCTTTCGCCGTCAGTCCTGGCAGAATTGACCTCACGATGACAGAGCGACAATCGGTTGTCAATTTTCCCGAGGATGGGATCGACGCGGCGTTGGCGTCGTTTATCGCGGACGTTCTAGAGCTCGCCGGCCTGTTTCGCCAAGCCGCCGATTACGTCGCACGCCAAGCGGGCCTGACGCAGACCCTGTGGTACGCGCTCAGCGTGTTCTCGGCCAAGCCCCTCACGGTCTCGCAGGCAGCCCGTCGGCTCGGCACCACCCGACAGGCGGTTCAGCGCAGCGCCAACGAACTCCTCACCCGAGGCCTCGCTGCCACCGAGACCAATCCTGACCATCGCGCCTCGCCCTTCATCGTCCTTACTCCGAAGGGTCGAGACACGCTCTCGAGAATCTCGCAGATCGCGATGGAGTCGCGCACGCAGTGGTTCTCAGACCGCGACGCGCCAAACCTGAAAGCGGCGCACCCCGAGGTCAGACGACTTCGCGATGCGCTGCGTCGCAACACCGACGGCGTCACCTGACACATCAACCGGGACGACCCGCGCTTAAAACCAGCCCGCTGGGACACCGCTGCATCGTCGCCCACGCGGCACTCTCGCCGAGGCTTCTGCGTGTCGAAAGCGGGTCAGCCGCGCGCTGTGATCTGGCGCGCGTCGACGTTCTCGACAGCGACGCGATCGTGACCCCCGACTACGGCCGGGCGTACGCCGAGTCGTTTCCCAAC
>JBBWZE010000236.1:0-6499 GCA_039648845.1 Actinomycetota bacterium | reverse complement strand
GGGCGTGGCGAACTGGGCCGCGATCGTCAGGTCACCCTCGTTCTCGCGGTCGGCCGCGTCGACGACCACGACGAACTTGCCCTGACGAATGTCCTCGATCGCCTCCTCGACTGTGGCGAAGGCGCTCTTTTCCTCGACTTTCATTCCGAAGATGGTAGCCCCGGGAGGAGCCGCTCCACGTACTTCGCCACGACGTCGGTTTCCAGGTTCACCTTGTCGCCGGGCCCCAGGCCGCCGAGCGTCGTCTCGGCGAGCGTGTGCTGCACGAGCGCGACCGCAAACCCATCGGCGTCCAAATCTGCAACCGTCAGGGAGACTCCTTCGACCGTGACCGACCCCTTTTCGACGAGGTAGCGCAGAAGTTCGGGCCCGGCGTCGATCCAGACGCGCTTGCCCCCACCTTCGGGCTCGACGGAACGCACGGCACCCACGCCGTCGACATGGCCCTGGACGTAGTGACCGCCGAGCGGGTCGCCCGCGCGCAGCGCGGGCTCGAGGTTCACGTGCGCGCCGAAGAGCTTCGCCCGGCTCAGAGTCTCGACCATCACGTCGAATACCAGAGTGCCGTTCTGCGCCTCCGCGACCGTGAGGCAGACGCCGTCGACGGCAACCGAGTCTCCGACCTCCGCCTCGATCCTGCTCTCGACGACGAGGCGGCCCCCGTCGAAGGAGGCCACGCGGCCACGCTCCGTGACGATTCCGGTGAACACCCCATAAAGGCTACTGGGCACGCAAAGAAGCGGGCCCGTCACGGGCCCGCTTCTCGACGTCGTGGGTGGAGTGTCTAGGTGCTTGCCAACCCGGTCGGGCCAGACCGGTGGCGGCGGCCAAGGACGATGGCCGTCACGAGCATCAGTGCGGCGCCGAAGGCGACCAGGGCACCGATGCCTGCGTCGCTCCAGTCGAAGCCGCCCGAGCTAGCGGTCTGGACGACCGGGTTCGGGCCGGCCGGCAGAGCTGCGTGCTTGGCGTTCGCCATCGCAGTGCCGGCGGCCGTGATGTGAGAGACAGGTGCCGGCGCATTCACGAGCGCGGCCCCTGTCAGCTTGACTGCGTTGGCGCCTACGCCGAGCTGGTAGGCCGGCGATTGAACGGAGATCTCGGAAGCGATCGCCGTACTTGAATCGGCCTGAGAGACCGGTGCCGGCGCGTTCACGAGCGCGGCCCCTGTCAACTGGACTGCGTTGGCGCCTACGCCAAGCTGGTAGGCCGGCGACTGAACGGAGATCTCGGAAGCGATCGGCTGGTGCGTCACGGCCGCGGACGAGGCCGGCGCGCTGTACCCGTCGATGACCACCTTTGCCTGTGCGGTGGGTACGACGACTGCTGCGAAGGCGAGACCGAGAGCGATCTTCTTGAGCCTGAAGTGCTTGCGGATCATGGTGTTTCTCCTTCCCCCACGTCGCTCGTTCATTGCCGCAACAATGGCTCCTGGCGGTAACGAGAGCCTCACGGGGGACCCACAGTCGCCCATCGCCCGGTAACGGTGTAGGTTCAGGCAGAAGCGCGATGGACTACCGCATCCTCGGGCCGCTCGAGGCGCTCGACGGGGAGCGACAGCTCCCGCTCGGCGGCGCGAGGCAGCGCGCGGTCCTCGCCCTCCTGCTCCTGCATGGCAACGAGACGCTCACGCGAGACGTGATCGTCGACGAGCTCTGGGGCGACGAGGCGCCACCGACCGCTGCGAAGGTGCTCCAGAATTGCGTGTCGGCGCTGCGTAAGGAACTGCCGCCGGACACCATCCGGACGGTTGCAGGCGCGTACGGACTCGCGCTCGAGCCGGGCGAGCTCGACCGCGACCGCTTCGAGCGGCTACTGGCGGAGGGCCGGGCCGCTCTCGAAGCCGGCGACCACACGGAAGCGTCGGATCAGCTCCGACGCGCGCTCGCGCTGTGGCGCGGAGCACCGCTCTCGGACCTCTCTTACGAGCCGTTCGCACAGGACGAGATCAAGCGACTCGAAGAGCTTCACATTGCCGCACTGGAAGACAAGATCGAGTCGGAGCTCGCCCTCGGTCGTCACGACGGGCTCGTGCCGGAGCTGGAAGCGCTCGTCACGAGACATCCGTTGAGGGAACGCCTACGCGCCCAGCTCATGCTCGCCCTTTACCGGGCGGGCCGCCAGGCCGAGGCGCTCGATGCATATCGGGCGGCGCGCCGAACGCTGCTTGCGGAGCTTGGGATCGAGCCGGGACGTCCGTTGCGCGACCTCGAGCACGCGATCCTCGAACAGGTTCCGGCACTCGACGCCGCGCCGCGGCAGGTGCAGCCTGTTCTGCGCCCGGGCCGAGCGGCGGCGTCGCCACTCGAAGGACGCACGGAGGAGCTCGGACTGCTCGAGGCCGGCCTCGACGATGCACTCGCCGGCCGCGGCCGGCTGTTCGTCATCGTCGGCGACGCGGGCACGGGCAAGACCCGGCTCGCCGACGAGCTCGCGAGCACCGCAAAGCAGCGCGGCGCACGCATCCTCTGGGGTCGCGGCTGGGCCGGCGGCGGAGCTCCTCCCTACTGGCCGTGGACGCAGGCACTGCGCGACGCGTTGCCGACCGCGAGCGCGGAGGAACCAGCAGAGCAGTTCCGCTTCTTCGAAGCGGTAACCCAGGCACTCCGCGACCAGACCGCGGTGCAACCGCTTCTGGTCGTGCTCGACGACCTCCAGGCGGCTGACGAAGCGTCGATCCTGCTGCTCGAGTTCGTCGCGACCGAGCTCCCCGAGATGTCGGCCCTCGTCGTCGCGCTCGGACGGCCGGAGACGGCACGCCTGGAAGAGCTCGAGCGCCACGCCACGCGGACCGTGCGGCTCTAGTACTTAACACAGAGCGGCCGCTCAGGGCTCGTGGACATAGCCGCTCAGCAAGAGGTCGTCACCGACCGGCTCGGCCCGCAAACGCTTCAGCCCGACGGGCTCGGGCAGCTCGGGCGCAAAGGCCGGACCGCTGCCTGCGATTCTCGGCGCGACGAAGAGCAGAACCTTGTCGACGAGGTCCGCACGCAAGAACGAGGCTGCAAGCGTGGGCCCGCCCTCGAGCAGCAGCGACTGGACTCCCTCGACCGCGAGCGCCGCCAGCTCGTCCTCGAGCGCGCCGGCGCGCAACTCCAGCTCCGAGCCGTCCGGAAGCGGCCCCTTGCCGAACGCAAGGCGCCGCGGCTGCCGGCCCGCGTCGACGTCGCGCGCGCTCAACTGCGGATCGTCGGCGCGCACCGTCCCCATCCCGACCCCGACGGCGTCGACCTGCGCGCGCAGCTCGTGCACACAGCGCCGCGACTCATCGCCGCTGACCCAGCGCGTGTCCGGCACCGCGACCCGCCCGTCGAGCGTCAGCGCGAGCTTGAGGATCACAAACGGACGCCCGGCGGCGATCCAAACGCGCCACGCCTCGTTCTGCGCGCGCGCCGCTACCGAGTCCGCGTACTCCACCTCGACACCCGCGGCGCGCAAGACCTCCAGCCCGCCGCCCGCTTTCGGATTTGGGTCGAGCGAGCCCGCAACGACCTTCGCGACTCCGGCGGCGAGCACGGCGTCCGTGCACGGCGGCGTCGAGCCGTGGCTCTTGCACGGCTCCATCGTGACGAAGAGCGTCGCCCCCTTCGCGCGCTCGCCGGCTGCGTCGAGCGCGATCACCTCTGCGTGCGCCTCGCCCTTGCGCTGGTGCCAGCCCTCGCCCACTACCTCGCCTTCGCGAACGACTACCGCCCCCACAACCGGATTCGGATGCGTCGTGCCGCGCCCGCCCTCCGCGAGCTCGAGCGCACGTTCGAGGCTCATCGGCCGTTCTCTGGCCGATGAGCGGTGGAAGGGGCGTAAGGGGAAACCGGGAGGTTTCCCCTCTTCTTTTCCTCGGCCCCCGCGGCGATCTCAGCGGCGCGAGGGCCGAGGCGAACCCTCAAGAAGGGAGCTCGTGAGGGAAACATGGTTTCCCTCAGGGGTGCGAGCCGAAGGCGAGCGACGTTCACGCTAGCTCTTGGAGGAGCCGGCGATAGGCCCGCGGCAGATCCTCCCGGCCGAAGATCGATGTCCCGGCCACGAACAGGGACGCGCCCGAATCCCGCGCCGCCTTGATGTTCTCCGGGCCGATGCCACCGTCGACCTGGACGTGCACCTCGCGTGGCAGAACCGAGCGCAGGACGCGGATCCGGTCGAGCGCCTCGGGCATGAACTCCTGACCCGAGTAACCCGGTTCGATGCTCATGCAGAGGACGATGTCCACCTGCGACGTGATCGCAGCGTGCGCCGCGTACGCTGCGCTCGTCTCCGGCTTGAACGCGAGTCCGACCTGGAGATCGTGCACTCGCGCCGCGAGCACGACCGAGTCCAGATCGGGACAAGCCTCGTAGTGCACGGTGACACTGTCACCCCCGGCCTTCTTGATCGCGGCGAAGTGCTTCTCGGGAGTCTCCGTCATCAAGTGACAGTCGACGAACGCACCACCTTCGTGGATGATCGGTGCGATCGACTGGAGGACGATCGGGCCCATCGTGATCGGCTCGACGAAGTGGCCGTCGCCGACGTCGAAGTGGAAGACGCGCACGCCGGTGCGCAGGAGCACCTCGATCTGCTCGCCCAGGCGCGAGAAGTCGGCCGCGTAAAGTGACGGTTCGACCTCTACCGTCCTGACCCAGTCGTTCCACCCCATGCGTACGAGTCTAGGTTCTGAGGCGGGCGATGAAGAAGCCGGCGGTTCCATGCAAGTGAGGCTGCGTGAGCAGGAACTCAGGACGGCGCGCATGTCGGAACTGCGGCCACTCGTCCCCGAGCGGCTCGATTGCGAGACCGGAGGCGTCGACGACCGCCTCGTTCTCCTCGGGGTTCAGCGTGCAGACCGAGTAGACGATCGTCCCGCCCGGTTTGACGCGGTCCGCCGCCACCCGCAAGAGCTCTGCTTGGAGCTCTGGAAGCGGTCGCGACCGCCAGCGCAGATCCGGCCGAGCGGCGAGCACGCCGAGGCCCGAGCACGGCGCATCCACCAGCACGCGGTCAAAGCCCGTGAGCTCCTGTGAAAGTTTCGTCGCGTCGGCGTTTACGACCCTGACGTTGTCCGCGGCCAACAGCCTGCAGTTCTCCTCGAGTTCGCGGGCGCGGCCCGGATGGAGCTCGACCGCGACCACCTCGCCCTCCAGCTGCGTGGCTTTGCCACCGGGCGCGGCGCACAGGTCGAGCGTCCGCTCCCCGGGCTGCGATCCAACGACGACACCGGCAAGCTGGGAGCCGCGGCTCTGCGGCCAGATCAGGCCGGCGCGCAGCGCCTCCTCGTCGATGCGGTCGACGTGCAGGGCATCCGGCAGATCCGGATCGGCCCGACCTTCGACGTGTCCAGGTTTCCTGCGGTTCAGGCGGACGACGCGCTCGGGCGGCTCGTTCTGTGCGCGCATGAGGGCGAGCCCCCCTTCCGGGCCAAGCTCCTCCCACCACAGCTCGGCAACCCAGTCGGGATAGGAGTGCTTGAGCCCGGCGGCACGCGGATTGTCCTCGGGCAGGGCGGCGAGGAGGGGTGCAATGCCTTCGGAGAGCCTGCGCATGACCGCGTTCGTGAACGGCACCGCCCGCTCGAGCTGCGCGGAGCGAACGAGCTCGACCGTCTCGTTCACGGCTGCGTGCGGCGGAACATCCGTGTAGCCGAGTTGATATGCGCCGAGTCGCAGAGCAGCGCGGACCGGCGGGTCGAGCTTGCGCACCGGCCGCTTCCCGAGCTTGTCGATCGCGTGATCGAGGGTGCGCGCGCGCTGCACGGTCCCGAACGCGAGCCGCTGCGCAAGCGCATGGTCGCGGCTGTCGAGATCCTTTGCAGCACCGCGCAGCACGCGGTCGGCGTAGGCATCGTCCTCGAACACGCGCAGGACGACCTGGTAGGCCGCCTCTCGTGCGGTCATTGCAGGCCGCGCAGGAACTCGTCGTACGTCATGCGCCGCTTTCCGTCCGGCTGCACCTCGAGCGGCTCGAGCCTCGCACCGGCGACCCGCGCCTTCCAGATCGTCACGGGGCGGCCGTGCAGCTCGGCGCGCGCGCCGATGTGCGGCGACAGCGCGCGGATGCGGTTCAGGAGGTCGTCAGGGGAGGCGCTCCAGTCGAGCTCGCGGTCGGCGGCGGTGATCTTCTCCGCGTACGTCACGCCCTCCTCGTCCTGCGGCGTGAAATCCGGGTCGGGCAACACGGCATCGAGGAGCTCCACGGCGATCGCGGCCGACTTCTCGTAGACGCTGCCCGCATCGTCCTGCTCGCCGATCGGGAACGAGCGCTGTGCCGCGATCGGCCCCGCGTCCAGTTCCTTGACGGTGCGGTGGATCGTCACGCCCGTCTCGGTGTCGCCCGCCATGATCACCCGCTCCACCGGCGCTGCGCCCCGCCAGCGGGGGAGCAGGGACGGGTGCACGTTGAGCCAGAGGCCTTCCGCAAGCACGTCCTCCGGAATCAGCAGCCCGTACGCGGCCACGATGATCGTGTCCGCGCCGAGGTCGAGGCCTGGTTCGGGTCGTGCAGGCTGCAGCACGCGAATGCCGAGCCG
>JBBWZE010000165.1:0-4975 GCA_039648845.1 Actinomycetota bacterium | reverse complement strand
GCTCACGCGTTCGGCAATGCTCGTCGATACAGGTCTCCCATCGATCCTCGCGCCGAGCCCCGAAGGGGAAGGTGTCTACCGACGGCTCGGCTTCGAGCACGTCGGCGAGCTCAGGATCTGGGCCCGCGACACGTAGCCCGGCTACCTCGTGATCGAGACCAGGTGCTCTTCCTCGGATCCGCCCTTGACCATGACTGTCAGGACGTTGCCGATGCCCTTGACGTAGTACTTGTACTCGAGCACGCCACGCTCGAGCGGTGTCCACTCGCTCGTCTGCAGTGTATGTTCGAAGCGGCCATAGGTAACCGTGACGGACTTGTTCCGGCTGAGGACTTTCGCCATGTCCTCGGCGTGGCCCGCGTAGTACTCCTGCCGGTAGGCGGCCCCCACGCGCGGATTGGCTTTCATCACGATGCCGGCCTTCGCGCCGTTGACTCCGGCCTCCCAGGACCCGTCGCTGCGAACCCACTTGCCGTCCACGAAGTCCGACGACTCCTCGCCGAGATACCAGACGTTGCCGTGCTTGTCCTGCGCGTACCAGTCGAAGGTCTTCTCCTCGGGCTTGCCACCGACTAGAACCTGGTCGAGAACGACGGTGGCCCGGATGCCGAGGATCGCTTTCGTCTTGTGCGTCACGAACACGGAGACCCGCCGTGCCTTCCCTTGCTCAGTCCCGCGGTAGATGAAGGTCGTGCCCGGTCGCAGCGGGAAGTACCTGTTGTCGATCCGTTTGACGAAGTCACCGGGCGCCGGAAGAACGGGGATCTGCGTGCCCTGGCTCGCTTTGTCGCCCGACCGTCCAGCCACCGCACCGACGGTGCCGGTGAGGACGACAACGATTGTTCCCGCAGCGACGATGAAGTGCCTGCACATGCCTCCCTCATGGTAGACCCGGTCCCGTGACGCGACGATCACCGCGCGGAGTCTTGACGAAGACCTGCCAGTTGTACAGCGCGTAGAACATCGTTCGATCGGCGCCGATGCGTCGTGCATAACGAACAACAGCATCGACGTATGCTTGTGACGGGTTGTAGTGGTGCAACGCGGTCCGCAAATTTCTCGGTGCCCCTGATTCATGGAGATAGTTCGCCGCGCCGAGGATCGCGTCGTGCGCATCCTGGACATTGCCTCCGAGCCCGTACCGGCGCCAGGTCGCCGGCATGAATTGCATCGGCCCCTGCGCGCCGGCTGCGCTCGCGCTGCGCAGCTTGCCGAACTTCGTCTCGACGAAGTTGACGGCGGCGAGCACGTTCCATGGGATCTTGAATCTCAGCTGTGCCTCCCGGTAATAGCCGAGCAGCTCTGGTGCCGAGCGTGCGGGCGCAACCTTGATCTTGTGGACGCCGATCGGAGGCGTCAACCGATACAGCTCGCGCTGGGCAGCGAGCAGATCTCGGCTGATCGTCCTGAGGTCTCGCGGAGCCACCGCGAGCGTGCGGATTGCGAGGCTCGAGTCAGCCGTGAGCAATCTGTAGATGCGCTGCTGGTACAGCGCGTGCAAGACCACGGGCCGCGGCGCAGCGGTGCTCTTTAGGCTCCAGTCGCCGATCGCCTGCTCGAGATCCGCCGTTGTCCGAGCAAGCGTGCGCGCCAGGAGAGCCGGCTCTCTCGGGATCGGCGCGTTGACGCCCGGCGGAGCCGCAACGGCGGCGTTAGCGACAAGCAGTAGTGGCGCACACAGAAGTGCGCGCCTCACGAGTCTCGTTCAATCGTAGGCGAGGCCGATCCGAGTCCAGGGTCGGCGAACTCCTTTTCGACCTGGTCGACGAGTTCATGGTGTAGCTCGAGGTATCGGCGCAGAAACGCGATTACGAGCAGAAGGTACTTCGCGCGGTGTGGGAGCGTCTTCGCCGCTTGCTCCGAATCATCGAGACGCCGCTCGAGGTCTTCGATGTCGCCGCGCAACGTTGCCAGGCTCTCGCGCGTGACCTCCTCGCCGACGAGGTCGCAGATCAGCAGGCGAAGGAGTGCCTCGCTCTTGACGGGATTGACGGCAACGGGAGTGCGGGCATAGTTGGCGAGCGCACGGCGGCCCTTGGCTGTGAGCGTGTAGACGGTGCGCTCGCGGGTCCTGCCGGGCTCCCTTCGTGCCGAGAGATAGCCGAGACTTGCGAGCCGCTTTGGCTCGACGTAGTACTGGCTCTCCCCCGCCCAGGCGAGGATCCGCCCCCTTTGCGCCAGCCGGAGCAGGTCGTGCGCGCCCGCGCCGCCTTCCCCGACGAGCCCGAGGATCTCGTAGGAGAAAAGCGTCAGGTCATCGTTGACCAAGCTACGAATCATAGGTTATAACTACGTAACATAGTCTAGCGAAGGAGCCCCCATGGCCACTAACTCGATCGCCGAAAAGCCCGGCAGCGCGTCACGCTGGGGGCCGCTCTGGGGAGCGCGCCCTGAGGACTGGGCAACCAGCGAGGACCAGCAGCTCCCGACCTACGAAGAAGCACTCCGGCACGTCGGGCTCGAGCCGGGTCAGCGCGTGCTCGACGTCGGCTGCGGCGTCGGCGCGTTCTTGCACCTGGTCGCCGAGCGCGGCGGCGAGCCGTTTGGGATCGACGCCTCGGAGGCGCTGATCGAGCTCGCCCGCACGCGGCTGCCCGACGCGGATCTCCGCGTCGGTGAGATGGAAGCTCTCCCCTACCGCGACGACACCTTTGACCTGGTCACCGGTTTCAACTCGTTCTTCTTCGCCAACGACATGGCCGCCGCACTGCGGGAAGCCGGGCGAGTCGCGAGACCCAACGCGCCGGTCGTCATCCAGGTCTGGGGAGCCCACGAACGCTGCGACCTCGAAGCGATGAAGATGGTCGCCAGACCTTTCCTGCCAGCGCGGCCACCGGAAGCTCCGCCGGACCCTGACCTCTCCCGGCCGGGCGCACTCGAGGCACTCGCAACCCAAGCCGGACTCACGCCCCGGAGCACCTTCGAAACCACCTGGGCTTTGGAGTACGCCGACCAGGAGACGCTCGGCCGCGCCCTCGTCGCCCCCGCCGGCCTCGCCACCCTCGTCGGACCTGAGCGCGAAGAGGCGGTCAAGAGCGCGATCGTCGAAGGCCTGGCCCCATACCGCATCGCCGACGGCGGCTACCGACTGTCGAACGAGTACCACTATTTGATTGCGCGCGCGTGAGCCTCTTCGCCGTCATCCGAAAAGCGGGACCCGCTTGGGCCGACGGGCAAGGGATCGCCGAACAGCCAGCATTGAGCGAGCATGCAGCGTTTATGAACGTGCTCGCAGAGGAGGAGTTCGTCCTCTTCGGCGGGCCGCTCGCCGGAAGCGAACAGGGCCGCGTCCGTGTGCTCCTGATCGTGAACGCAGAGAGCGAAGCGGAGATCCACCGGCGCCTAGCCGACGATCCCTGGGTACCCACAGGACAACTCCGCACGGTGAGCATCGAGCCGTGGAAGCTCCTTGTCGGTGCGGTCGACCGGTGAAAAGGGCTATAGAAAACCCCCGCATATGCGGGGGCTTTCCGTAGCAGGCCCGTAAGCCGGATTCTGTTTTCGGTGACCATCCCTCTGTGCAGCAACCCGGTCCCTCGGCGGGCCGCCTGATGGCGGGACCTGTTTGCCTTGCACCGGACGGGGTTTGGCTAGCCGCCGTGTCGCCACGACGCTGGTGGGCTCTTACCCCACCGTTTCACCCTTACCGTCAGCGTCTCCGGAGAATCGCTGCCGGCGGTCTCCTTTCTGTGCCACTTTCCGTCGGCTTTCGCCGCCTGGGTCGCCCCAGCGTCCTGCCCTTCGGTGTCCGGACTTTCCTCGAGCCCTAGGGCCCGCGGTCACCCGGCCTGCGAGTCGAATTGTAGCCGGGTTTGTTCTGCGCCGACCCCCGCACGCAGGCTCGAGTTGCACTCCGGGCACGTGACCATGCCGCCCGCGTGCAGGACGAACTCGCCGCAGACGAGGCACTCGAGGCTCGCGCCTCGGAGCAGCGCCTGAAGCTCCTGCTCGAGCGTGCGGTGAAGGGGCGCGACCGGCCTCACAGCTCCCGAAACACCCCCGTGACGCGGCCGAGGATCTGGACGTGCCGGGCGTAGATCGGCTCGAGGGCGGCGTTCTCCGGCTGGAGGCGGACGCGTCCCTTCTCGCGGAAGAAGCGCTTCACGGTCGCCTCTTCAACGGACTCGTCGTCACCCGCGAGCACGACGACGATCTCGCCGTTACGAGCGTCCTGCGCGCGCTGCACCACGACGATGTCGCCGTCGAGGATGCCCGCGTCGATCATCGACTCGCCCTTGACGCGGAGGAGGAAGTCGCCGCGCAGCGTCTCCGGGACAGCTACGTGGTCCTCGACGTTCTGCTCGGCGAGAAGGGGCCCGCCGGCTGCGATCTGTCCGACGAGTGGGAGTCGTGCCACCCCTGCCGCCGGCGCCTCGCTCCGCTCCCGGCCGACGAGTTCGAGCGCCCGCGGCTTGGTCGGATCCCGCCGCAGCAGGCCCGCGCGTTCGAGGTTCGCGAGATGTGCATGCACGGTCGAGGGCGACGCGAGGCCCACGGCCTCACCGATCTCCCGGACCGTGGGTGGATAGCCGTGCTGGTCGACGTAGTCCACGAGGAAGTCCCAAATCTCCTGTTGCCGTCCCGTCAGCATCTGCGCCTCCAGGGGTTGATTGGTCGAGCGAACATGTGTTCGCTCTCACGGTAGAGACTCCTGCGGACGGCGTCAAGCCGAGCGGCGGAGGCGGCGCAGCATCTGGATCATCCGGTGAGTTCTCGAGACGAAGAGGTAGGCCCCGACGGCAGCGGCCAGAGTGCGCTTGTCAACCCGGGTACGGGCGGAGAGCCATCCGGCCGCCCGCTCCCCGGCCCGGCCGCGCCATCCCACGAGCCCCGCCTCACCGATCTGCTTCGCATCCACGAGTGGTCGAGTACCCGCAGCCGATCAGAAAAACTCTCTACAGGGACTGTCCCTGTACGCGTCCCGAAAAGACAACGCCCTCCGCAGAGGGCGTCGAGTGCGCTGGAGAGGACTTGA
>JBBWZE010000123.1:0-3256 GCA_039648845.1 Actinomycetota bacterium | reverse complement strand
ACGTCATGATCAAGGCCGCCCGCGAGGGGATTGCGCATGAAGAACGCTGCGGAGAAGTATTCGATCTTGTCCGAGGAGAGCAGCAACGGACGGTTGCCGTTGATGGTCAGCCTGAAGCGCGAGAGATAGCGCGTGTCCTCGGAGAAGAGGCCTTCACCCTGGTGGTGCAGGTCACCAACCTCATCGCAGATGCAGAAGGTCGCGCCTTCGAGGATACGCAGCTGTCCGGGCATCAGGTCTCAGTACGAACTATGCGCCCGCCGGAGGACTGCGCAAGGGCCTTGACGACGATCTCGTCCACATTCATGTGCAGCGGCCGGGTCACCGCGAACACGATGCAGTCCGCGACGTCCTGCGGCGTCATCGGCTCGACGCCCTCGTAGACCTTGCGCGCCGACTCCGCGTCGCCACGGAAGCGGACGCGGGAAAACTCCGACTCCACGAGGCCGGCATCCACGGTCGTGATGTGGATCGGTCGGCCGAGCAGGTCCTCGCGCAGCGCATACGTGAAGCCGCGCACAGCGAACTTCGAGGCCACGTAGACGGCCGCCTTCTCGTACGCCTGTCTGCCGGCGATCGAGCCGATGTTGATGATGTGCCCGCCGTCGCGGATGTGCGGCAGGAAGAGGCGCGTCATGCGGATCAGGCCGTTCACGTTGGTCTCCAGGACCGTGCGCTCGTCCTCCTCCGTGCTCTCATCGAAGAGATCTCGTCCGAGCGCGAGCCCGGCGGCGTTCACGAGGACATCGACCCCGGAGAGCTCCTCGCCGGCAGCCTTCAGAAAACGTTCGCAGCTGTCCGGATCCGTCACGTCCAGCTCGAGAGGTGTCACCGGCGGCTCGATCCGCTCGACGCGGCGGGCACCGCCGACGACGCGCGCTCCTTCCCGGGCGAGGGCCAGCGCGGTGGCCGCTCCGATACCGCTGGACGCGCCGGTGACGACGGCGGACTTTCCTTCCAGGCGGGGCACTGAGAGAGCCTAACGGCCGAGCGGAGCGTGCCGCGCAACCGCTTCGCCCAGCTCGACCGTCGTGGTCGCAGGCTCGGCATGCTCGACCTGAAGTGTCGTGTGAGTCAAGCCGAAACGCTCCGACAGGATCAGCTCGAGCCGGCGGCGCGCGGCATGGCAGTCCGCACCGGGCGTGACCAGGACGTGGGCGGAGAGCGCCGGGAAGCCGCTCGTCACCGTCCACACGTGCAGGTCGTGCACCTCGACGACGTCCCGCTCGGCAACGAGCGCGCGCCCGATCGCGTCGGGATCGGCGTCCCCAGGCGCCCGCTCGAGAAAGATCAGCGTCGACTCGCGGAGGAGCTGCACGCTCGACCAGAGCATGAGCGTCGCAACTGCGAGGCTCGCGATCGGGTCGAACCGGTCCCACCCGGTCGCAAGGATCAGCCCGCCGGCGAGTGCGGCGGCGCCGAAAGCCGCGACATCCGTCAGCAGGTGGAGAAACGCGCCACGGACGTTGAGGCTTTCGCGACTTGCGCGCGCGAGCAAGAGGCTCGCGGCGATGCTCACTGCGACGCCCCCGAGCGCGACCACGAGAACGAGTCCACCGCGGACGTCGGATGGATCGACGAGCCGGTGCCCTGCTGACCAGATCACCCAGAGCGCAAGCAGGCCCAGGGTGATCCCGTTGGCCTGAGCGGCGAGGATCTCCAGGCGGGAGTAGCCGAACGTCCAACGGCCGGCAGCGGGGCGCGCGGCCATAGCGGATGCGACCAGTGCAAACCCGAGCGCGGCTGCATCTGTGAGCAGGTGACCCGCGTCGGCGAGCAGCGCAAGCGAGTGTCCGATGATCCCCGCGGCGATCTCCGCCGCCATCAGCAGCAGGATGAGCAGGAGCGCGATCGTCAGCGCGCGACGGTCGGCTACCAGCCGGTGTTCGTGTTCGTGGGCCGTGCGTAGAGGTTAGTCGGTGGCATCCACCGGAACGCGCCACGGGCCCTGCCGGCGGCCGCCGGTCCGCTCGATTGCCCGCATTCCCGGCAGGAAAAACGCACTGAGCGTCACGGCCGCACCGAGTGCGGCGGCTCCGACCAGGGTCGCACGGGCACCGAAGACCGCCGCGACCGGCGCCGTCAGCGCGAACGAGAGTGGCAGGAGGCCGATCGAGATCAGCCAGTCGAGGCTCGAGACGCGCCCCAACATGGATCCGGGAACGTGATGCTGCTTGATCGTCGCCCAGACGATGGTGCCCGCCGCCTCGAGTGCATTGAAGACGAGGCAGACGAGCATCAACTGCCACGCCGCATGGGCGATTCCGTAGCCCGCGATCGCCAGCGTTGCGATCGTCCAGGTCATGTACATGACGGTCACGTCCCTGCGCGGATGTCCTCGGCGTCCCATGAACGCCGCCCCGCCGACCGCTCCGACGCCACCGGCCGCCAACACCAGCCCCAGGGTGCCGGCGGAGGCGTGGAGCTCGTTCTTCACGAGGAAGGGTAGGAGCACCTCCGCGGGGCCGAGGAACACGAGATAGGTGATCGCCGCGGAGAGGAGCGTGCCCCACAACCACACGCGCTGGCGGACGAAACGCAGCCCTTCCTTCAGCGCAGCAACGTTGGACGAATGGACTTCGACGTGCCGACCCGCGCGCCTGGGCATCGCGAGCACGGCCACGAGGCAGGCTGCGAACGAGGCGGCGTCGATCGCGAAGGCGATTCCCGCCGACGCGGCCACCAACGCTCCACCCGCGACAGGGCCTATGAGCCTCATGGCAATGGGCCGAACGAATTGGTCGAGGGCATTGGCCGCCGGCAGCTCCGCCTGGGGCAGCAGCTCCGGCAAGATCGCCTCGAAGGCAGGCATGAAGAAGGCGGTACCGACCCCGTAGACGGCAACGAGGGCCACGAGCTCCCAGAATCGGAGTGCGCCCATGAGGACGAGAGCGGCCAGGACGGCGACGGCGACGGCGCGGAGACCGTCTGCCCAGGCCATGACGACCCGCCGGTCACGACGATCGCTCACGACGCCGCCGATCAGCAGGAACGCGATCGTCGGGATCGTCATGCCAATGCCCACGATCGACAGTGCTGCAGGCGCGTTCCAGAGGGAGTAGCTCTCCCACGCGATCGCGATCAGGAAGATGCCGTCGCCGATCAGCGAAATCGTCATCCCGGTCCAGAGGATCCGGAAGTCGCGGTGTTTCAGGGGCGAGAGCAGGTTGCCACGGCCAAACCCTCCGGGCCGGTCGAGCGCTTCGTGACTATGCTGCATTGGAGGCTGCTGACGACTCGACGTCTTCCTGAGTCG
>JBBWZE010000122.1:0-18043 GCA_039648845.1 Actinomycetota bacterium | reverse complement strand
AGTCGACACGCTGTTCGAGAGCTTGCCGATCACACAGGCGCAGTAATCCTCTCTTGCCGTCTTCCCCTGCGTGCAACTTCGCATGAAGCTGCGGATCACCTTCGGCGAGTAGCGGTACTTTCCGCTGACCGTGACCGCCGCCGTCGTGGTCGTCGTCGGCCTTGTCGTCGCTGACGACTTCGCGCCGCTGCCGCAGCCGGCGGCCACGAGCGCAAGGCAGCATGCGCCCATGAGATAGCGCACGCTCAGGCGAGTAGCTTCTCGAACCGGTCCGGGTCGTCGAACGGGCCGATCACGGCAAGGTTCAGTCCCTGCTTCTCGATCACATCGCCGGCGACGCGGGCAACGTCCTCGGCGGTCACCTTGTCGAGCTCGGCGAGGATCTCTTCCGGATCCGGGGTCCTGCTCTCCAGCACCTCGCGGCGGAGGCCGAACATGATCAGCCCCTGCGAAGTCTCGAGCTGGAGGACGAATCGCCCTTTCGCGAAGCTCTTGGCCTTCTCGAGCTCGGCGGCCGGCACGGGCTCCTCGGCGATCTTGCGTAGCTCGGCCGCGACCGTACTGACGGCGTCGTCGATCCGGTTGATGTCGACGCCGGCTTGCGCGTAGAGTGAACCTGCGTCCGTGTAGCTGTGGTTCAGCCCGTAGACGTAGTAGGCGAGCCCTCGGCGCTCGCGGACCTCGGTGAAGAGACGCGAAGACATTCCGCCGCCGAGCACCGTGGAGAGCACCTGCAGCGCGTAGCGATCGGGATGCTCGAGCGGATAGCTGTGCACACCGAGACAGATATGCGCCTGGTCGGAAGCCTTCGTGTGCACCTTGACGTGCGGGTGGTCGTGCGGATCCACCTCGATCGGCTCAGGACGTCCCGTCTCGGCCTTCGTCATGTCACCGAGCAGCTCCTGGACCCGCTCGTTCAGGTCGTCGCCGATCTTCCCGCCGACTCCGACCACCATCCTCGAAGGCTGGTACCAGTGATCGACGTAGCCGCTGAACGTCTCACGCGTCGCGTTGCGGATCGTCTCTTTGCGGCCGATGATCTCCCAGCCGAGCGGCTGATCGTCGTAGAGCAGCTCCTCATACACGCCGCCGATGAAGTCGCGCGGCGTGTCGTAGTACATGTTCATTTCCTCGATGATCACGCCTTTCTCGCGCTCGATCTCGTCGGGATCGAATTTCGAGTGGCGCAGCATGTCGACGAGGACGTCGAGCGCGATGTCTCGGGACTCGGCGGCACACTTGACGTAGTACCCGGTGTACTCCTTGCCGGTGAAGGCGTTGAACTCGCCGCCGATGCCGTCGATCTCCATGGAGATGTCGCGGGCGGTTGGCCTGCGCTCCGTCCCCTTGAAGAACATGTGCTCCGCGAAGTGCGCGATGCCGTTGCTCTCGGGCGTCTCGTACCGCGAGCCTGCGGCGAGCATGATCGCGCAAGTCACCGACTGAGCCGAGTCCATCGGCGCCGTCAGGATGCGGAGCCCGTTGTCGAGGCGTTCGAGGTTGAAAGCGCTCACAGTCCTGGCGATGCTATCGAGGGCGGTCCACTTTGCGGTAGACGAAGCGGAGGGCCTGCCGGTCTCCGGCGATCGCGGCGGTCTTGTTGTCGACGAGTCCCGCAGCCAGGCCGACCTTTTGCACCGCGGTGAAGTCGAGGTCCGTCTCGATCGTCGAGGCCTTCTTGGGCCATGCGATCCGGAGCCCGTCCGCCGGCTCGAGCGTCTTCTTCAGTGCTCCGAAGCGCCCAGCTTCGTCCCGAGCGGCGTCGCCGAGTAATCCTTGTCGCTACTCAGAACCGCTGCAGGGCACGAGTCACCGCTTCGGTGCCGAACTCGAGCGCCGCTACGGGAATGCGCTCATCAGCAGCGTGGACGATCTTCAGAACCGGAAAGTCGGCCGGCAGTCTCATCGGCATGAACCCGTAGGTCTGGATTCCGAGCTGTGCGAAGAAACGGCCGTCTGTGACACCGCCTTGAAGGAGCGGCATCGGGATGCCTTCGGGATCGAGCTCCCGCAGCACGGCGCCGAGCATCTCGAAGAGAGCGAGGTCCGGCTCCGCGAGGCCGGGATCGTGCCGCACCAGCTCGACCTCGATGTCGTCGCCAACGATTCCATGTAGCTCGCCGATGAGGTCGTCGGGTGTGAAGCCCGGCAGCAGGCGTCCGTCGAGCTCGAGGTCGATCCGCGCCGGGATCACGTTCACCTTGTCGCCGCCGCGAACGATCGTCGCGTTGACGGTGTTGCGCAGCAGCGTCTCGAGCCACCGGAGCCTCGGCCCGAGCTTTGGCAGCGCGCGGTCGGCGACCGCGGGTTTGAGAAGTGCGAGCATCAGGTCACGCTTCGGCCGCGGCAAATGGGCGGCGATCGTCTCGATCATTTCGCGGACGATCGGCGTGACGTGGATCGGCAGTCGCTTGCGATTCAGGTCGTCCAGCATTCGCCCGAGCCGGGCCATCGTCCCGTCGCGGTGGATCATCGCCCCGTGGCCGCCCGGGCCCCGAACGGTCGCCTTCAGCCAGCAGATCTGCTTCTCCCCCAGCTGGATCGGATAGAAGCGCTTCCCGGCAATGACCTGGGAGATCCCGCCCGCCTCGCCGAGAGCGTGGCGGACGCCGTCGAACAGCTCGGGGTGCTGCTCGACGAGAAATTTTGCCCCGAAGTCGCCGCCGTTCTCCTCGTCGCTCAGGACCACGAGGATCACGTCGCCCGGCAGTTCCAGCTCTCCCCGCGCCGCGCGCACGAAGGCGGACACGAACATCGCGACCGCGCCCTTCATGTCGATGGCGCCACGACCCCACACCTCACCGTCGACGAGGTCTCCGCCGAAGGGCGCTCTCTCCCACTTCTGGCCTGTGGTCGTCACGACGTCGACGTGGCCCTGCAGCAGCAGCGGTGGGCTGGCTCCGCCCCCCTCGAGCCGTGCGACGAGGTTCGGCCGGGCGGGATCCTTGGCGTAGGTCTTCGTCTCGCAGCCCGCCGCCTCGAGCAGGCCCTGGACGAATGCGATGCAGTCGGACTCGTTCCCGGGCGGGTTCGTCGTGTCGAACCGGATCAGGTGCTGGAGGACCTCGACGGGAGTCAATGAGGTAAGCGGGCGGTAAAGATTCGGATGGGGGCTTGTGACACCGGGATCCCTGTCGATACCTTGGATGGACGGAAAGGTTGTAACAGATGCTCGACGCCCTCACCATCATCCTCCTCTTCGCGGCCGCCTGGGCCGTGTCCCGCTTGAGCGCCATCGTCGCTCGGAGGGTGATGGCCTGGTCCGATCGGAGGCACCGCGCCCCGAGCGGCGACCTGAGTGCCAAGATCGTCGAGCTCAAGCGGCGCGAGACGAGCGTCGCGGTGATCCGGACCGGGATCGCCTACATCGCGTTCGCGACCGCCCTCGTACTGACGGCTGCCCGGCTGACCGGCGGGTTCGATCGTCTGACCGCGGTAGCCGGAGCCTCTTTCATCCTCATCCTCGTCGGCTTCTCGGCGCAGCGAATGCTGATGGACATCATCGCCGGCTTCAACATGTTCGTCGAGCATTGGTATTCCGTCGGCGACACGATCGCGATCCCGATGATGGAGGTCCAGGGGATCGTCGAGGACCTCTCGTTGCGCCGGACGAAGCTTCGCTCGCTCGACGGCGAGGTCATCAACATCCACAACTCGCAGATCGCGGCCGTTCGCGTCCTGCCAGGCGGCGTCAAGGAGTTCGACGTCGAGCTCGTCGCCAGCAGTCGAGAGGCCGCCGAGATGCTCGTCGAGCACGTCGGCGCGATCCTGCCGGAGGGGCCGACCACGTTCATCCGGCGTCCGGCCATCCACCAGATCGACGACCTCGCGCCCGGCCTCGTCCGGCTCCGCATGCGCGCCGCTGTGGCGCCTGGACGGGAGTGGCTCGTGCACGGCTTCTACACCGACCTGCTCAAGGAGCGGGCCGACAAGCATCTGATCGTCCACGGCCCTGTCGTCTTGACGGCGGACGACAAGGTCGAGCGCAGCTTCGCACGCGCCAGCGCGGCAACGCGCTGGGCCGGCGCCCGCTAGAGGGTTAGGCGCCGCTCGTCGGCGCCGCTTAAAGGAGGTGCGGACTTTGCCCGTGCCTCCGTCTCAATCCCCGCTCTAAGAGGCTGAGCGGTTTGAGCCCTTCACGCAGCAAGGGCCGAAATCTCTGCCAGCAGGCCGTCGACCTCGTCGGCGGTGTTGTAGTGCACGATGCCGGCGCGAACAGCACCGCTTTGCTCGAGGCCGAGCCGCTTCATCACCTCGACCGCGTAGTAGTCGCCCTCCCAGACCGCATAGCCGGCCGCGCCGAGGCGTGTCGCCGCCTCCTGGGTGGAGACGCCGTCGACATTGAATGCGAAGGTCGCGACGCGGCCTGCCATCGTCGGGAGGCCATAGAGCGCTACGTTGTCCGGCAGGCCGGTGAGAAAGCGCTCGCCGAGTGTCCGCTCGTGCACTTTGATCGACTCCCAGCCGATCGACTCGATGTATTCCACCGCGGCCACGAACCCGGCTAGGAGCTCGTGCGGGAGCGTGCCGGTCTCGAAGCGGCGCCCGAGCGGCGTGTCGGGCGCGGGCCGCACCTTGTACGGGCGCCACGTCTCGAGCAGCGCCGCACGGCCGAACGCGACACCGAGGTGCGGGCCGAAGAACTTGTAGGGCGAGCAGATCAGGACATCGACGCCCCACTCACCGACGTCGATCGGACCGTGCGGGCCATAATGGACGGCGTCGGCCCAGGCGAGCGCGCCGGCCTCATGTGCGAGCTCGACGATGCGTCGCACCTCGGTGAGGGTGCCGACGGCGTTGGATGCCACCGGAAACGCCACGACACGCGTGCGGTCGGAAAGTTGCCGCTCGAGGTCGCCGAGATCGAGAGTCGTGTCATCGTCGATGTTCACGAAGCGGACCGTGAGGTTCTTGTCGTGAGCGAGCTCGAGCCACGGCGACACGTTCGCGTCATGGTCGAGCTTCGTGACGAGGACCTCGTCGCCCTCGCGCCATTCCCGTCCCGCGGTGCGTGTCAAAGCGAATGCCAGCGTGGTCATATTCGCGCCGAAGATCGCCTCGTCCGGCATGCAGCCGAGGAACTCTCCGGCCGTGACCCGCGCCTGCGCGACGAGCGCCTCCGTCCGGCGGCTCGTTTCGTAAGGGCCGCTGACGTTCGCGTTCGATTCGCGGTAGTAGCGCGAGACCGCGTCGATGACCTCGTCTGGAACCTGCGTGCCACCGGGGCCGTCGAAGAACGCAAGGGGCTGACGTAGGGCCGAGTACCGAGCGCGCACGGCCTCGACGTCATAGGTGACGGTGGACACCGGCGGAGACGTTACTACGATTGGTGCATGGCTCCGGCGACCAAAGAGCGAATCGACCACGGCACCGGCACGGGACTCGGCGCCCCGTGGAACGTCATCGTGCTGAACGACAACCACAACACCTTCGAGGGTGTCGCGTCGGCGCTGGCGTCCACGATTCCCGACGTCTCGTACGACAAGGGTCTGCGACTAGCGGACCTGATCCATTCGAGCGGGCGCGCGATCGTCTGGTCCGGGCACAAGGAAGTTGCGGAGCACTACTGGCAGCGACTGGAGAGCCACGGCCTGACGATGTCTCCACTCGAACGGTCGTAACGAACTCAGAGCTTGTGGCACTGAGCCACACGTTAGAGAGCGATGCCGTTCACGCGCCAGCGGTATCGAGGAGAGGGGTTGAGCGATGCCCCGACGAAGCAGTCCCGCTCCGCCTTCGCGATCAGCGCCGCGAGCCCCTCGCCCGGCGGTGTCGGCTCGAGCTCCAGCTCGAGCACCACGTCGATTTCGACGAAGGCGTAACGTCCGTCCCGGGGCCGACGGGTCACCATTGCCGACGCCGACGCGTTCGCGACGAAGTCGATCCCGAGCGGTGTGGCGTGGAAGTGGAGGCTCTTCAACGTGCAGCGAACGAGGCCGGCGAGGACGAGATGCTCAGGAGTCCAGGCGGTGGCGAGGTCGAGCGGAGAGCCGCCGTCGGCAGTCAGTCGGCCGGTGCGGTCCTGTTCGAGCGTGTAACGGAATTCCTTCGCCCCGACGCCCATGCTCCTATCCTGCCAGCGTGGCAGGAACCGTCCGGGGCGCGGCGTAGTGTGTGGCCATGCGACGTCTGCGTCCACTCAGCGAGGCTGAGTGCTACGCCAGGTGTTACGGCGGCTGGGACGACTCGGTGCGAATCGTGAGGCTCGAGCCGCGTCGCGCGCGCAAGGAGCTGGGTCTGGAAGGCGAAGCGCTCCGCGTGCGGTTCGAGGAATTCCTCGACGCTCGTGACCCGCTCGAGCTGGCCGAGCCCGAAGCAGCCTGATTCGGCAATCCCGGATGTCCTGGCGCCCGGCCTACGGGTGCTCTTCTGCGGCATCAATCCCGGTCGCGTCTCGGCGGCGGCGCAGGCGCACTTCGCAAATCCCCGCAACGATTTCTGGCGCTTGCTGCATGCTGTGGGATTCACCCCACGACTACTCGAGCCCGCGGAGCAGTTCGAGCTCCTGACCTACCGGATCGGCGTGACGAACGCTGCGGCGCGGACCACGCCGGGTTCGGGAGATCTGCGCAAGGCTGACTTCGCCGGCGCCGCGGATCGACTCGGGCGAATCGCGGAAGAGCTGAAGCCCGCCTGGATCGGCTTCGTCGGCAAAGAGGCATACCGCGGCGTGTTCGGAGCCCGCCCTGAATTCGGGATGCAGGAGCGCCGCCTGGGCGAGACGCGGTTGTTCGTCCTGCCGTCCACATCGCCGGCGAATGCCGCGGTTCCTTGGGAAGAACGCCTGCGCTGGTTCGCGGAGCTCAGCCGCGCCAGCGGTTCGTAATCGGTGTCCTGCGGTCACGGCCGAAGGCCTTCGGCCGCAGCTTCACTCCTGGTGGAGCCTGACGCCGTTTGTACTCCGCACGGTCGACCATCGAGACGGCTCGTTCGACGACGTCGCGGTCGAAGCCGTCACTCGATAGCTCTTCCAGCGTGCGGTCGTGCTCCACGTACTGCTCGAGCACTTCGTCGAGCTTCGGGTACGGCGGCAGTGAGTCCTCGTCGAGCTGGTCGTCGCGCAGCTCGGCGCTCGGCGCACGTTCGATGATGCTCTGCGGAATCAGCTCACGCCCTGCTCGCTCGTTGAGATAACCCGCGAGGTGGAACACGTCCGTCTTGTAGACGTCCTTCAGGAGGGCGAAGCCGCCCGCCATGTCCCCGTAGAGCGTTGCGTAACCGACCGAGAGCTCCGACTTGTTGCCGGTCGCGACGAGCATCCAGCCGAACTTGTTCGACAGCGCCATCAGGAGGACGCCGCGAGCCCGCGCCTGGATGTTCTCCTCCGCAAGGCCGGGCTCGGTCCCGGCGAAGGCGTCCTCGAGCGCCTCCCCGAACGCGTCGACGATCCTGTCGATCGGGATCTCCATGAACGGACAGCCGAGGCTCTCGGCAAGTCGGCGTGCGTCCGTGCGCGTGCTCTCCGAGGAGTAGCGCGAGGGCATCGAGACGCAGTGCACGCTCTCGGGTCCGAGCGTCTCCGCCGCCAGGGTCGCCGTCACGGCGGAGTCGATCCCTCCCGAAACGCCCACGAGCACCTCGCGGAACCCGTTTTTGCCGACATAGTCTCCTAGCCCGAGCTCGAGCGCCCGCCGCATCTGCTCGATCTCGTCGACGAACGGAACGATCTGGCCGACGGCCTTGCTGCCGTTGCTCGACCGCCCCGGCGAGCCGATGTGGATGATCTCGACGGGCGGGATCTGCTCGCGCTCGCGTGCGAGGGCGCGCCGGCGCACGTCACTCAGACGGCGGCCAATCACTTCCTGCGGTTCGATGTCGACGACGAGGAGGGCTTCCTCAAAACCAGGTGCGCGCGCCAGCACGTTCCCCTCGTCGTCGAGCACGCACGAGTGGCCGTCGAAGATCAGCTCGTCCTGCCCGCCGACCGAGTTGCAGAACGCGACGAAGCACGAGTTGTCTCGCGCGCGCGTCACGAACATCTCCTCGCGCTCGTCGGGGCGGCCGACGTAGAACGGCGATGCCGAGATGTTGACGAGCAGTTCTGCGCCGGCCAATGCGAGATCGGTCGCGGGCGGCCCCGGCTGCCACATGTCTTCGCAGACAGTCGGGCCGATGAGCGTCTTGCCGTGCTCGAGCAGAATCAGGTCACGACCCGGCGCGAAGTAGCGGTCTTCGTCGAAGACGCCGTAGTTCGGCAAGAAACGCTTGCGGTACACCGCCTTGATCTCGCCGGCGGAACAGACGTAACAGGCGTTGAAGAGGTCGCGGTCGAAGTGGGGCGCGCCCACGAGGACCGTCGCACCTCTTGCCTCGCGCGCGATCTTCTCCACCGACTCCTCGGCGGCACGGATGAAACCGGGTCGGAGCAGGAGGTCCTCGGGTGGATAGCCAGTCACCGCCAACTCCGGGAAGACGACTAGGTCGGCGGAATTGCCCTTTGCCTCGGCAAGCCGGTCGAGGATCAGCGCGCGGTTTCCCTCGAGATCGCCGACGACCGGGTTGATCTGGGCCAGTGCGAGCCGCACAGGCTCAGTTTAGCTGTTTGCGCCTCTCAGTCGAAAACTGCGCGGCTTCACTGGCGTCGTCCGAACTGCATCACCCAGAGTGCGACGCCGTCGCGGCCGAACATGCGCCCGCGCTCGAACGCGATTCCGAGGTCCCGCCATCGGCGTGCCATCACGTTCTCGCGGTGGGGCGGGGAGTTGAGCCAGAGTTGGAGCGTGTGCAGCGGGGAGCCGAACTCTCCCTGTCCCCACGCGAGGTTCTCGCCGAACGCGCGGGCCGGAAGGTAGCCCGCCTGCTTGAAGGTGCGAGAGAACGACATCCCGCAGGGCGTGTGCGAGAAGCCGCATCGACGCACCGCATCGGCCTTCATCACCGAGGAGCGGTTCAGCGGGACGCTGCCTCTGACGAACCCGAGCCCGTACGCGCGCCGCACGACGTTGATGCCGCAGTACATCGCCTCGAGGCGTGAGTGCTGATCGCCGCCGGCGCTGGTTGCTCCTGCGCATGCCGACGCAACGGCTGCCAGGGCTGCGGAATCGGAGGCGTGAGGAACGGCTCCCGACGGTGCGGCCAAGCCGAGTACGAACGCGGTGAGGGTGACGGGAATCACCATGCCCGGTCGTCCAACCTAATGCCCGTTCTGGACGGATCCTGCGCCTTCCTCCTGCGAAATTTACATTCAGGTTCGTTTTTCGTATGCGTATGCGCCGAGAAACGTATGCGCCGAGAAACGGAATCAGGGTCGAGCGGATGCCTCGGCGATTTCGTCCAGGGCTTCCGGATTCTCCAGTGAGGAGAGGTCACCCGGCTCCTTGCCGAGGACTCGGGCCCGGACCGCCCGCCGGACGATCTTGGCGCTGCGCGTCTTCGGGAGCGCCGAGACGAAGACGATCCGTTCCGGCTTGAAGGCCTTGCCGAGCTCGTCCGTGACTGCAGCCGAGATCTCGAGCGCCTGCGCGGAGGTGGCCTCGTTCCCCGGCTTGAGCACGCAGAAGATCCATGCAACCTCGCCTTTTACCTCGTGCGGAACGCCGATTGCGGCGGCTTCCGCGACCGCGCTGTGCGCGACTGCGGCAGACTCGAGCTCCGCTGGACCGATCCGCTTGCCGGCGATGTTAAGGGTGTCGTCCGAGCGTCCGTGCAGGAACCAGTAGCCGTCGTCGTCGATCGACGCCCAGTCCCCGTGCGTCCAGACTCCCGGAAAGCGCCGCCAGTACGCATCGAGATAACGCTCCCGGTCGCCCCAGACGCCGCGCGTCATTCCGGGCCAGGGCCGTTTGCACACGAGCTCGCCGACCTCGCCGCGCAACGGCGTACCGTCCGGTCCGAACACATCCATGTCCTGACCTAGCGCCGGGAAGCCGAGCGCGACCGGCTTGATCGGCTCGGTCAAGCAGGTCGCGAGGAAGCATGCGCCGACCTCGGTGCCGCCGGAACAGTTGACGATCGGCGTGTTGCCGCCGCCGACTTTCTCGAAGAGCCAGTGGTACGGATCGCGGTTCCACGGTTCGCCCGTCGTGCAGATCGCCTTCAAGGTGGACATGTCCGTGTCCGGGTCGCCCTTGGGGATCAGCGCCCGAACCAGTGTCGGGGAGACACCGAGCATCGTCACGCGCTCGGACTCGATCAGCTTCCAGATCCGGTCGGCCGGAAAGTCCGGTGCGCCCTCGGCGTACACGACCGTCGCTCCGCACGCGCCGCCGCCGACCACTGTCCACGGGCCCATGATCCAACCCATGTCCGTTGCGAAGTGGATGCGGTCGCCGGGCTTGACGTTGGTCTGGTACGCGACCTCGCGCGCGATCGAGACGAGGAAGCCTCCGTGGACGTGCAACGCCCCTTTCGGCTTGCCAGTCGTGCCGGACGTGTATGCGAGCAGGTAGGGATGTTCCGAATCGACCTCTCTCGGGGTCAGATCCCCGGACGTGTTCTCGACGAGATCGTCCCAGTAGCGGTCACGCCCGAGGGTCATCGGCACGTTCTCGAGGCCGAGCCGCCGCCAGACGATCGTGTGCGTGACCGTCGCCGCGGATCGGAGCGCCTCGTCGGCGATCTCTTTCATCGGCACCGTTTGCCCGCGGCGAAGTGACCCGTCGGCCGTGATCAGCGCCTTCGCTTTGGCGTCCGCGAGCCGCGCAGCGATCGCCGGCGGCGCGAAGCCGGAGAAGATCGGGACCTGAACGGCCCCGAGATGCGCGCAGGCGTGCGACGCAATGGCCACCTGAGGCGACATGGGCAGGAAGATCCCGACCGCGTCGCCCTCGCCTACGCCGATCGAGGCAAGTCCTTCGGCGAGCCGGAAGACCTCCTCCGAGAGCTCGCGCCAGCTCAGGGAGAGCCGGGTTCCGTCCTCTCCTTGCCAGACGGCGGCCTCCTGCTCGGCGAGCTCGCCCGCCGCCCACCTGTGCACGCAGTTCCAGGCGAGATTCAGCTTGCCGCCGGTGAACCACGTGGCCCACTCGTTGCCCCGAGACGTGTCCACGACCTTTTCCCACGGCTCGGAGAACTCGAGCCCGAGATCCTCGACCACGGCGGGCCAGAAGCGCTCTGGGTCGTCGACCGAAATGCGGTGGAGATCCTGATAGCGCTCGACGCCGAGGCAGCGCGCGAGCCTCGTCACATTCGCGCTCTCGACCTCCTCCGGGGTCGGGCTCCAGATGAACTCGGACACGCGCGAAGCGTACGGGTAGCCCTACGACGTTGGGCGGGTGTAGTTGCTCTAACCTTTCGGGATGCGCGCTCGGCTGTTCACGCCGGAGAACCGCAAGTGGTGGACCCTGGTTGCGGTCGCGGTGGGGCTGTTCATGATCATGCTCGACAACACGGTCGTGAACGTTGCACTACCGTCGATCCAGCAGGACCTAGGGATCGGCATCTCGGAGCTCGAGTGGGTCGTGAACGCCTACGCCCTCACGTTCGGAGTGCTGCTCCTCACCGGCGGGAAGCTCGCCGACCTGCTCGGGCGCCGCGCGATCTTCATCGCGGGCCTGGTGATCTTCACCGGCGCGTCACTGTGGTGCGGCCTTGCGGGCGGGGCGGGGTCACTCATCGCTGCGCGCACGGTGCAGGGCATAGGCGCTGCGTTGATGAACCCGGCGACGCTCTCGATCATCACCGCCACCTTCCCGCCGCGCCAGCGAGGGACCGCGATCGGCATCTGGGCCGGGGTCTCCGCACTTGCGCTCGCAATCGGCCCCATCGTCGGCGGCCTGCTGACGGAGAAGGTGAGCTGGAGCTGGATCTTCTTCATCAACATTCCTGTCGGCGTGCTCGGCGTGCTCGCTGCGAGGCTCTTCATCGACGAGACGAAGGACACCTCCCGGGAGCAGAAACTCGACTTACCCGGGCTGACCACGTCCGCCATCGGCCTCTTCGCCCTGACGTACGGGTTGATCGAGACGAACAGCAACGCGTGGACGTCGACGCGTGTCCTGACGCTGTTCGCGATCGCAGCGGTGGCGCTGGCCGCTTTCGTGCTGCTGGAGCTGCATCAGCGCCTGCCGATGCTCGACATGTCGTTGTTCCGGAACCCGACGTTTGCCGGCGCCAACGCCGCGATGCTGCTCGTCGGTCTCGCGATGTTCGGGATCTTCTTCTACAACTCGCTCCTGCTGCAGCGCGTCCTCGGCTATAGCGCGATCGAGACCGGCGCGACGTTCTTGCCGATGACCGTCCTGATCATCCTCGTGGCTCCGGTCGCAGGCAGATTCTCCGACCGGATCGGCGCGCGTTGGCTCATGGGGGCCGGTATGACCCTGCTCGCGGTCTCGCTCCTTCTCTTCGGGACTCTCGATGCCAACTCGTCCTTCTGGAACATCCTTCCCGGCCTACTCGTGGGCGGCGTCGGCATGGCGGTCACCATGGCACCGACGACGGCCGCGGCCATGGGATCCGTTCCTGTTGCGAAGGCGGGCGTGGGCTCCGCCGTGATCAACAGCATGCGCCAGGTCGGCGGCTCGCTCGGTATTGCGATCATGGGCGCCCTCGTGGCCACGCGCGTCAGCGTCCAGCCGACGAATCCACTCTGGCAAAGCGAGTTCGTGGGCGGCTATCACCGGGCAGTTCATCTCGGCGCCGCACTCGTCCTCGTCGGCGCGATCATCTCGGTGCTCACGGTTCGCCAGCTGCCCCGCCGCGAGGGCGCCCCGGAATCGGTCGTCGGCGCCTTGGCCAACGAGCCCTGAAAAGAGGAAGACCCCCGGCTGCGGCTCCGGGGGTCGATTCCTGCTAGGCGACTCCGCCCTGTGTGGCAGTCTCCCCGGAACCTGGCTCTGCGGCCCAGCCACGCCCCTTTCGGATCCCACCTGGTGAAGTGCCTCCTGCAGCCGACCCTGGCGTCTGGCTCGGATGCAAGATGGGCTCACTTTAGGAGGCTTCTCGGGGCATGTCAAGTAGCTCGGTCAAGTGATTTGTATTAGGCTTACTTGACTTGTTTCCGGCCTGGACATGACCTTTTCGGGGGATGTCGAAAAGGACAGGTTGAAGTTGGGTGAAGTATGTCGTCTACTACCCGTACGTGTCTGACCCGACCGCCATCCGTCAGCAACAGCGGGTCTCCGCCGCTCAAGCCGGGCTGAGACTCGGCGAGCGGCTGCGCCAGCTCAGGGTGACCTCCGGAATGACCCAGACCGATCTGGCGGGCGACCGGTTCTCCAAGGAGTACGTCAGTCAGATCGAACGCGGCAAGACCCGGCCCACGCGCGAGACGATCGACTGGCTCGCGCAGCGCCTCGGAGTGGATCCAGGCTTTCTCGCCAACGGTGTCTCGGCCGACGAGCGCGGACGTGTCGATGCAGCGCTTACTCGGGCGGGAGCGCTGCTCGAGGCGCGCCGCAACGACGAGGCGCTCGAGGAGTTCGAGAGCATTCGCGCTGCCGTGCTCGCCACCGGCATGCCAGAGCTCGAGGCGAGGGCGCTCTCCGGTGAAGCGACCGTCCGGATGCGCGCGGGCGACGTCCGCGAGGCGATCGCACTCCTAGAACGGGCCCGCGCACTCAGCGAGGGAACATCCTTCTCCGACGTCGAGCGCGCCGACGTGCTCTTCCGGCTCGGCGTCGCCCGCTACAAGCTCAACAGCATCCAGACGTCGATCGGGCTGTTCGACGAGGCGCTCAAGGTCGCCGAGCGCTCGGAGATTCCGTCCGATCAGCTGCGCTCAAACATCCTGGCCTGGCGCTCTCGCTGTTATCGCCGGCGCCGCGACCTGGAGGCTGCGCGCGAGGACGTCGAACGCGCGCTCGAGCTGGCCGAGGGCCTGAACGACAAGCGCACGGCCGCGGACGTCTACTTCCAGGCGTCGATCATCGCTGATCGCGAGGGTCACTGGGTCCTGGCGCGCTCCTATGCCGAGCGTGCCAAGGCCGCGTATGAGGAGCTCTCGGACCGCGGGAATCTGGGCCGCCTGCTGAACAACCTCGGCGGGATCAACTTCCTCCTCGGCCATCCCGAAGAGGCCGTGGATTTCCTCAAGGACGCGGTAGGCATCGCCCTCGAAGTGGGAAACGACGCCGAAGCCGCACACGCGGTCAACGGCATCGCCCAGGTCCACCTCCGCACCGGCGAGGTCAAGCGGGCCGAGGAGCAGGCGCGGTATGCGCTCGAGTTGCTCGGCGAACGGGTCGACGAGATTGCCGAGATCGGCAACGCCCAGGTCGTATTGGGTCGCGCCTTGCTCGAGCAGGGCCGGCTCGACGAGGCCGATGAGGCGCTCCAGGCCGGCGAGCGTGCATACGACCAGCTTTCTTCAGGAAGTCATCGCGCGTCGGCGTGGGTCGCCCAGGGCGATCTCGCTGCGCGGCGCGGCGACGATCGGGCCGCTTCGCGGCTCTATCGCCAGGCGGCCGACGCTCTGCAAGACGTCCGCTTCTAAGCCAGCTCTCGAAAGGAGGTGACCACCGTGTCCAAAGCTCGCCTGATCTATTTTGCGGTCTTCGCGATCCTCATCGTGACAGCCCTGCTGCCGGCGCTGAGCCTGCTGCCTGACGGGCCGCACGACGGCGCAGAGATCTAGAGCGGACGTGTGCGCGCTTTGCTCGTCGCCCTTGCGCTGACGGCTTGGGCGGCAGGCTGTTGCTCTACGACGAGCCGTTCGGAGCGAAGCGCGCCCAGCGCCCCGTGGCATCGACCCACCTCGACGGCCAGTTCGGACGGCTGAAGCGCGAGATCGAAGAACGTGCAAGGCTTGGGCCACCATCGTGCCGACACCAGGCGAAGGACCCGGGCTCGTCAGCGTTCGCGAGGTTGCGGATCAACTCGGTGTGCACCCCGAGACGATCCGGCGGCTGATCCACGACGGGAGACTGGATGCGGTGCGTGTCGGCCGCGTGCTCCGCGTTCACCGGGAAGCGGTCGACCGCTTTCTTGCGCGGCAACGCGTGAAGCCGACGCGTTTCCAAGCCTAAACGGCGGGAGATATCGCCCTGATGGGCGTCAGAACCGAGCGCTTCAAACGCGCGCTCTACGTTGGACGTGTCGCCAAGAGAACGGGGCTGCTGCGCGTGCTCCGGGAGCTCGGCGTCTGGGGTAGCCGCCCGGCGACGCGGGAAGGCGCCGAAGAGTTCCGTCGGGCTCTCGAGGAGCTCGGCACGACGTACATCAAGCTCGGACAGCTCCTCTCGTCTCGACCCGATCTGCTTCCAGACGTCTACATCGAAGAGCTGGAGCAGCTCGTCGACCAGGTGCCTCCGGTGCCGTTTCGGGAGATTCAGCGCGTGATTGCGGAGGAGCTTCCCGGCGACGTCTTCGCCAGCATCGATCCCGAGCCGCTGGCGACCGCGTCGATCGCGCAGGTGCATCCCGCGCTGCTGAGCAGTGGACGCGAGGTGATCGTCAAAGTGCGCCGGCCGGGGATCGAGGAGAAGATCGAGCTCGACCTCGCACTCCTTCGTTCGACCGCCGAGCTGCTCGAGCGGCGATCCGAGCGGGCGCAGCTGCTGCAGGCCCGTGCGCTCGCCGATGAGCTCGAGTCGCACCTGCGCAACGAGCTCGACTTCGTCGAGGAGGCGAACAACACCGAGATAATCGGCCGCATCCTCGGCCGTTACGACGATCTCGTCGTCCCTGAGGTGATTCGCCCGTACGTGACCGAGCGGGTGCTCGTGCTGGAGCGCATCCACGGGCGAAAGGTCGAACCCGATCACGGGCTGGCTCAGGAGCGTGCCGAGGAGCTCGCACGCCAGTTCTTCCGGGCCTACGTGTATCAGGTGACGGTCGAAGGCGTGTATCACGCAGATCCGCATCGCGGCAACGTCCTGCTCACGACGGAGGGACGCCTTGCGCTCGTGGACTTCGGTTTGCTCGGCCGCCTCGACGACGACACCCGCCGCAACCTCGCCCTGCTGCTCCTGGCCGTGTCCCAGAACCACGCCGACGACGTCGCCGACCTGATCATCGGCCTCTCGCGCACGAGCTTCGGCTCCGACGAGCCGGGGTTCCTGCAGGAGATCAGGCGCAAGCTGCCGCGCTATCACGGCCGCCCGCTCGCGAAGATTCGTGCCGGCGAGGCGCTCGCCGATCTGCAGCGGATCTCCTTTCAACACGCCGTTGCATTGCCGACGACGTTCGCGCTCGTGGGCAAAACGCTCGCGCAGGCCGACTCGATTGCGCGCGTGCTCTATCCGGAGCTCGACCCGGTCGCGCTGATGGAGGAGGACTCGCTCGAGGTGATGCTCGCCGAGACCGAAAGGCGGCTCGAGCCGAACCAGCTCTTCTCATGGCTGTACACGCAGCTCGAGCCGCTCGGCCGTATGCCGCGCCGAGTGGGCCAGCTCGTCAACAGGCTGGAGACCGGCACGTTCAAGGTGGGCATCGTTCCGACGGACCTCGAGCCGCTCGAGACGGTCATGCGCTCGGTGGCCAACCGCATCGGCGGGGCCGTGATCGTCGCGGCACTCCTTGTCTCGTCCGCCTTGCTGGCGCGTGTGCACGACCTTCGCTGGTTGGCCTTCGGTGGGTTCTGCTGCGCGTTCGCGCTCGGCGTCTACATGCTCTGGAAGATCATCCGGACGCCGGGCGAGCTGTAGCGGGGACCGCTACGCCCCGAAGACGGACTCTTCGGTGCTGACTCGCTCGATCACGACGTTCGGCAGCCGCGCATGAGGGCTGAGCTGTAATAGCGCCCGCACGACCTCGGCGCAATCTTCGGGACGGATCATCTGCTCGGGCGGGACCGGGGCCCAAGACGTCATGGGCGTGTCGACGAAGCCAGGGCTCAACGCAGTCGCGCGCACGCCGTGCTTTTCCTCGCCTCTGTTGAGGGCGGTGGTGAAGTTGATCACGCCGGCCTTCGCCGCGCCGTAGACCGGCAGATGTGAGGAAGGGCTCGTGCCCGCGATCGAGGCGAGGTTCACGATCAGGCCGTGGCTCTCGCGCAGCATCGGCAGTGCCGCGGCGGTCACCAGGATCGTCCCGCGCAGGTTGACGTCCAACTGCAGGTCGATGTGCTTGGTCTCGAGCTCGTCGACAGGCCCGGCGATCCCAACGCCGGCGGAGTTTACGAGCACGTCGAGACGCCCGTGCCGGGCGCGATGGTCTTCGACCAGGCGACGGCAGTCCTCCGCCTTCGCCACGTCCGCTGTGAGGGCATATGCACCGAGCGTTTCGGCCGCCTCCTCGACCTTCGCTGGGGTCCTGGCTGCGAGGGTGAGGGCGAAGCCGTTCTCGCGCAGCATGCCCGCGATCGCCAAGCCGATACCTGAAGAGCCTCCTGTGACGAGGGCCGCCTTGTTCACGGAGCAATCTTCCCAAGTCGGCAGGGTCGACGCCGACGGTGCCGAATTGGGCGGCGGGGGAACCGAAAGGCTCCTCCTCTCCCCTGAAAGCCACGGGGGAACCGCATGGTTCCTCCGTGGCCTTTTCTCTTTTGGCAGGCGGGAATAGAACCGGTCCTCGGGTCGTAACAACGGTGAGCCGACGGCAGTCTGTAGACGAAAGGCTCACAGATCCCTACATTTCGCGGTTCCACCCTGGGAGGGCTTCTTGGACATCGACACCGGGCGCGTCAAGCTGACAGACCTCGCCTCGTGCGGAGGCTGCGCCGCGAAGTATTCGGCGGCTCGTCTCGAGCAGCTGCTCGCCGGCTTCGTCCCTGCAGAGGCCGAGAACCTGCTCGTTGGACTGGCCCCCGCCGACGATGCGGCGGTCTACCGGCTGGACGACGAGCGGGCTCTGATCTTCACGCTCGATTTCTTCCCGCCGGTGGTGGACGATCCAGGCGACTACGGTGCGATCGCGGCGACGAATGCGCTCAACGACGTCTTCGCGATGGGTGGCACGCCCTTGCTTGCTCTGTCGATCGCTGCCTTCCCCGAGGAGCTGCCGATCGAGATGCTCGCGGAGATCTTCGCCGCCGCGGACGCGCAAGTGCGTGCCGCCGGCGGACTGCTGGCAGGCGGTCACACGATTCGCGATGCCGAGCCCAAGTACGGGCTCGCCGTCGTGGGCACAGTTCGTCCCGATGGGATCTGGCCGAAGAACGGTGCGAAACCTGGCGATGCACTCTTCCTGACGAAGCCGCTCGGAACCGGCCTGATCATGACGG
>JBBWZE010000113.1:0-2637 GCA_039648845.1 Actinomycetota bacterium | reverse complement strand
CACGTCTCGATCGCCTACGGCGAGAAGAAGCTGCTGCGCGACGCAACCTGGCGCCTCGGCCCCGGCGACCGGATGGCGATCGTGGGCGTCAACGGCTCGGGCAAGACGTCGCTGATGAAGCTCCTGGCGGGCGAGCTCGAGCCGGCCACGGGCGTCGTCGAGCGCGGCGGGACGGTCAAGCTCGCGTTCCTCTCCCAGGACACGGCCGAGATCCCCGGCCACCTGCGCGTGCTCGAAGCGGTCGAGGAGATCCGCGGGCGCGCGGTGCTGGGCGACGGCCGCGAGCTGACGGCCGGGATGCTCTGCGAGCGCTTCGGCTTCGGCGGCGAGAAGGGCCGCACGCTGGTGCGCGATCTGTCCGGCGGTGAGCGCCGGCGGCTGCAGCTGATGCGCCTGCTGATGGGCGAGCCGAACGTGCTCCTGCTCGACGAGCCGACCAACGACCTGGACATCGACACCCTGACCGCGCTGGAGGATCTGCTGGACAGCTGGCCCGGAACGCTGGTCGTCGTCAGCCACGACCGCTACTTCGTCGAGCGCGTCTGCGACAACGTCTACGCGCTCACCGGCGACGGCAAGATCCGCCACCTCCCCGGCGGGATCGAGCAGTACCTCGAGCTGCGGCGACCGGACGAGGTCTTCGTTTCCAAGCCGGCGGCGAAGGCGGTCCCGAACCAAGCCGTCGTCCGCGCGGCGCGCAAGGAGGTCGCGCGCCTCGAACGCGCGCTCGAAAAGCTCAAGGAACGCGAGACCGCACTGCACGAGGAGATGGCCGGTGCGGCCACCGACCATGTCCGGTTGCGCGTGCTCCAGGCCGCTCTGGCGGAGAACGCCGCCGAGCAGGAGAATCTCGAGCTGGAGTGGCTAGAGGCAGCGGAGCAGGCGGGCTAGGACCTCCTCCGGACGTCGCTCGATCTCGATGTCCGTGAAGCGCAGGACGGTGTAGCCGGCAGCTCTGAGCTTGCGGTCCTTGCGCGCGTCGTTTTGCTTGGCGGCCGGTCGCTCGTGGCCGGGGCCGTCGACCTCGACCACGAGCATGCTCTGTGGCCACTGGCAGTCGACCTCCTCGCCTTCGAGGTGCGTGTTCACGAGCGGCTCGGTGACGCCAGCGAACTGCAGCAGGGAGAGGAAGGTGTCCTCCAGGCGACTCCTGGTCCCCGCGCTGCCGCTGAGGTACAGATCGATGGCGGCATCGAGGACGTGCAGGTTGTGACGGCCGTTGGCACGTTGCATCGCTCGTCTCGTGGCCCCGAGGTCGAAGCGCTTCCTGAACGCCGCCTCATAGATGACGTTCGCGAGCTGGAACTTGGTCAGCACGTCGCTGAGGTCCACGAGCATCCGTGCCACGGTCGTCACCGGAATGCCCCTGAACACCGTCACGTCACGCGGATCGAGCCCGAGGCAGTGATGGATCACGATTCCCTCGATCGGTCGATGGCGACGAGGCACGAGCACGTGGGGGATCGGAGCCTGGAAGCGTGAGGTGCGAAAGAGCGGTGCGGCTGACAAGTGATTCAGGACCGCACCGGGCCCGGCCGCGAGCACCGCGGCCATGGCGGCTGCATCGGACGAGAGTTGGCCAGGGCCGTACGAGTACACGCCCGGATACCTGCGGTGCAGGGCTCCGCGAGCGACGCGTTTGCTGATCGCGCTCGTGCTGAGCCCGTCCAAGCGAAGCGCCGAAGTCGTGGTGAGACCGTGGGGTGATGAACAACTAGGTCCTGTCAGGAACTGGTTGTTCATCACCCCTGGAAGCCTGGGCCAGCTTGGTGAACGGAACAACACAGAGACGTCACGGATCGGCGACTTTTCCGTTCCGTTATCACGCATGGCTTATATAAGCGCTTCCTGATACGATCGCCCCGTGCACGCGTTCGACGTCCTCGGCGATCCGGTCCGCAGGCGCGTGCTCGAACTGCTCTCCACCGGCGAGCAGACTTCAGGCACGATCACCGAGACGATTCGCGAAGAGTTCGGAATCACCCAGCCCGCCGTCTCGCAGCACCTACGCGTTCTGCGCGAGGCCGGGTTCGCGACCGTCCGCCCCGAGGGCGCGCGAAGGCTGTACGCGGTCAACGCCGACCCGCTCCGCGACGTCGACGACTGGCTCAACCACTTCCGCGCGTTCTGGACCCCGCACCTGGACGCGCTCGAAACCGAGATCGCCCGCGGCCGCCGACAGCGCCGGCTGCACGACGAGAGGAGCAGCCCATGATCGACGTCACCCAGCAGATCAACAGCGTCGACCGCCAGGTCGGAGCCAGAACGCTCGAGGCCGGTGAGGCCCGCACCGTCACCGTCTCGCGCGTCTACGACACGGCGCTCGAGGACCTGTGGGATGCGTGCACCAACCCCGAGCGCATCCCGCGCTGGTTCCTCCCGGTCTCCGGCGACCTCAGGCTGGGCGGCCGCTTTGACATCGAAGGCAACGCGTCCGGCGCGATCGAGCAATGCGAGCCGCCCCGCTCTTTCAACGCGACGTGGGAGTTCGGCGGCGCGACCTCGTGGATCGAACTCCGGCTCACGCCCGAGGCCGACGGGCGGACGCGGTTCGCGCTTCATCACATCGCCAAGATCGACGACGAGATCTGGGCCCAGTACGGCCCGGGCGCGGTCGGCGTCGGCTGGGACGGAGCC
>JBBWZE010000085.1:0-2952 GCA_039648845.1 Actinomycetota bacterium | reverse complement strand
GCGACCAGCGTCGCGACGCGCCGAAGCGCCGCCTGCTCGCCGGCGAGCCGTGCCAGCTCGGCCTGGGTCTGGTGACGCTCGGTCACGTCGCGCGCGAGCGCATACATGACGCTCTGCTCGACGACGGGCGTGGCCGTCCACTCGAGCACCCGGTAGGAGCCGTCCTTGCCCAGGTAACGGTTCTCGAACGACAGCGCCGTCGTGCCCTCGGCGATCGCGACCGCCTTGGTTGCCGTCCGCACGCGGTCGTCAGGATGGACGAACTCGAGGTACGGGCGTGAGAGGAACTCTTCCTCCGTGTAGCCGAGAATCTGCTCGACGGCCGGATTGACGCGCCTGAAGGTGCCGTCGAAGTCGGCGACCGCGATCAGATCGGGAGACAGCACGAAGATCCGGTCGAGCTCCTCCTGCGCCGCGACTCGCCGTGCCGCGTTGACCCCGAGCGCGCCCGCGAGAGCGGCGAGCAGCAGGCCGGTGACGACGATGATCGGAGGCAGGACCGCCGCGGCGCCGTGCACGGAGCTCGCCGGGACCACGACGTCGAAGCGCTGTCCCGCCTCCGTGAACGACTCACGCGCGGTTGCCGCCCCCTCGGGGACTTGAGCCGGAGCCTCGCCGGTGGTGAGCTGGACTGCCGCGGTGTCCGCGGCCGCCGCGCGGAGCCACAGCTCCGAGACGAACACCACCACGAACCCCGGTTCGACGACACCGCCGACGAGCCGCGGAGCCAGCCGTATGAGGTAGAGCCCGCGTGTGCCGTCGCGTCGGGTTGCCAGCGGCGTTGCGCCCGCGTCGTAGAGGGTGCTCGCGCGACTCAGCGCCTCGGCGAAGCCCGCTTCGCCGGCGAGATCCGTCCCGGGCACCGACATCGGAGGGATGCCCGAGACGAGCGTCGCCGGCAGATAGGACGACTGCGGTGCGACCGGCGCCATCCTGCCTTGCCGGTCCTGGGTCACGATCGGTTGGCCGATCCGCCGCTCGTACGCCGCACGCTCCGAAGCGGGCACCTGCTCCACCCACGCGGCGGCCGGGAAGCCGGCCGGGGTCAGCCATCTCGACGCGTTGTTCGCGAACTGGTCGTTCGTGGCCCCAGGCCCGGCGACGCTGACCATGAACCGCCGCAGGCTGTCGGCGAGCGACGCGCCCTGCTCGACGCGTCCCCGGATCTCCGCGGCCGCGACCTCGGCGCGGTGCTCGGATTCGCGCCGGGCGTCCCGCTCGCCGAGCATGCGCGCACCGAAGAACCCTGCGACGGTTACCGCGAGAACCAGCGCGACCGGTGCGATCTGTCGCGGCGGCACGCTCCCACGTTTCTGGCCCACCGAGACAATTGTGCTCCTTCACCATCGCTGGGGGAAGTCTTCGTTGAACGTGGGCTGCGAGCCCGGTACCGTCAGGTGATCGCTCGATCGAGAGGTCGCAGATGAAGGCTTGGGCGATGGTGACTGCGATCGCCGCGGCGGTTCTTCTTGCTGGATGCGCCGCTGGAGACGAACGCACTCTCCTGCGCGCCGACGAAGCGAAACCCGCTCCCGTCCGCGTCGGCGTGGCCCTCAACTACCTCGAGGACCCGTTCTTCGTCGCGATCTACGAAGGCGTCAGGTCCGAGGCGACGCGACTCGGGGTGCAGCTCACGGTGCGCTCCGTCACGAGCAACGCCGAGTTCGCCGGGCAGGCCACGCAGCTTCGGGCACTGGTGGCCGAGGGTCACGATTGCTACGTGGTCAACCCGATCACGTCGACCAACCTCGTCGCCGCCCTCCGCGGCGTCACCCGTCCGATCGTCAACGTCGACAGCCCACTCGACGCCGCGGCGGCAAAGCGCGCCGATGTGCACCTCGCGACGTACATCGGGACCGACGACTTCGAGTCGGGAACACTCGCCGGCCAAGAGATGGCCGCGCTGCTTCCCGATGGAGGCGACGTGGCGCTCCTCGGCGGGATCGCCACCAACGTCAACAGCGGCATCCGGTTGAGCGGTTTCGAGAGTGGTATCCGCGGCTCGCGCGTGCGAGTGGTCACGCAGGTCAACGCCGAGTACAACCGCACGAAGGCCCAGATCGCGACCGCCCGGATCCTCCGCGCGTATCCGCGTCTCTCCGGGTTCTTCGCCGTCAGCGACAGCATGACGCTGGGGATCTCCGACGCCCTCCGCGGCCTCGGCAGGAACGGCAGGATCAAGGTTGTCGGACACGACGGCACGGCCGAGGCGCTGGCCGACATCGAGGAAGGGTCCGTCAGCGCCGACGTCTCCCAGTACCCCTACGTCATGGGACAGATGGCCATCGAGGCGTGCGTGGCCGCGGCCCGCGGCGCGCGGTTGCCGGCGCGGGTCGATGCCCCGATCACGCTTCTGACAAAGGGCAATGTCGCCCGCGCGATCGAGGACTTCCCGAAGCCGTTCGAACGCTACTCCGACCCCTTCAGCCCTCTCCTCCGCAGATCCGGCTGAACGAGTTACTGGCAGGCCTCGCATTCCTCCCCATTGCGCATGGCCTCGATCGAGCAGGCGACGGCGTCGGGCACCTCGGCGGCGACGGTCGTCTTCTCGATCGTGGAGGCACCGAGCGTCCGCAGGTAGTACGTGGTCTTGAGCCCCGCGTGCCAGGCGCGCCGGTACATGTGGCTCATGGCCTTCATGTCCGGGGCGGCGAGGAAGAGGTTCAGCGACTGCGACTGGTCGATCCACTTCTGGCGGCGGGCGGCGGCGTCGATCAGCCACTCGGGCTCGATCTGGAAGGCCGTGCGGTAACGCTCGCGAACCTCGGCCGGGACCGAGGGGATCTGCGCGACGTCACCCTCGACCGCCTTGAGCTGCTCGGCCAGTTGCGCGTTCCAGAGCCCGAGCGCCTTGAGGTCGCGGACGAGGAACGGGTTGAGCACGATGAAGTCGCCCGACAGGTTCGACTTCGCGAACAGGTTCTTGTAGGTCGGCTCGATGCAGGGCGAGGT
>JBBWZE010000044.1:0-10987 GCA_039648845.1 Actinomycetota bacterium | reverse complement strand
ACGATCGACGAGCCCGGCGAGTACAAGCGCGCGTTCCTGACGGATCTCGTCGACGACGAGGTCTACGTTTTCACGCCGAAGGGCGAGGTGAAGACCCTGCCCTCGGGCGCGACTCCGATCGACTTCGCGTATGCCGTGCACACGGACGTCGGCCATCGCACGGTCGGCGCCAAGATCAACGGCCGCATCGTTCCGCTGCACTACCGGCTGAAGAACGGCGACTTCGTCGAGATCCTGACCTCGAAGGCCGGCCGCGGCCCGTCGCGAGACTGGATCTCGCTGGCGGCCTCCTCGCGCGCGCGTAACAAGATCCGGCAGTGGTTCTCCCGCGAGACGCGTGAGGATCAGGAGCAGAAGGGGCGTGTCTCGCTCGAGCAGTCGCTGAAGGCGGCAAAGCTTCCTTACCGCAAGCTGTCGGGATCGGCCGTGCTCGCGGAGGTGATCCGCGACATGAACTTCAAGAAGGCCGAGGACTTCTACCTTGCGCTCGGCTCGGGCAAGATCGGCCCGCAGCAGGTCGTCAACAAGGTCCTGCAGCGGCTCAAGACGGAGCAGGTCGCCGAGGAGGAAGCAGTCCCGCTCAAGGCGCCGCGCGCGAAGCATGCCGTCGACAGCGACAACTACGGCATCAACGTCCACGGCGTCGAAGAGGTGCTCGTGCGGCTCGCAAAGTGCTGCACGCCGGTGCCGGGCGACGAGATCGTCGGTTACATCTCGCTCGGCAAAGGCATCACGATCCACAGGGGCGACTGCCCGAATGTCAAGGCGCTCGCCCGCCAGCCCGAGCGCTTCACCCCCGTGAGCTGGGACGGCGGCGCAACGCAGAGCTTCCGCGTCCAGATCGCAGTCGAATCATGGGACCGTCCGCGCCTCCTCGAGGACGTCGCCCGGACGTTCGCCGAACACGGCGCGAACATCGTCTCGTACGGCGGCAGCGTCGAAGACCAGATGGCACGGAACTGGTACGTAGCGGAGGTCGGGGACGTCAAGGAGCTGCGCGGCTTGCTGACGGCACTACGGAACATCGAAGCCGTCTTCGACGCATATCGCGTGACGCCCAGCTGACGTCCTGCGAAGGAGCAGTCCCTCTTGGGAGGGATCATCACTCGAACGAGATAGGTACCTCGTTCCAGGGATGGCGCGCGCCGCGAATCTGACTACAAAGAGTCCTAGGGGGAGAGGGCAACAAAGCTGCGGCGCCCGACCGTTCCGAGGACAACGGGCGGGCGCGCGGCCTCTTTGAGATTCGCTTCGCTCAGGTGAGGCGTCTGCGCCGGTCGCCGGACGGCCGGCGCGTCTGTCTCCGAGCGAAAGCTTCGCTTTCGCTCGGAGATTAGCTGCGGCTTTGGGTCACGGTGCCTCGCGCCTCTAGGGCGTCCAGGCTTCGCCGCCGGTGTCCCAGCCGACGAGGCAATACGGTGCGAGCACCTCTGCGACTCGCTCGAGGAGTGCGCGGTCTTCGGCGGACAAGGCCGGTGCGACGACGCCGAGCTCCGCCACGACGTTGCCATCGTAGGAGATTGGCACTCGCGCCGGCTTGCCGGCGGACTCCCCACTCGACGGCCCGAGGACGAAGGCTCCCTTCTCGAAAAAGGAGATGCCCGCCCAGTGAAACCCGCCTTCGGCACGCAGAACCTCGACCACCTCGCGGAGGACGTCGTCCGCGTCGCCGCCCCGGCCGATGATGCGCTCGGCCGCGCCGAGCGCCGCATAGGCGCTCACGTCTCGAGCGCCTCGCCCTCGAAGGCACGAACCGCTTCCTTGTAGGTCTCCGGGATCGGTACGGCCTTGCGCTCCTCGAGGTCGACGAGCACGAGCGTCTGGGTCGCCCTCACCATCAGCTCGCCGTCTCGTGCCCGGTACGCAGCGAGCTCGTAGGTGACGCTCGTTTGCCCGATCCGCGCCATTCGCACGTAGACCTCGATCAGGTCGTCGAATACGGCCGGCGCCAGGTACTCGATCGTGAGAGCACGCATGACGAACTCCTGCCCCTCGTCGCCGATGTCCATCCCGAGCAGACCGAGGTTACGGTGGTACTCGACGCGCGCGAGGTCGAAGTAGGGGAGGTAGCGGCCGTAGTAGACGATTCCCTGCGCGTCCGTGTCGGAGAAGCCGACCCGTGTCTGCGCGCTGAACTTGAACGGTGGTTTCTCCTTCAAGGCGCTGACTCGGCAGCGCCGCAGAGAGGTCGCGCGGGCTTTGCCTGCGCGACCGTCCAACGCCCGTTGTTGGCGAACTCTGCGTCGGAATCAGGCATCGTGTCGCCTCAGCTCCGGATCACCCCGAGCACCTCGTCGCGCTTGCGCTCCATCAGGTCGGGCGAGACGGCCTCGAGATTCAGGCGCAGCAACGGCTCGGTGTTGGAGGGCCGGACGTTCATATGCCAATCCTGTGCGTCCACCGAGAGGCCGTCGAGGTGGGAGACCTTGCCCTCGGGACCGAAGCGCTCCTTCAGCTCCTGCAGCTTGAGCGCGATGTCGTCGACGGGGGTGTTGAGCTCGCCAGTGATGAAGTAGCGCTCGCGATATGGAGCAAGCAGCTCCGACAGCTTCCGGCCTCGTTTCGAAATGAGCTCGAGCATGAGCAGGAAGGGAATGACACCGGAGTCGGCACGAGAGAAGTTCTGGAAGTAGTAATGACCCGAGACCTCGCCTCCGAAGATGGCGCCTTCCTCACGCATGCGGTGCTTGAAGAACGCATGGCCGACGCGATTGACGAGGGGGACGCCGCCTGCGTGTTCGATCGTCTGCGGCACTGCCCAGCTCGCTCGGACGTCGTACAGGATCTTTGCGCCTGGTTCCTTCTCGAGGATCGACTCTGCGAGCAGTGCGGTGACGAAGTCGCCGGCGACGAACTCGCCCGTGTCGTCGACGAAGAAGCATCGATCCGCATCTCCATCGAAAGCGGCCCCCAGGTCGGCCTGTTCGGCGCGGACCTTGCCGATGATGAACTCGCGATTCTCGGGAAGCAGGGGGTTCGGCTCGTGGTTCGGAAAGGTCGCGTCCGGCTCGAAGAAGTAGCTGACGGCATCGATCGGCAGGCGCTCGAGGACAGGCGGAAGCATGACGCCGGCCATGCCGTTCCCGGCGTCGATCACAACGCGAAGCGGCTTCACGGCTTCCACGTCGATGAAGGACAGGACGGCGTCGACCCAGCGCGGCCAGATGTCCTCCTCCCGGACATGTCCTCTGGTCTGACCCTGAGGCACGTCCTCGAGAGCCATGGCCCGCGCACGGATGTCCAGCAGGCCGGAGTCGCCGCCGACGGGAAGCGCACCGCGGCGCACAATCTTCAGGCCGGTGTACTCCTTCGGGTTGTGCGAGGCGGTCACCATGACTCCGCCCTCGAGGTCGAGCTCGCCGACGGCGAAATAGAGCATCTCGGTCCCGACCATCCCGATGTCGACGACGTCAGCCCCGGCGTCCGTCGCGCCTCGCGTCACCGCTTCCGCCATCGATGGCGAGGAGAGCCGCATGTCGCGTCCAACCGCAATCGATCGAGGCTCGAACTCCTCGACGTACGCGCGGCCGATCGCGTAGGCGCCCTCCTCATCGAGCTCGTCGGGATAGATGGCGCGGATGTCGTAGGCCTTGAAGACCTTGGGATCGAGCACTTGCGGGATGCTACTGGGGGTGTGAACAACGGTCGGGCGCGCTTGGGCTTCCCACGTTGAGATCAGAGAGGGGACGGGTCATCCCGTCCCCTCTCTCCCTGAGAGTTCTTCAACGGGCGCGCTAAAGCGCGGCGCTCCCGCTGCCCTGCATACCGCCGGGGATGTCGATTCCGACCCAGCGTGCGACGTTCGTGTTTGCCGGAATGGTGAGGGGACAGAGACCGGCATTGATGGCGGCCAAAGTCGCAGCATAGGAACCGTCGCAGCCGCCGGCACCGCCCGGCCCAATCAGGAACAGGGGTGTGTTCGCATCGATGCTGACCGGCCCATTGCCAGATGGGCCAATGCCGTAGACATCTCCGCCCAGGCCAGCGAACTCGTTCTGATCCCAAACGAAGTATTCGCCGTCGTGATTCGAGTCGAACCACAGGTTCATCGCGAAATGGGCGGAGCCGCTGAGCAGCAAGGTCCTCGGGCTGACCGAAAGCCCGTTCATGCTCCCTGGCCCTGCGTTCACCGTTCCGACGTCGTACGAGCTGAAGCCGGAGCTCGTCTCGTTCGGGTCGTTGTTGGCATACGCGGAGAACTCCACTTGCGAGTTCTTTGCCTTTGCCGTGACACTGGCCGTCGCGCTTTGAAATTGGATCGTTCCGCTCGACCTGTAGAAGGCAATCCCACTCTCATTGGGCGGCCCAAAGTTCGCGTTCAGATACGTCACCGGCGTAGGGGCCCCATAGGCAGGAATCGCCCACACTCCCAGAATCAAGCTCCCGAACACAACCGCAAGCACGAATTGCAGCTTCCTCATCGCAGCCTCTCCTTTACGATCAGGTGCTTCCGACGATTTGCAAGACCCGAGGCCGACTTGGGTTCGGTGGCCCATCGCCTCGAACGGATAAGCCGCTGGCTAGAAGACCCGCCGCCTCACCTCCCCCGGCTCGACAAGAGCGTCGCTAGTTGTCGCGGCACGCATTTCCGGTCCGCCCGGCAGGAACCAACCTCTGCAGCAGCGGTCTCTCCACAACGCACGTGTCGCTGTGCCACCTTTCTGACCCGACGATGTGGAGAGAACGGCGGGTAGCGCTGAGTGGTTACGTGCCCCAGGCACAAAGGAATGCAATTTGCGAAATCACGGGAGTCCGCGAGACCTCTCGAGGGACAACGAGTGGGGTCTCGGATCGCCTCCCGCGCTCGACCCTCGTTTCAACTCGGATTTGCGTCTCGGTGACCTCGGTGCGCATCCCTAGAATTCGGGCATGGAGCGCAAGCTCGCCACCGTCTTGTTCGCGGATCTCGTCGGATCGACGGAACTGCTGGACGGCCAGGATCCGGAGATCACGCGCCGCAGGGTGACGACCTTCTTCGACGGCGTCCAGCGCTGCATCGAAACGCACGGCGGCACCGTCGAGAAATTCGCAGGCGACGCCGTCATGGCTGCCTTCGGGATCCCGCGCGCGCACGAGGACGACGCCGACCGCGCTGTCCGCGCCGGTCTGGGGATTCTCGATCACGTCCGCGAACTCGGTCTCGAGGCGCGCGTCGGCATCGAGGCCGGCGAGGTTGTGGTCGACGAGGCCGATTCGACCTTCGCCACGGGTGAGGCGGTGAACGTGGCCGCGCGCCTGCAACAGGCTGCGGCACCGGGAGAGATCCTCATGGGCGAGGCCGCACACCGGCTGACGGTCGGGCGCATCGAGGCCGAGGCGGCGGGGCCGCTCGAGCTGCGCGGTTTCCGCAATCCAATCGCGGCGTACCGCGCACTCGCGGCGCGCGACGGTCAGCCCCACGCGAAGATTTCCGTTCCCTTCGTCGGCCGCACATCGGAGCTCGAACTGCTGGAGAACACGCTCGATCGCACGATCCGCGACCGGCGCCCGCATGTCTTCACCGTCTACGGGGAGCCGGGCGTTGGCAAGAGCCGCTTGATCCGGGAATTCCTCGCGGGAGTGGAGGGCACGACCATCCTCACCGGCCGCGCGCTGCCGTACGGGGAGGGCGTGACCTACTGGCCGTTGGCCGAGATGGTCAAGGCGGCCGCCGGAATCACGGACGACGATCCGATGGAGACGGCAAAGCAGAAGCTGATCGAGTGCTGCGGCGACGAGGCGATCGCCGAGCTCCTCGGCCTCGCGTCCGGAGTGATGGAAGCGGTGGAGGGGCAGCGTGGAGCGCCGGAGATCGCGTGGGCGGCGCGCGAGTTCGCCGACGAGCTCGCCGACGTTCAGCCGCTGATCATGGTCTTCGAGGACATCCACTGGGCCGAAGAGCCGCTGCTCGAACTGATCGACCATCTGGCGCAGTGGGTGCGCGAGCGTGCGTTGCTGATCCTCTGCCTCGCAAGGCCGGAGCTCCTCGACGTGCGACCGGGCTGGGGAGGAGGGCGGGTGCGCTCGACCGCGATCGAGCTCGAACCGCTCGGGCGCGAAGACAGCGAAGCGCTCGCGGACGCCCTGCTCGAGGAGCATCAGGTTGCGGGCAAGGTGAAAGGTCGCCTCCTCGACAAGGCCGAAGGCAATCCGCTGTTCGTGGAGGAGACGGTGCGGATGCTCGTCGAGCAGGGATCCGAAGGTGGCGACAGGATTCCCGATTCGCTGCAGGCGATGATCAGCGCCAGGATCGACAGACTGCCCGCAGGCGCGAAGATCGTGCTGCAGCGCGGTTCGGTGATCGGACGCACCTTCTGGGCAGGCGCGATCGACCATCTCTCACCGGAATACGACGCGGACGAGCTCGAGGACCTGCTCGACGACCTGCTCCTGCGCGACCTCGTCACTCGTGAAGAGCGATCGACGATCGGCGGAGAGGCGGCGTATCGCTTCAAGCACGTGCTTATCCGTGAGGTCGCCTACGGCGGGCTGTCGAAGTCCGGGCGCGCGGAGTACCACACACGCTTCGCGGAGTGGCTCCGTGAGAAGGCCGACAAGGAAGTGCTCGAGATCCGTGCCTATCACCTCGACCAGGCGTGCCTTCTCTACGCCGAGCTCGACGGACGTCCTCCCGAGGAGCTGGCCCGCACCGCGGCGAAGGCACTCGGATCTGCAGGCAAGCGCGCGCTCGCGCTTGAATCGAACCTCTCGGCGCGCAAGCTCCTGCTCCGGTCCGTGGAGCTCGAGCCGACCTTGGGGCGCCGTTTTCTCGCCGCGCGCGCCGCGTGGCAGATCGGAGATCTTCCGGTCGTACGCGACGAGATGACCGTCCTCGCCGAGCAGGCTGCGGCCGAGGGCGACCGGGCCATTCAGAGCCGAGCCCTCACGGCGCTCTCCGAAGTCGCGGCCTCTCTGGACGGCGAGCTCGGGCGGGCCGCCGAGCTTGCAGACGAGGCGTTAACGGTCGTCGAAGCCGAGGATCACGACGGTCGCTTCAGGGCGCTCGATCGCCGTGCTCGCGTGGCGAGATGGGCCGGACGGGAGGCGGAGGCCGAAGAATATTTGCAGCAGGCGCTCGAGGCCGCGCGGGCTGCCGCGCGGAAGGACCACGAAGCGAGGGCCGCTCTTCAGCTGGCGGGGATCTATATCGGCCGGATGGAAGAGGACAAGGCCGAGCCGCTCATCGCTCGCGCGCTCGCGCTCGCGGAGGAGAGCGGCAGCATCGTCGCGCGTGCGAGCGCTGCCCAGTCGAAAGGCGTCCTCCATCGCGTGCGAGGGCAATACGAGGAGGCCGAGGGCTGGCTGACGAAGGCGCTCGACCTCTACCGTGAGACGGCATCGGTCTCGGAGATTGCGTGGACGTCCAGGCAGCTCGCCCAGGCCGCGTGGGCGACCGGCAATCCCGCGAAAGCCGAGAAGCTCTTCCGCGAGTCGATCCGTCTGCTCGCGCCGATGAAGGAGCGCGGCACACTGTGCGAGAGCCAGCGCCTGCTCGCGCAGCTACTGCTCGCCGAGGGCCGGATCGACGAGGCGGAGAAGTTCGCGCTCGCCGGGCTCGAGACGGTGAGCGTGGAGGATGTTCTGTCACGCGCGACGACGCGGGTCGCACTCGCACAGGTGCGTGCGGCGCAGGGACGTGACGATGAAGCGGAGACCCTATTTGGTGAGGCGGCGGAGATCATCACCGGCAGCGAACACTGCCGGAGCCTCCTCGATGTCTTGCCTCCCTACGCCGAGTTTCTGCGCACGCGCGAGCGCGAGGCCGAGGCGCTCGAGCTCGAGGCGCGGCTCGCAGAGCGCGTCGCCGCGGCGGCGTAGAGCTCCTCGCGGATCGCCTGGTTCGACGCCTCGTCCGGCGACTCGGTGATCACCGTCGCGGGACGCTCGAAGTTGCGAAGCGCGAGACCGAGGGGCTCGACACGCAGCGTCCCCTCGCCGTACGGAAGGTGCTTCGTTTCGTTGCGGTTCGCGTAGGCGATGTCCGAGAAGTGGATGTGGAACGGCGCCTCTGGAGGGATCACCGCGTCCGCACCTTCGAGAATCTCCTCGAACTTCGAGGTCTCGGTGAAGCCTCCGTCCGTCACCGCGTGGAGGTGAGCGAAGTCGATGACGGGGCGGACCCAGCCTGTTCGTGCCGAGATTGTGAAGACATCCTCCGCAGTGCCGAGTTCGCGCACCCGACCCATGATCTCCACGCCGAAGGGAACGGCCCGGTCCTTCTTCACCAGCCGCTCGCGCAGCTCGCCGAGCTGCTCGACCACGGAGTCGATCGCCGCGTCGCGCTCGCGGCCGAGCAGGTAGCCGGGATGGAAGACAACGACTTCTGCACCGGCGGCCTTTGCGACCCCGGCGGAATGGTCGAGCATGCCGACCGCCATGTTGAGCTTCTTGCCCCGTTCGGCATGTCCCATGAAGCCGGCGATCGGCGCATGTACGGAGAGGACGATCCCGGCCGCGCGCGCGAGCTCGCCGAACTTCTCCGCCCACGGATAGTCCATCCAGAACTTTCCCTCGAAGTCGATTTCGCAGGCGGTGTAGCCCCGTTCCTTTAGGAGTGCGATCGCCTCCTCGGGGCTCTCTCGGGACGGCACGCGCGCCGGGCCATAGTGAAGCTGGGCCACGTTCCGAGGGTACTCCGCTACGGGAGGCTCCCGCTTTGAGAAAGGCCTGGCCTCCAGTATCTGAATTCCAGGCCAAACCGTTCCCGAAGGTAAGCGAGGGGTCAAGGAGGGAGACGACCGAGATGGCGAGGGCTTTCTTGCTGTTGACGGTTTTGCTGACCACCGCCGTGGTGTTCGCGGGATCGGCGGGGGCGGCTCCAAAAGGGGACTCGAGCGGCGTTCTGGGCGTGCTCGACCCGGCAAGCGCGGCGGTGATCGGAACGGACGACGATCTCTTCGCGATAACCGTCAACGCCGGCAGCGGCATCAACTCAGGGGCGATGCAGTTCGGGCCGTACCCGAGTGTCACAACCGACTCGGGAACATGTGGGGTGGACTGGGCCCAGGACACCGTCGACCGCTACTTCATGATCCAGCAGACCGGTCCAATTACCTACCGAGTCGTCGAGAAGTACAAGGACGGCACCTTTACGGTGTTTCCTGGGACAGTGCCGAGCCCGGGGGCGTGCGACAACACTGACGGAACCGGGCCCGGTGTCGTGGACGCCGGCGTATCCGGAACGTTCCACGGCTACGACATGATCGCGATCACGAGTGCGACCTACACGCCGGGAACCGCGAGCTGTGCCCCCCCGTGCGCCTCCACCAACCAATTCCTCGTATCCGTCTTTGGAGCCGGGGCGGCCACGCGAGACGACTACGCATTCTTCTTCCATTACGTCTCGAACGACACGCTCGTCTACCACGAATGGAAGAACGCGTCGTGCAACCGTAGTGGCAATCACGGAGACATTCAGTCGGCCCCAGGAGTAGCGGCGGAAGTCGCGCTCTGTCCCTGACCGGAAGCGAGGGATCATCGGATCAAGAGCGGGGCTTCGGCCCCGCTCCTTCATGCTCGGGTCGTGGTCCAGTCCGCTCTCGGCCGGGTAGGTGATCTGACGACTCGGCCTTCTGCCGTCACGGCACAGCGCCGGTGCCAGGCACAGGACATGGCTTCCGCCGGATGCTGTCCGATCCGGTTTCTACCCTCATTCCATGGTCAACAAGCCCTCACGCATCGACCTTCTCGAGCTCGACATCGACCTCCGGCTCACCGACCTCTGGCGCGAGGCCGGAGAGATCACGGAGTGGAATCTCGACGTCGTGGCGGCCTTCATGCGCGCCGCCTACGGGAAGGGCTACTGCGATGCGCTAACAGAGGATGCGCCGGGCTCGCTCTGCCACGACCACGGCTATCGGATCCCGGGGCGCCGCCCCGCCCCCGCTCACGATTAGCCACTAGTCGCGGTCGATCACGCCCTTCAGCGCGCTGAAGGTAGGCGGGAGGCTCAAGAGCGCCCCGAGAAAGCGGTTCCGGGCCTAAGAGTTCTGCAACAGTTGCAGTGCGCCCACCGACGCTTGGCGAAAACGTGGCAGGCGCAGTGTGAACGTTGCACCCGTTCGCGTGTTCCGCACGGTGCAACGGCCGCCGTGCGCTTTCGCAATGGCGTCGACGATCGCGAGGCCGAGGCCGACGCCTCCCTTGGCGCGAGTGCGCGCAGCGTCGGCCCGCGCGAAGCGCTCGAAGATCTGTCCGAGTGCGCCTACCGGGACGCCCTCGCCGCCGTCCGCGACCTCGATCACGACGTCCCGGCCCGAGGCGCGCGACCTCAGTTCGATCATGTCACCGTCCTCCGTGTACTTCACTGCGTTCTCGAGGAGGGCATCGAGTGCGGCGCGCAGGCCTTCGGGATCGACGGCGAGCTTTCCGGCAGTGAGCGGTCCGAGCTTCCACGCGCGCGGGGCGACCTCGGACCAGCGCATGAACACGTCCTCGAGATAGGGCTCCAGGTCGACGTCCTCGACGACGACGAAGTCTGGCTGATCGGCCTTCGCAAGCAGCAGCAGTCGTGCGAGGATCTGCTCGATCCGCTGCAGCTCGTCGAGGGCGACGTCGATCTCGTGAGCGGAGTTACCGTTGGTTCGCCTGTGTACCTCGAGGTGCCCGCGAGCGATCGTCACCGGCGTGCGCAGCTCGTGCGAGGCGTCATGGAGGAAGCGCTCCTGCCGTTGCAGCAGCGACTCGCGCTGCGTCGCCTGACGTTCGACGATTCCGAGTGCGTCCTGGCGACGGCGCGCATGCCAGACCATCGCAAGGAACATCGTCGACATCAGGGGCACCTCGAACAACTCACCCCAGAGCTGCTGCCCGGTGAACGCGTCTTTGAAGATCATTCCACCGGTCACAGTCACGACAGCGAGCAGCGTGAGGTACGTGGCGGCCTGTCGCCAGACCCGGAAGCCGTAGAGCAACGTCAGGCTGATCCAGACGAAATGGAACGGGATCGTCTCCCAACTGGGCCACACTTCCATCGCGACGAAGTTCGCGATCGCGAAGGCCGCCCAGG
>JBBWZE010000040.1:0-6481 GCA_039648845.1 Actinomycetota bacterium | reverse complement strand
CCGCGCATCGTGTACGTGAGCTGCAATCCGACGACCCTGGCGGGCGACGTCAAGCGCCTGCACGCGGAGTACGGCTACGAGCTTAGGCGCGTGAAGCCGGTCGACATGTTCCCGCACACCCCTCACGTCGAGGCCGTGTCCCTGTTGGAACGTCACACTTAAGGCACGGTGTCTGACACCAGGCCTGCGGAGATCGTTGGCATGAGTTTCCGCTTCTGAGCGGGGGATTCGTGGGGCTGTGGACTGGACGGCACACTTCCGACACAGTGTCTGACACCCGGTCTGAAGGGTTCGACCGGCGCGAGTTACTCGTCCGCGGGGGACGGCTCGCGGTTGGCGCCGGTGCGGTGGTCGCGCTCCCCGGCTGGATCACGGTCGGTGCGCGTTCGACCGTCGACGCGCGACTCGTCGAGCTGGCGCAGCTCGTCCAGGGGACGGTCGTGACGCCTGCGGACACGGCGTACGACACTGCGCGGCGTTTGTACAGCCCGCGCTACGACCAGGTTCGCCCCGGTGCGATCGTGTTCTGCGAGACGGCTCAGGACGTCTGGCGCACGGTGCGCTGGTCACGGCGGCACTCGATCCGCGTCGTCCCGAGATCGGGCGGCCACAGTTACGCCGGCTACTCGACCTGCAAAGGAGTCGTCGTCGACGTGACACGGATGAGCGCCATCACCGTCAACCAGGCGGCCGGGACGGCGACGATCGGCGCGGGGGCGAGGCTGATCGACGTCGACCAGGCGTTGTTCCAGCAGGGAGTGATGATCCCCGCCGGCTCCTGCCCGACAGTCGGGATCGCCGGCCTGACGCTCGGAGGAGGCCACGGGTTCTCCGGCCGCAAGTACGGACTGACCTGCGACAACGTTCGCAGGCTCACGATCGTGACGGCAAGCGGCCAGGCGCTCCTCGCGAGCCAGACACAGCACCCGGATCTCTACTGGGCGTGCCGCGGCGGCGGCGCGGGACAGTTCGGCATCGTGACGAGCTTCGTCTTCGACACGCATCCGACTAGTGACGTCGTCACCTACCGCGCGACCTGGAACTGGAGCGACGCAGCCGCAGTCGTCGCCGCCTGGCAGGCGTGGGCGCCGACTGTCCCGGACGAGCTGTTCTCCATGTGCGACCTGATCGCGACCGACGGGTCCGGCGGGCCGATCGTCGCGTCCAACGGCCAATACTTCGGGAGTGAGGCCGCGCTGCAGCCTCTCTTGCAGCCACTGCTGAACGCGGCAACGCCGCAAGCAATGACGATTCGCACGCGCTCGTTCGTCAACGCAGCCCTCGACTGGGCGAACTGTTCAGATGTCGCTCGTTGTCACATCGGTGTGCCGAGCGCGGAGGTCGGCCGCTCCGACTTCCTGGCCAAGTCGGACTACGTCGCGACAGCGCTGCCTGCGGCGGGAATACAGGTCATGATCCAGAAGATCGAGCAGCGCCAGAACGATCCCGCCCTCGGCGGGGGCAGCATCCTCATGGACGCCTACGGCGGTGCGATCAACCGCGTGCCGAAGAACGCAACGGCATTCGTGCATCGCGACCAGCTCTTCTCTCTGCAATACGTCGCCGCGAGCTCGACCGCGGCTGACGCCGACTGGCTGCGTGCGGTCCGCGCGGCGATGACGCCGTACGTGTCAGGTCAGGCGTACCAGAACTACATCGATCCCGAGCTGGCGAATCCGAACGTCGCGTACTACGCGACGAACCTGCCGCGGCTACGGATCGTCAAGGCGCGTTACGACCAGAAGAACGTGTTCCGGTTTCCCCGGAGCGTTCTGCCCGCTCCCGCCTGAGCCGCGTCCAGATCAGGTCGCCGTTCGCGAGCAGAAAGGCAAGCGCAAGCAGCGGCAGCGCAGGAAGCCCGTCGCGCCGGCCCCAAACGGCGAGCGCGAGGGTGGCGCCGAAGGACAGGGTCAGCAGCAGCCACGTCACCCGCGGACGCAACGCCCACTGGACCGAGGCCGCGAGGAAGAGCGCGAAGAAGAGGAGATCGGGCAGGCCGAGGTTCGCGGCCGACATCTCACCGGGAATCGCGAAGGCGAAAGAGAAGTTCGTGAAGACATTGCGATGCTCGTTGACGATCACCTTCGTAGGCCCGCGCCACACGGAGTACGCGTCCACCCAGGGAATGATCAGTGCGACGAGCACCACCCAGTTCAACGTCTCGAAGTAGCGCAGGAACCAGAAGCCGATCGCCGTCACGCCGAAGAGCTTGGAGAAGTTCTCCGGGGTGTTCCAGCCCGCGAGGTGAAAGAGAAGGGCGAGCACGCCGAACGCGAGGCCGGCCGCGAGCAACCCGGGTGCATTGCGCAGGGGCAGCAGGAGCCACACCAGCGCGAAGCAGGCGGGAATGAGGACGAACGCGAGGAACGCGATGTCCCACCACGTCGACGCATTCCACAGCCTGTCGTGGAATGCGTAATAGAAGCCGAGCGCCGTCCCGAGCGCCAGTGCCCCTCCCAGCGATACATGCCGGCTTCTGGCCCGCGATCGCACTGCGCCAGAGTCCACCCTCGTCCTTACCAAGGCTTTCTAGCCTTGGCTGCGGCCGAGTGCGGCCTCTGGCTTGGCGCTCACGACCCAGAAGCTCGGCGGCATCACTGGCAGGGGCACTAATAGGGCGGCAGCTCGGCCCACCATTGGCCGAGTGGCTTGAAAGCGTTCCAAAACTGCGTCTTCGCGGGGGCTTCGTCGAGCGATGCGTCGATGTCGGGGACAACCAATACCTGGACCGTTGCGGTGAACCGCTCGAGCTCGCCGGGCTTGTACTCCACCGTATCGGCCAGCGGGAACTCGATTCCGTTGAGGAACTCGACGACGCTCTCTCCCATCGCCACGATCAGCTTCGGCTGCACGATGTGTAGCTCGCGGGTGACGAACGGCCGCGACTCTTCCTCGTCGCCGTCGGCGAACTTGAGGCAATTCGTCCCGTAGACCGACATGGGATCGACATGGAGCCGCTGCAGCGATTTCAGGATCGCCTGCCCGGCGCGGCCGTAGAAGGCGACGCCCTCCTGCACCTCGGCCGGCTGCGGCTTGAACTTGAGCAGCATGACGTCCGCCAGCGGATGGCCGGACCCGACGACCGGCACCCGCGTGCCGCCGCCCGCCTGAGCCACCTCGTGGGCCAGGTCGTTGATCTCGACGATCGCCTTCTGGAGGTACTTCTCGTAGATCTCGTCGGTCGTAGCCATGCTCAGACCAGTTTCGGGACTACCGAACCCGTTCCTTGGCCTGGGCCATCCATTTGAGGGACTGGAGGTAGACCAGCGACCGGGGACGGCGCAGAACCTGGGCCGAGCGGAGGCTGAGGAGGAACTCCTCCGGGCCCTCGAACGCCCGCATGCGGACGGCGCCGGTGCCGACCCCCTGGAGCACGTGCGCGTCCGAGCCCGCCCCCATCGTCAGGTTGTACTTCCGCGCAAAGCGCAGCGCCTCGTCGTTGTAGGCCTCGAAGAGGAGACGGGCGTTGTAGACCTCGAAGATGTCGATGTCCGCGAGGTGACGCTGGAGCGTCGCCGGATCGGGAATCGAATGCATGCGGTCGAAGGGATGGGGGAGGTAGACGAGGCCGTCCTGCTCCTTGATCGCGGCCACCGTGTCGGCGAAGGAAAGGCCGCGGGGGATCTCCTCGCGCAGGAACAGTCCGATCACCTCTCCCTGCCCGTCTGTCTTCACCTCTTCGCCGGGGATGACGACGAGCTCGTGGTCGCGCGCCAGCTTCTTCGTCTCGAGCGCGCCCTCGAACACGTTGTGGTCCGTCACGGCGATGGCGCCGAGCCCGATCGCCGCGGCGTGCATCACAAGGTCGGCCGGGTCGACTGCACAGTCGGGCGACCAGCTGGTGTGCATGTGCAGATCGCAGAGCATCCATGGCCGATCTGCAAGCGGCTCGTCCGAACGCGGAGCCGAGTGGCGCCGCTCGCTGAGCGAGCGGTAGAGCTCATCGAGCTCGCGCGCGACGTCCGCGAAGCTCTGGCCAACCGCATCGGCACGTGCTCGAGCCGCCTTGCGCGCGCGGAACTCGGGGTCCTCGGCAAGCCGTGCGACTTCGGCGCCGGCGAGCTCGGGCTGGCCGCGCACGCCCGGCGGGGAGGCGATCGCGCACCCGCACGCCGATGCTTCGAGCCGTACGCGCTCGAGCCCGGCGAGCGCGGGGACGAAGATGCTCGTTTCCGCGAGCAGTGGCGCGCGCGCCGCGCCGTCCCTCGCCGTTCGCACGTGCACGCGATCACGGAGGAACCGCGGGATCGTCGGGCGGCCGGCAAGGGGTTTCGTGCGTAGCAGGACGAGCTCCCAGTGCGGTAGGTCCTCCAGCGCGCGAAACACCCCGCGCAGAAAGGCACGCTCGTTCGGCCGCCACTCGAGGACGATCAGGTCGCGCTTGTGCCCGGGCTCCAGGAGCGTCGGCTCGATCCCCTCGCTGACGACGCGGTAGTGGCCGGGAAAGCGGGCGGCCGCCGCCTCGGCTGTCCCCTCGCTGGTCGCGACGAGCGCGTCGATGCGCCCGAGGAGGCGTTCGCGCTGCGCCCGTCCGGGCGGATAGCCGAGCCGCTCGGCATTCAGAAACGTTGCCACGGTCATTGCCTGAGCGTCCCGCAGCGCCAGATACGAGAGTGACGGAAGACCCGGCTCGAAGCCGTGGACCACGTCGAACCGACCGAGTGCGAGAGCGAGCGCGAGGTTTGCACGCGCCCCGACCGGCACGCCGATGCGACTGCGCCGCGAGATGGGGACGGCCGGGCCAAGGGCGATCACCTCCGACTCGAGCCCATCGAGCAGGGCGCGACGGCCGGCAGCGAGGTCTCGGGCCCGATTCGACGAGGCGAGGACGGTCACGGTGTGGCCGAGCGCGCGCAGTTCGGTTGCAACGCCGGCCACGTGCTCGTTGACGTCGTGCGGTTGCGACCAGGCGAAGGGCGTGACGAGGCAGATCCTGAGACCCATCCTGCACCGAGTGTAGTGAGGAGGGCCCAGCCGTCACGGCCGGGCCCTCCCCGAGTGGTCTATGCGCCTGGAATGCGCAGGAGCATCAACTGTCCACCCTCGCGCTTGTTTGTCCAGTCGGCTGCAGCTGACTGCTCGATCCAGAGCGTGTGGGCCTGGACGTTGATCAGGAACGCGCCCGGCCCGAAGACCGATGACGCGTCGACGACACCTGTCGACTCCCAGGATCCCTGGGCGCCGAGCGTCGTGGAGGAGTCGACGTCGGTAGGCCCTTCGTCCGCCGACTGATTCACGACGGCCACCGGAGCGTCCACGCCGGTCGTGAAGTTGTGTCGCCAGAGCCGCGCGGGAGTCGCGTTCGGATCGGTGGAGCCGATGGGGAACTGCTGACTCGAGCCCGGATCCTCGGTGATGTAGAGCCCGTTCTGCGTGGTCTCGACGTTGTCCGGCTGGTGGATCTCGCCGATCGTCTTGACGAGGTGGTCGTCGCCTTCGATGAAGACCGAGAGCGATAGCACCTTCTTCGGATCGGTCGGGTCGAGGACGAGCTTCCAGATGCGGCCGTTCGTCGACGCAAACGGATTCGTCCCTGCGGAGTTGGAACCGCGGCCCGTGTCAGCGATGTAGACCACGTTCTGCATGCCAGGGCGCTTGTCGTATGCGATGTCTTCGAGTCGCACGAACTGGAACACGTGGGCCGTGTCGGAAGCTGCCTCCAACGCACTCTGATCGCCTCTCGCCGCGCTCTTGTCGATCTTCACGAACGTACCGCTCACCGACATCGACGAACCGACTGGGAAGTCGTAGTAATCGTCGACCGCCGTGTTGTCCGAGACGAAGCCGTAGAGATCGCCCTGATCGTTCCACAGGGCGTTGGCGCTGTCGGCCATGTAGGAGTACAGCTGCGATCCGGCCGGGTTGCTCACGAACGTGTCGTCACCTGAGAGCACGACCGGATGGCCGTAGCCGGCAACTGCAACGTCGTTCTCGTGGTTGAGCCTGCCCATTCCGTAAATCACCTTGTGCTGCCCGGAGCGAATGTCGTTCGCGATGACGACGCCCGCCTGCTCCGCGCCGGCGGCCGGAGGAAAAGCCTGTCCGGTGCGGTTGACGAAGTCGCTCGTCTCCTCGTTCGTGAACAGGATCGACCGCTCGAAGCCTTCCTTCGAGGTCGCGAGGAAATTCGAGCAGAATCGCTGGAAGTTCTCAGCGCTCGTGATCGTGAACTCGCCCTTGAGCACTCCTGCGCTGTGCTGGTTCAGGCGTAGCTTGCTGAGCTGGGCGTTGTCGTAGTCGTTCTGGTTCGCGGCACCCGCATTCGGCGTATACGGGAACGGAACTGTCGAGGTCTCGTGGTTTACATAGACGTCGACCGTTCCCTCTCCGTTCGGGTCGAGCGAGATCCCGTCTGGGATCGCCTCGAACCGGTAGCCCCTGACGGTATCTCCGACCGTGATGATCGGCGTGACGGTCGAGCCCGCGACGAGCGGCGTCAGCATTGCGCCCTGGCTCGTCTTGAAGCCTGAATCGTTGTCAC
>JBBWZE010000341.1:0-10438 GCA_039648845.1 Actinomycetota bacterium | reverse complement strand
GACACGGCCGAGGCCCTCATCTCACGCCGCGACGCCGAGGGCTACTGGACTCAGCGACTCTACGGACAGGAACTGCGTGGCCTTACGCCTCCACACGGGCTCGTTGGGAACGTTCAGATGCTTCTGCATGTCCTCGGAGACGAAGAGGCGTACGCCCTGACGGACCGGACCGCCGCCATCCTCGCCGAGACTGCCCACCTGGAGGGAAGCCTGGCGAACTGGCCGCCCCGACCGCGGCCAGAGTTGCCGGGTCCCGACGGGCAGATTCGAGTCCAATGGTGTGCGGGGAGCCCGGGCATCGTGGCCTCGGCGTTCAGGTATCTCGACGAAGAACTCCTCCTCGCCGGCGCCGAGCTTCCGTGGCAGACCGGCCCTCCGAACCTGGAGAAGGGTCCCGGGATCTGTCATGGGACTGCCGGCAACGGCTACGCATTTCTCAAGGTTTACTGGCGACTCGGACACGAGCTCTGGCTCGACCGCGCGCGAAAGTTTGCGATGCACGCCCTTGCTCAAGTCGAGCGGCTACGGCATGAACGTGGACGAGGACGGTACTCGCTCTGGACGGGCGACCTCGGAGTCGCCCTCTACGTCTCCGACTGCATCTCCGGCACGGGCATCTATCCGGTCCTCGACGAGTTCTACTGAGGCTAGCGCTCCTCGCGCACGTAAGGTAAGCCGAGCGCGGCGGGCGCACCGAAGCGTAACCGCGCCGCCCGCGACGACACGAGCACGAGCGCCAAGACCGTCGCCACATATGGCAGCGTCTGGAAGAGCTCCGGCGCAACCGTGACGCCGTGGCCCTGCAGTGCGAACGGGAGCGCCGTGAACGCACCGAAGAAGTAAGCGCCGATGAGGCAGAGCGTCGGCCTCCAGAAGGCGAAGATGACGAGGGTGATCGCGATCCACCCCGCACCCTGGGTGAGCCCGTCGACCCACTGTGGCGTGATCGAGAGACTGAATGCTGCACCGCCGACTCCCGCGAAGGCCCCTCCAACCAGCGTGTGTGCATACCGGTACCTCGTCACGCTGACACCCATCGCGTCGGCCGCAGCGGGCGACTCCCCCACCGCGCGCAGGTTGAGGCCGAGGCGCGTGCGCGTCAGGTAGAGGGCCACGATCACGACGCACACCCAGGACGCATAAACGAGGAGGGACTGGCCGAAGACGATAGGCCCGATCACGGGAAGATCCTGCAAGGAGCTCGGGAAGATCTCCTGGAACTGATGTCTCGCCGGCTTGCCCGCGAGCTGGAGGTCGTTGCCGAGGTAGGACGAGAGCCCTGCGGCGCCGGCGAAGATCGTCAGCGCGAGCCCGGACACGATCTGGTTCGCACGCAGCGTGATGACGAGGAAGGCGTGGATGGCGGCCATGACGGCACCGGCGAGCGCGGCCGCCCCGATCGATGCGGCGAGCACGACTGAGGTCGGCCCGTGCACGCGCTCGACCGTCCAGAAGCCGGCTACCGCCCCCATGAGCATCATCCCCTCGACGCCGAGGTTGAGCACCCCGGACCGCTCCGCCAACACCTCCCCAAGGGCTGCGTAGAGCAGCGGCGTGCCGTAGAGGACACCGGACGCGAGCACGACCACGACGAGGCTGTTGTTCACCAGGCGAACCTCACGCGGTAACGCACGAACAGCTCCCCGCCCAACGCGCAGAAGAGGATCAGCCCTTGCATCACGCCGACGAGGCCGGCCGGGAAGTCGGCGCCCTGTAGCGTGAAGCCGGCATTCGTCAACCCACCCAGTAACAACGCGACGAGCACGACTGCAAACGGGTTGTACCGTGCGAGCGCCGCGACGACGATTCCTGTGTAGCCGTAGTTCGCCTGGCGCAGCCCCTCCGGATCGAGCTGGTGCCGGAAGTCGCCCATCTGACTGGCGCCGCCGAGCCCGGCGATCGCACCCGACAGGCACATCACTACGAGGATCTTCCGCCGTGTGCGCATCCCGGCGTACCGTCCCGCGCGCGCCGAGTTGCCGATCACCTGCACCTCGAAGCCAAAGCGGGTTCGTGAGTAAAGAACCCACACGAGTGTCGCGACGGCGATCGCGAGCAGGAACCCGAGCGGCAAGAGGAGCCCGTGAATCGTCCAGCTCGACCACGTCGCCTCGTCGGGAAGCGTCTTGCCCTGCGGGAAGACGTTCGCCTCGAAGCCTGAGGTGTCGCGAAGGTAGGAGTGGCTGTCGAAGATCAGGTACTCCAGCACCAGCGCAACGACGTAATTGAGCATCAGCGACGTGATGATCTCGTTCGTCGAGAAAAAGGCACGCAGCACTGCGGGGATCGCGGCAAGCAGTGCGCCCCCTGCTGCGCCCGCAGCGATCATTCCGGCGAAGACGAGCGGCGACGGCGAACCTGCCATCAGCAGACCGACGGTCGCGCCGGTGATCGCACCCGCGTAGAGCTGTCCCTCGCCTCCGATGTTGAAGAGATTCATTCGAAAGGCAACCGCTGCCGCGAGTCCGGTGAAGACGAGTGGCGTCGCCGAGATGACCGTCTCACTCAATGCGCCGTCCGCGATGAACGCCGCGTCGAGGATGCGATGGAGCGACTTCAGCGGTGGATGGCCGGTGACGACCAGGACCAGGCCCGAGAGCACGAACGCGGCAAGGATCGAGACAACGGGAACGACAACGGTGAGCCACCAGGGTTGTCGCAAGCGACGTTCGATCCGCATCACTCGCCGTCCTCGCCGCCGGCCATCAGCAGGCCGAGGTCCTCGACTGTTGCAAGTCGTGCGTCGCGTTCGCCGACAACTGCGCCCTCGTACATCACGGCGATGCGATCTGCGAGCGCGAGAATCTCGTCGAGGTCCTCGCTGATCAGGAGAATGCCGACGCCCCGCGAGGCAGCGTCGAGCAGATACGAGTGGACGGTCTCGATCCCGGACACGTCCAGTCCGCGGGTCGGCGAGGCCGCGACGAGCACGACGGGTTCGCCGGAAAACTCGCGGGCGAGCACGACCTTCTGCAGGTTTCCGCCGGAGAGCTGCCAGGCCGGCACCTGAGGCCCGGACGTCCGCACGTCGTAACGCTCGATCACTCCCTCCGCGAGCTCGCGGATGCGGCGAAATCGCAGCATCGGCCCGCTCGATACGGGGGAGCCCCGATACGACTTGAGGACGACGTTCGAAGCCACGCTCAAACCCGGCGCGACACCGGTGCCGAGCCGGTCCTCCGGTACGTACGCGACCCCCGACGTGATCGCATCGCGCGGGTCGCCGTTGCGCAGTGCGCGCCCCTGCACGCGCACCGTGCCGGCTGTTGCGAGGCGCATCCCGACGATCGTCTCGGCTAGCTCACGCTGCCCGTTTCCGGCGACGCCCGCGACACCGACGATCTCGCCGCCGCAGATGGTGAGCGAAACGGCGGTCACGGCCGGTCCGCCGCGGTCGCGATCGGCCGAGAGCTCGTCGACCTCCAGCACGGGCTCACCGACTGCGCGCCGATCGCTCTGCCGCCTGCCGATCTCCACCTCGCGACCGACCATCAGCGCGGCGAGCGAACGCGGGGTCGCCTCCGCCGCGGACACGGTCGCCACAGACTGTCCGCGGCGGAGCACGGTGACCCGGTCGGCGACCGCCTTGACCTCGTTCAGCTTGTGGGAGATGAAGATCACCGTGCGGCCGTCGGCCGCCATCGCGCGAATCGTGACGAACAGAGCCTCGGCCTCCTGCGGTGTCAGAACTGCGGTCGGCTCGTCGAGAATGAGGATGCGGGCGTTTTGATAGAGCGCTTTCAGGATCTCGACGCGCTGCTGCTCGCCGACCGAGAGCTGCCAGATGCGGGCCCGTGGCTCGACCGCCAGCCCGTAGCGCCGAGCCAACTCCTCGACGCGGGCCTCGATCGCGCGCGGACGCAGGAGGAACGATCGCCCGGCGTCTCGATGGTCGCCCAGGACGACGTTCTCGGCGACCGTGAACGGCGACACGAGCCGAAAATGCTGGTGGACCATTGCGATCCCCGCGTCGAGCGCGTCCCGCGGTGACTGGAACTCGACGCGTTCGCCGAACAGCACGATCTCGCCCTCGTCGGGACGGTAGAGCCCCGTGAGGATGTTGGACAGCGTCGTTTTGCCGGCGCCGTTCTCCCCCAGCAAGGCGTGCACTTCTCCCGCGGCTCCCTCGAAGTCGATCTGATCATTCGCGACGACGGCGGGAAACCGCTTGGTAATCCCCCGCAGGGCGACCGCAGGAGAAGATGGCGGAGAAGCCTGAGCTTCCCCGCCCTCGGTGTTGTTAGCCCTTGGCGCTACCGACGACGCCCTTGACGAGCCAGGTCATTCCGTAGAGGTCCTTGATGGACATCCGCTTGCCCTTCGGGATCCGCAGCTTGCCCGTCTGGTCGTAAAGCGGCCCCGCGAACTCGTAGAACGTGCCGTTGATCAACGCCGCCTTCTTGGCTGCAATCGCCGCCTTCGTCTTCGCGGTGACCTTCGGGCCGTACGGAGCGAGCCCGACCATCTTGTCCTTCAGGTTGCCGTAGTAGAAGTTGGTCTTCCAGGTCCCGTTCATCGCGGCCTGCACTTTCCGCAGGGAATAAGGGCCCCAGTCGTAGATTGCGGCTGTCAGCCACTGTTTGGGCGCGAACTTGCGCGCGTCCGAGTCGTAGCCGACCCACGGGAGACCTTTCTTCTCGGCGTACTGGCCGGCTGCCGGGCTGTCGACGTTCTGCCCGAGCACATCCGCACCACCCGAATGCAGGCTCTGGGCGGCCTTCGTCTCCTTGGCCGGATCGAACCACGAGTTCGTCCAGATCAGCTTGACCTTGACGCCTGGGTGTGTCGCCTGTGCACCGAGCGCGAACGCGTTCGCGTGCCGGATCACCTCCGGAATCGCGTACGGGACGACGTAACCGATGACGCCCTTCTTCGTCGCAGCGCCTGCGGTCATACCGGAGAGGTAGATCGCATCCTCGCCCGCCCCGAAGTACTCCGCCATGTTCTTCGACTGCGCGGTGCCCGTCGCCATCTCGAACTTCACATCCGGATGCTTCTTCGCTGCAGCGACCATCGCCTTCTGGAAGCCGAACGAGGTCGCAAAGATGATCTTGTTGCCGTCCCGGATGAGGCTCTCGATCACTTGTGCGACCTGAGGTCCTTCGGGAACCTTCTCCTTGAACGTCGTTTTGACCTTGGAACCGAGCTTGCTCTGAACGTAGAGGCGGCTCTGGTCATGCGCTTGCGACCAGCCACCGTCGTTGTGCGGACCGACGTAGATCCAGGCGGCCTTGAAAGCCGCAGCCTGCTTCTGTGTCCTCGCCGAGCCGGTCGAGACGCCGAGCGCGAGAATCAACGCAGCAGCAAGCGCGAGCGGTAGGGCAAAAGCGAACTTCCTTTTCCTCATGTTCTCCTCTCTCCTGTCCTCGGGGTGCCGCTCGCGACTATAGGGCTGCCGACGGGCGATGCCTAGGGCGATGCCTGGGTCAACCTTGCGAGGGCCCCCGCGAGCACCTCGACCGCCAGCTCGACGTCCGCCGGCGACGACTCCTCCTGCGGCGAATGGCTGATGCCACCGTTCAGGCTGCGGACGAAGAGCATCGCCGTCGGGACGCCTGCACCGGCAAGCGTGGCCGCGTCGTGCCCGGCCCCCGACGGCAGCTCCACGACCGGCAGGCCCCGTTCCTGGAGCTCCGCGCGGAAGGCGCCGATCGCCTGCTCGGCCATCGGGACCGGCTCGAGGCGGAAGTCGGCGTGGAGCCCGAGCTCCGCGACCAGGCGGTCGAGGCGCTCCCGGTCGGGGGCGCGGGCATCGACCGAGACCCGCACCCGGCCGGGGATGACGTTGACCGCTCCGGGCTCCACGTCGACGACGCCCACGGTGGCCACCGCCCCGTCCACAGTCGTCGCGATGTCACGCACCCGAAGCACGTACTCGGCTGCCGCAACGAGCGCATCGACCCGGCTGTGCATCGGGACGGTGCCGGCATGGCCGACGTGCCCTTCGAAGGTGCGCTCGCCCCGCACGATGCCGACGATCCCCATCGCGAGCCCCAGCGGGGCGTTCGCCCGCTCCAGTACGGGTCCCTGCTCGATGTGCACTTCGAGGAAGCACTGCGGCAGCTCGCCACGCTCGACGAAGGCGGAGCTCCCGACGCAGCCGCGCTCTTCGTCGCGGAAGACGACCACCGCGCCTCGTCCGACACGCTCGACCGCTTCGATCGCCGCGGCGACGCCGAGCGCACCGTCGAATTTGCCTCCGAACGGCACCGAGTCCAGGTGCGAGCCCGTCCAAACGCTCGGCTGTGAGGTGCGGCCGATGAGATTCCCGGCCTCGTCGATCTCGAGCTCGAGCCCGGCCTCCCGCATCCATCCCGCGGCCAGCTCGTGCGCCCGATCTTCGCCGTCGGTGCCGCCGACACGGTCTGCGCCGACACCACCGCCGATGGCGTAGAGCTCGTCGAGCCGCTCGTGGACGCGCACGCCGCGATCATCCCTCCTGGGCGTGACGCCAAGGGACACGTACCGGTGCCAGGCACGGGAACGACTCCGTACCAGCTTCGAGCCGAGACCCCGACGGGTTCGCGGTTGCTGGCTTGTTCCCACAAATCTGAGGCGTGACGGCACCGGACGCGTACCGGTGCCAGGCACGGGTACGACTCTGTGACGAGTTGCTGCCTAGAGGCCGAACGGGTTCATCGGCTTCGGGCTCGTCGCGACGAGCACGCTCTTCGTCTCGAGGTAGAGCTCGAGCGTCTCCAGGCCGAGCTCGCGACCGAAGCCGGACTGCTTGTAGCCGCCGAATGGGATGCCCGGGAAGGCGGTGTACGGCATGTTGATCCCGACGGTTCCGGCTTTGATGCGGCTCGCGATCCGGTGGCCGCGCGCAGGATCGCCCGTCCACACGGTCGCCATCAATCCGTAGCGCACGTCATTTGCGATCCGGATCGCATCTTTCTCGTCTTCGAACGGGATCACCGTGACGACTGGCCCGAAGATCTCCTCCTGCGCGACCGTCATCGGGCTCTCGACTCCAGCGAGAACGGTCGGAGGATAGAACGCGCCCTTGCCGTCGCCGATCGCTCCCCCGGTGACCACTTCGGCACCCTCCTCGCGTCCCTGCTCGACGAACCCGTGCACCTTGTCACGGTGGGCCGTGGAGATGAGGGAGCCGACCTGCGTCTCCGGATCGAGCGGATCGCCCACACGTAGCTGCTCCGCGAAAGCTGAGAACTTGGCGACGAAATCGTCGTAGATCGAACGCTCGACGAGCACGCGCGAGCGCGCCTCGCAGCTCTGCCCGGCGGAGTAGTAGATCGACCACACCGAGCTGGGGATCGCATCGTCGAGATTCGCGTCGGCGAAGACGAGATTCGGGCTCTTGCCGCCGAGCTCGAGCGTGATCCGCTTGATTGGCCCCGACGCGAGCCGCATGATCTCGCCGCCCGTCTGGGTCGAGCCGGTGAACGCCACTTTGTCGACGCCCGGATGACGGACGAGATATGCGCCCGTCGTCTTTCCGGGCCCGGGAACGATGTTGACCGCCCCCGGCGGAAAGCCGACCTCCGCCGCGAGCTCGCCCAGCCGCAGGGCAGTAAGCGGCGTCGCCTCGTCGGGCTTCAGCACGACGGAGCACCCGGCGGCCAGAGCAGGCGCGAGCTTCCAGGTCGCCATCATCAACGGGTAGTTCCACGGGACGATCTGGCCGGCGATGCCGACGGGCTCCTTCAGCGAGTAGAACAACAGCGAGCCGCCGATCGAATTCGAGCGCCCGGCGATCGACGCGATTGCGGACGCATAGAAGCGGAAGTTCTCGACCGCTTGGCTCACCTCCGCCTTGACCGACGAGATCGCCTTGCCGACGTTGCGAACCTCCAGCTCGGCGAGCTCCTTGCGGTTCGCGACGATCGCGTCCGCGAGTGCATGCAGCAGGCGTGAACGCTCTGTCGGTGGCGCCTTGCCCCACGGCCCGTCGAGGGCTGCGCGTGCCGCGTCGACCGCTCGATCGATGTCGGCCTCACCGGCCACAGCGGCCCGTGCCAACAGCTCACCGGTCGCAGGCTCGGCCAGGTCACGAACTTCCCCTGACACAGGCTCGACGAGCTCGCCGTTGATGAAGAGCCCGTATTCGCGCTCGGTCGCGACGGCCATTCCGCCGCTGAGGATACGGGTTTGGCTGCACCAAGGGTCGGAGAGATGGATTTCATGGCCGAGGAGACGGTCCAGGTCGAAGCAGCGCGCATTCCGGACCGCGATCGCCTGCTCCAGGAGCTGCGCGACGCAGGGCTCGACGCGCGGCCCGTCGGTGATGTCGCCATCGAGGTGCCGTATGCCGAGGACAGGGACACCGCGAGCGACGAGCTCCTCGTGCAGACCGAACACCTGATCACGAGTCTCGGCGCACCCTTCGTGCCGATGAAGCACGAGGGCGTGATCTACATTCGCCCGCCGCTGAGCTGACTACGGAAGCTGCAGAGGAAGCGGAGGCGGCGTCACGTGCACGTCAGGCAGAGGTAGGTCCGGCACAGCGACCGCAGGCAGGGACAGGCCGAGGTCGATGCTCGGCACGATGACTGACGGCGCACTCTCGACGTCCGGAACGGACACCTGCAGCGGCGGCGAAACCACCGGCGGTATCGCTGCGCCCGTGCTTGCCGCAGGCGGAATGGGCGGCAACGGATCGCTGCGAACCGGAGTCGAGCCGCTCAGCGCTGCGGGCGACGCCACTTCCGAAGGAGCGATCGTCCTGATGGGCGGTGAAGACGGCCGCGCCGATGCCGGGCGCACACGCACTCCGTCCCGGGGAAGCTCAACCGCGGGCGCAGGCTTCGTCGCCGGGGCGCGCTGCGGCGCAGCCGGTGCCTCCGTCAGCTGGCGCTGAACGAGGGGCGCAACGGCGAGCGTCGCAACCGTCACCGCAACGGCCCCGAGCTTGACGGGCACAGCGCCACCCGTGAAGAACCAGCGGCAGAGCTCGGCGATCGAGGCGACGGCGCCGCGACGCGACGGCCTGGTCCCGACGCGGCCGAGCTCTGCGGCGACAGAACGGCGAGCGCGGAAGATCAGCGTCTCGACAGCCGCTACGGAAACGCCGAGCTCGAGGCTGATCTCCTCGTACGACAGTCCCTGAAACTCCCGCAGCAGCAGCGCGCGCCTCTGTCGCTCCGGCACCGCCGAGAGCGCTCGCGTGAGATCCGCGAGCGAGACGGAGCTGGCACGCTCCGGCGTCGCGAGCACGTCCTGCAGCGCGTCCAGATCGTGCGTCGCCTCGACGCGGCCACGTCGGCGCGCAGACTGATGGCGGTTGTGACAGACGTTCTGCGCAATCTTGAAGAGCCAGGCGAGCTCGTAGTCCGGAACGACGCCGCGCCCGAGGCCGCGCTGCGCATTGAGAAACGTTGTCTGCACCGCGTCCTCGGCTTCCTCGCGCGAGCCGAGCCGGCTCAGGCAGAAGCCGAAGATCCGCGACGAGTGCCGCTCGTAGAGCAGGCGTGTCGCGTCAGCGGTCGGGACCTGGGCGAGGGCAGTGCTCAAGCACACTCACTTTGGAAGAGAAAGGGACTTTTGACAAGAGGGGGTGCCGTGGGCACCTGCGGCAAAGAGGCGCCCACGGCTTGGGGGAGGATCAGTGGAGAAGCGCGGAGGGTCTGGCGAGGTGGAAACCCTGGCCGTAGTCGACCCCGAGAGTGCGGAGGAGGGCGAGATCCTCGTCGCTCGAGATGCCCTCGGCGACGATCGAGGCCCCAACTCCTCCGGCAAAGCCGACCAGTGACGACGCGAGCGCCTCGCGGGCAGGGTCGCGTGCGATCTCTTGCGTGAGGCTCAGATCGAGCTTCACGATGTCGGGAGCCAGCCGGAGGATGTGGCGGAGGTTCGCAAAGCCGGCGCCGACGTCGTCGATCGCGAGCTGTGCCCCGCGTTCTCGCAGAGGCGCGAGCGCAGCGCGCAACGCATCGTAGTCGTCGACCTGCGCGTGCTCCGTGATCTCGATCACGACTCGCTCGGCGACGTCGAGCAGCAGCTCACAGAAACGCGGATCGAGCGCGGTTGCGGGTGACACATTGAGAGCAATGGCAACGTCGGCCGGAAACTCGTCGAGACGGAGCAGCGCCGCGCGCATCGCTGCGAGCTCCAGCTCGACACCCAGCCCCACCTCGGTCGCTTCGGCGAACCAAGCCGACGGCGGACGTATCGGCTCCGTCCAGAAACGCGCGAGAGCCTCCAGCGAGACGATGCGGCAGTCGAGCAGGTCGAAGATGGGCTGGAATTCGATGTCCACGTGCTCGGAGTCCAGGATCGCCCGAATGCGTGACCGCTCAAGCTTGCGCTTCTCGCTCTCGAGCTGCTCTCGATCGACCTGATCCGCGACGATCTCCGCCAGCACGCGCAGAAAGCGCACGTCGCGGTCGTTGAGAGACGGCTCGGCGGACCGGCTGAGGCAGCAGAGCGTGCCGTAGAGGGTTCCATCCCAGAGCCTGATCGGAGCGCCGATGTACGC
>JBBWZE010000315.1:0-3906 GCA_039648845.1 Actinomycetota bacterium | reverse complement strand
GCGCCCTCGCGGGCGATCAGTGCGCGCATGTCGTCACTGCGCATGCTCTGTGAGTCCTCGTTTGAAGAATTTCGTTACGGCTGTAACGGATCCGTGTGCGGCGACGACGAAGGCGCGTTCCACGAAGGAGGAGGACTCGCATGAAGGCAATCGCGGTACATCCCGGCGTCCCGAACTCGATGCATCTGCGCGACGTGCCGGAGCCGTCGCTGGACCAGATCCCGGGTGGGCGCGGCGTCCTGGTCGAGGTCCTGCGCGTCGGCGTCGACGGAACCGACAAGGAGATCAACGCGGCCGAGTACGGGGATGCGCCCGACGGTCACGACTACCTGATCACGGGACACGAGTCAATTGGGCGTGTGGTCGAGGTCGGGCCGAATGTGCCGACCACGATGACACCCGGCACGATCGTTGTCCCGTCAGTCCGCCGCCCCGGCACCAGCGTCTACGACTCGATCGGCCTGCAGGACTTCACGACCGACGACGTGTACTTCGAGCGTGGCATCAACAAGCGCCACGGCTACCTGTGCGAGTACTACGTGGAGGACTTCGAGTACATCGTGCCGCTGCCGCCGTGCCTGTCCGAGACGGGCGTCCTGCTCGAGCCGATGACGGTCGCCGAAAAGGCCGTCAACCAGGCCTACGAGATCCAGCGCCGCCTCAAGGTCTGGCAGCCGCGCCGCGCCGCCGTCCTTGGGTCCGGCACCGTCGGTCTGCTCAGCGCGCTCGTAATGCGCCTGCGCGGTCTCGAGGTGGTGTGCCTCTCGCTGCCGAAGCCGCCGTATCGCAACAGCGAGCTGATCGAGGAGCTCGGCGCCACCTACATCTCGACCCAGGACATGTCGGTCGCCGAGGCGGCGCAGCAGTACGGACCGTTCGACCTGATCGTGGAGGCGACCGGCTTCTCGCCACTCGTCTGGGAGGGCGCCCAGGCGCTCGCGAAGAACGGCGTGCTGATGCTCGTGTCGGTGACCGGCGGAGAACGCCAGGTCGAGATCCCGAGCGACATGATCAACCAGGGCTTCGTGCTCGGCAACAAGGTCATGGCCGGCTCGGTGAACGCATCCCCGACCGACTTCACGTCCGGGCGCGACGACCTGCTGAAGGCGTACGCGTTCTACCCAGGCTGGCTCGAGAAGCTGCTGACGCATCCGGTCGAGGGGCTCGAGAACTACGAACAGATGCTGCGCGAGCTGACCGAGGCGACGGACGCCATCAAGGTCTTCGTGCAGGTCGCGGCCCGCGAGAGCGCAAGCCGGGAGGGCGGCGATCGCGATGCAGCCCTCGTTTGACGACCTGCTGATCGTCGTCGCGATCGCGTTCGCGGCGCCGTTCGTGCTCGGCCTCGTGCCGTCGCTGCGGCTGCCGTCGCCGGTGCTCGAGATCGTCGCCGGGATCATCGTCGGTCCGTCGGTCCTGAACTGGGCGCAGAACGACGAGACCGTGGCCGTGATGGCGACGATCGGCCTGGCATTCCTGCTCTTCCTGGCCGGCATCGAGATCGAGTTCGACAAGTTGCGCGGGCAGGTCCTGCGGCTGACCGCGCTCGGCTTCGCCGTGTCGCTCGCCATCGCGGTTTCGGTCGGATTCGTGTTGAAGGGCGCTGGCGTGGTCCAGACGCCGCTGCTCGTCGCGATCATCCTGTCGGCCACCTCGCTAGGCGTGATCGTCCCGGTGCTCAAGGACGCGGGCGAAATCTCGTCGACGTTCGGCCAGCTCGTGATCGCTGCCGGCTCGATCGCCGATTTCGGCGCGATCATCCTGCTTTCTGCGTTCTTCTCCGGTCACGGCAGCACGGGCTCCACGCTGTTGCTGATCGGCTGCCTCTTCGGCATCGCAATCGCCGTCTACGCGTTCGTGCGGGGCGCCGAGCGCTCGCGTGCAGTCATGCGCGACCTGCTCCGGCTTCAGGACACGACCGCTCAGATCCGGGTGCGTGCGGCGGTTGTCCTGATGATCGGGTTCGCGGCCCTGGCCGAACAGTTCGGCCTGGAGGCCATCCTCGGCGCGTTTGCGGCCGGGGCCGTGTTGACCCTCGTCGACCAGGACCGAGAAATGACGCATCCGCTGTTCCGGACGAAGCTCGAGGCGATCGGCTTCGGCTTCTTCGTGCCCGTCTTCTTCGTGGCGACAGGGCTCAAGTTTGACCTGAACGCGCTGCTGGATCACCCGTCGAACCTCGTGAAGGTGCCGATCTTCCTCGGCGCGCTGCTGGTCGTACGCGGTCTTCCGGCGTTCGTCTACCGCGGAGCGATTGGCACGGACCGGAGCGCCGTTGCGGGAATCCTCCAGGCGACTTCGCTGCCCTTCATCGTCGCGGCGACAACGATCGGCGTGGATATGGGACTGATGGGTTCCGCCGAGCAGTCGGCGCTGATCGCGGCCGGCCTCCTGTCGGTGTTGATCTTCCCGCTGACCGGGCTGACGCTGTTGAAGCGCGCCGGAGCACCGATGCATGCGGCCGACGCTGACACCGCACCGGTCGGGCTGGTGGCGATGTGAGCCTGCCTGCAACCACCACCGCGTCGCCGATCGGGGCCCTTGAGCGCATCGACGCGGCGAAGCGTCTCGAAGCGCTCTCGCTCGTCCGTGAAGGACGCGTCTACGACCTTGCGCGTGTTCTCGACGAGACAGTCCCGGTCTTCCCCGGCCGCAGCTTCCATCAGACGCTCGTCACCACCGCGCATCACGCAAACGGCGGGGGCCTGGGCGACAACCAGGTCAACTGGATCACAGAGGTCTATTCCTCGACCTCCCAGCTGGGGACGCACCTGGACTCGCTCGCGCACCTGCAGCGAGGCGATCGCGGGTACGGCGGGCTGCCGGTCGCCGAGCTCGCCGGCGTTGCCGGACTGACGAACTTTGGCGCCGAGACGATCCCGCAGGTCGTGACGAGAGCTTGGCTCGTCGACGTCGCGCCGCTCGCCGCTGGCGAGGTGATCGGGCTTGAAGACGTGGCGCACATCTCGCCCAACCCCGGCGACGCTGTGCTGTTCCACACCGGATGGGGTCGTCTCTGGGACAACCCCGACGCGTACCTGGCGGGCCAGCCGGGACCGGGCATGGAGCTCGCGGACTGGCTCGCACGCCGGGGCGTGAGCCTGACGGGCTGCGACACCTGGAGCTACGGCCCAGTGCCGGCGGAGGATCCCGCCCGTCCGTTCGAGGTGCCGCAGACGCTGAACGTCGACCACGGCGTGTTCGTCGTCGAGAACCTCGACCTGTCGGAGCTCGCCACGGATGGCGTCCGCGAGTTCTGCCTCGTTGTCACCCACCCAAAGCTGCGCGGTGCCACCGGAGCGTGGACCGCGCCGATCGCCCTCGTTTGAGGAGGAGCGCAATGGCCTCTGAGCACTACGACGTGATCATCATCGGAACCGGCGCCGGCGGAGGGACGCTCCTGCACCGGCTCGCGGCATCCGGAAAGCGCATCCTTGTGCTCGAGCGCGGGCCGTACCTGCGGCGTGAGCCGGAGAACTGGGACAGCGACGAAGTCTTCCTCAAGGAGCGCTACCTGTCCGGCGAGCACTGGCTCGACAAGGACGGCAAGGAGTTCGCGCCGCACCAGCAGTACTTCGTCGGCGGCAACACCAAGTTCTACGGCGCGATCCTCTTCCGCCTGCGCGAGCGCGACTTCAAGGAGGTCCGCCACCACGGAGGCATCTCCCCGGCATGGCCGGTCGACTACCCCGAGCTCGAGCCGTATTACACGGAAGCCGAGCGCCTGTATCACGTGCACGGCCAGTCAGGCGAGGATCCTTACGAGCCGTGGCGCTCCAGCGAGTTCCCGTATCCGGCGGTCTCGCACGAGCCGCGGATACAGAAGCTGCACGACGATTTCGAGCGGAAGGGACACCGCCCGTTCCACCTACCGGTCGGCGTCCTGCTCGACGAGCAAAACCCGGA
>JBBWZE010000303.1:0-3071 GCA_039648845.1 Actinomycetota bacterium | reverse complement strand
GGTGCCGAGCACTTCATCGTCGCCGCCGCGGACACCGTCATGAACCGTCCAAGCCGCGAGTTGATGGCCGAGGTCTACCCGACGGTCCCGTATCGGCCCACCCTTGGGGACTTCGACACGCTGCTCTCGATCGAGAAGGCACGCAAGCTGCTCGGCTATGAACCGGGGTGGTCATGGCGGGACCACATCGCCGATGCCTGATCTGGCGCGGCCGCTAGCGGAGGCTGCTCAGCTCCGCGACATCGTCGGCGGTGGGCTCCCACTCGGCAGCCTGGACGTTCGCCCGCGCCTGCTCCGGCTTTGTCGCGCCCGCGATCACCGACGCGATCACCGGCCGCGCCAGCAGGCCGCCGATCGCGACCTGCAGCAGCGTTAGGCCGCGCACCTGCGCGAACTCCTCCAGCGCCTCGAGCCGGTCGAACGTCTTGTCCGTGAAGACTCCTTCCCGGTCCGACAGCCGCGTGCCCGGCGGCCGCGGCTGGCCGCGTCGGTACTTACCCGTCAGCAACCCGCTCGCCAGCGGGAAGAAGGGGAGAACGCCGACGCCAAGCCGCTCACACGTCGGGAGCAGGTCCTCCTCCGCTTCACGGCGCAGTAGCGAGTACTGGTTCTGAGCGCTCACGGGCCGCGTAAAACCGCGCTCGCGGCACATCGCGTCGACCTCTTCGACCTGCGCCGGGTTCAGGTTCGAATGCCCCACGTAACGCACCTTCCCTGCGCGCACGAGCTCGTCGAGTGCGCCGAACGTCTCCTCGAACGGCGTGACACTGTCGGGCGTGTGGTACTGGTAGAGATCGACTGTCTCGGCGCGAAGCCGCCGGAGTGACGCGTCGATCGCCTTGTGGATGTACGCGCGTGAGCCGCGCGCCTCGGTTCCGTCGCCCATGTCCTGGCCGAACTTCGTCGCGAGCACGACTTGGTCACGGCGACCCTCGAGCACCTCTCCGAGAAAGGACTCGCTGCCACCCTTGCCGCCATAGACGTCGGCCGTGTCGAAGAGCGTGATACCGGCGTCGAGCGCCGCGTCGACGACGGCTCGAGTTCCGTCGAGATCGACTCTCACCCCGAAGTTGTTGCACCCCAGTCCGACGACCGAGACTTCGGGCCCTTCCCTTCCCAATCGCCGCGTACGCACAACCGGAGATGCTAGAGCTTCCCTATGCGCTACCGACGCCTCGGCTCGAGTGATCTCGACGTCTCCGAGATCAGTCTCGGCTCCTGGCTGACCTACGGCGGCGGCGTCGCCAACGCCCAGGCCGAGGCCTGCGTCGCGAAGGCGTTCGAGGTCGGGATCAACTTCATCGACACGGCGAACGTGTACTCCCAGGGTGGCGCGGAGGAGTTCCTCGGCGAGATGCTCGCTCCGCGACCGCGGGATTCCTACGTCCTCGCGACCAAGCTCTACTTCCCGATGAACGGCGATCGCGGCCTGTCACGCGAACAGGTCTTCAAGCAGATCGATGCATCACTCGCCCGGCTCCGCACGGACTACGTGGATCTCTACCAGTGTCATCGCTACGATGCGGGCACGCCGCTCGAGGAAACGATGGAGGCGCTCACAGAGGTCGTGCGTCAAGGAAAGGCCCGCTACCTCGGCTTCAGCGAGTGGACAGCGGATCAGATCCGCGCCGCGCTCGCGCTCGTCCCGCGGGTCGAGAAGTTCGTCTCCTCGCAGCCGCAGTACTCACTCCTGTACCGCGTCCCCGAACGCGAAGTGATCCCGTTCTGCAAGGAGAACGGCATCTCGCAGATCGTCTGGTCACCGCTGGCCCAGGGCACGCTGACCGGCAAGTACCGGCCCGGCGAGGAGCCGGCAGCGGGCACCCGCGCGGCGTCGCACCAGATGGGCTGGGCGATGGATCGCTTCAGGGACGACGACGTGCTGCGCGCCGTTCAGCGTCTTGCCCCGATCGCAGAGGGGCTCGGGATCACGATGGCCCAGTTGTCGCTCGCATGGGTGCTTCGGGAAGAGAACGTCGCGTCGGCGATCATCGGAGCTTCGCGGCCGGAGCAAGTCGAGGAAAACGCAGGGGCCTCCGGAGTCGAGCTCGACGAGGCAACACTGCAGGCGATCGACGACGCCGTCGCAGACGTCGCCGTCCGATAATCCCAGCGGTATGAGTCTCTACACAACCGGGCTTGCGGAGCTGGTGTTGATCGTCGAGGACGTCCCGCGCGCGGCAAAGTTCTATCGCGAGGTGGTCGGGCTCGATCCCGAAAGCCCGGCCGGCGAGGAGTGGGCGTGGTTCTTCGCGGGAGACCTCGGACAGTCGCAGCGAATCGCGCTGCACAAGGGGACACTGCTGTTCGAAGAGCACTCGCCCCATCCGCCGGGGCATCGCTTCGGCAACGTCCATCTCGCCCTCGAGGTGCCACGCGGGCGGTTCGACGCGGCGGTCGAACACGTGCGGAGCAGCGGCACCGCAGTCTTCGGCCCGACCCGGTTCGACTGGATGAAGGCGACGTCCTACTACTTCTACGACCCGGACGGGAACCTGCTCGAGTTCTGGTCTCCGGACGATTCGTGAGGAGTAGGCCCCGGCGGATCCCTCGCCACCGGGGCCCCAGCAGCGACGACTCAGGCCGCGAGGCGCTTGCGCGCCTTCTGCACTGACGGCAGCGCCGCCTTCGCCTTCGCCAGCGGCCGCGCCTTGAGCGCGACCGAGGCGGGCTTCGCCGAAATCGTGATTTCCTCGCCGGTCGCGGGGTTTCGGCCCTGGCGCGGCTTCGTCGCCTCCTTCACGCGCACGACCAGCTGAACGACGCCGCCGATGCGCACCTTCTCGGCGTCCGCGAGCTGCTCGAGAACGATCTCCTCCAAGGCCGTGAGGGCGGCCTTGGCATCGCTCTTGGTCAGGCCGCTGCGATCGGCGACTTCACTTGCGAGTTGCGTCTGGGTCAGGGGCATTGGGCTCCTTCGGTTGTGGGCGGAACTGAGGACGGATTCAAGCGAGAGTGCCAGACGGAGATCAGGTGACGACCCGGTAGACCTCGAAAACCTCTGCAAACTCGCGGTTCACGTTGATTCCGTGGGTTCGGGCGACATTCCGGATGTACTCCGCATCGCTGTA
>JBBWZE010000291.1:0-9039 GCA_039648845.1 Actinomycetota bacterium | reverse complement strand
TGACAACTTCGGCGGTCATAGCGGCAGGGAAACACCTCTTCCCATTCCGAACAGAGAAGTTAAGCCTGCTTGCGCCGATGGTACTCGGAGGGCAACCTCCCGGGAGAGTAGGCAGCCGCCGATTATCTTTCGAACGAAGGGGTCGCCACGGCGGCCCTTTCGTCGTTCTAGGGTGGGGAAAATGGAGTTGCGTGACGGCGACATCCTTCTGCGTCCCTGGAGGCTCGACGACATTCCGGCGATCGTCGCGGCTTGCAACGACGCGGAGATCCAGCACTGGATCCCGGTCATTCCACGCCAGTACACGGAAGAGGATGCCCGCGCCTTCGTTCTGGGAGAGGTTCCAGGCGTCGGGAGGCAGCAGTTCGCGATCACGGAAGGCGAGCGCGTCGTGGGATCCATCGGGATGCATGTCAACGATTCGCGTACGGGTCACATCGGGTACTGGTGCGCTGCCGATGCTCGCGGACGTGGGATAACCACTCGTGCGCTGCGGCTTCTCTCCGAGCACTCACTCGAGGAGCTCGGGTTGGAGCGTCTCGAGTTGATCACCGACCCCGACAACCGCGCCTCGTGTCGCGGAGAAGGTCGGCTTCCAACTTGAAGGTGTACTTCGCTCGTACCTCCTCCATCCGGACGGGCGCCGCCGTGATTCCGTGATGTTCTCGCTCCTTCCGGGCGAGCTCATCTAGACCGGGAGCGTCAGGCTCTCGAGGTCGCGGGGGTAGTACGTCAGGAATTCGATCCCGTCGTCCGTCACGGCGACCGTGTCCGAGTGCCGGAAGCCACCTTGGCCCGCCGCGTAGAGGCCGGGCTCGACGGTGAACACCATTCCCGGTTTTATCTCTGTGTCGTCGCCGATGTCGAGGAACGGGCCCTCGTGATATCGGAGCCCGATGCAATGGCCGACGTGGTGCTTCCAGTAATCCCAAAGGTCATGCTTCTCGTAGTACGCACGTACTGCACGATCGACTTCCGAGCAGCGTGCACCGGGCTTGATCGACTCGAAGGCGATGTCCTGCAGTGCGACCATGTGCGCGAACAGGTCGCGCTGTTCTGGTGAAGGCGGACCGATCACCATCGTCCGCTCGAGCTCCGAGAGGTAGCCCCAGACCGGCGCGGTCGCTCCGGTGACGAGCACGTCGCCTGCCTGGAACACGATGTTGTTGGCGAGCGCATGCGGGATCGCGGCGTTCCGCCCGATCTGTCCGCGGTAGCCGGCACTCGCCCCATCGAAGAAGAAGCTCTGCGCACGGTAGATCGGTCCGATTGCATCGAGCATCGCCAGCGAGGCCTCGGTGCTCGCGCGCCGGGAGACTTCGCTCTCGGTCAATCCGGGCTCTGTATATCGCTGCAGCAGAACGTGAGCGAGGTTGCCCCACTTCGAGCTTTCGCGGATCAGCTCGATCTCAGCGGCACTCTTCACTGCCATCTTGTCTTCGACAAACGCAGTGATCTTCTCGGGAGTTGTGCCAGTCAGCTCGGTGAGCGACGGCCCCCGGTAGCCGAGCACCCACGGATATCCGTCCTGATCGGCACCGAAGGAGCCTGTGACTCCCATCTCTTCGAGCAGCCTGCGAAGGGACTCCATCGGATGCGTCTCCGACGGGTACTCCGGGTAATCCGCTATGTGGTCGACACTGGCATTCGCCTGTGCGTGCTCGCGTTCGAGTCGGGGGACGAGCATGCCGCCCTTGCCCTCTGCGGTCAGGACGAAAGCGATCGGGCGTTCGGTGGGAGCGAATGCAAAGCCGGCGTAATAGACGATGTAGTAGGGATCGAAGAGCACCGCGCCCGTCAGCTTGCGGTCGAGGAGGTGCTCGGCGAGTGCAGCCAGACGGTCCTCATATCCGGCTTGCTCGATCGCGAGTTTCATGCGGCGCGAAGCTTCTCACGCCAGTCAGGATCGAGCTCGCGCAGTCGCCGGACGCGTTCGCCGACCGGAGGATGCGTTACGAACAGCGCAGCGAGGCCCGCCTCGAGAAATGGGTTGATCGTGTAGAGCGGCTCGGTGGCGGGGCTTCCCGCGAACGACACGAGCTCGGCGGCCTGGTCGAGCCGAACGAGGGCATCGGCCATCGGATGCGGCGTGTCGCAGATCGCTGCAGCCGCGCGATCTGCAAGGAACTCGCGCTTCGGCGAGAGCAGAAGATGGACAAACGCCGAAGCGAGCGGTCCCAGGAACCAGAGCAGGACGCGCTGAAACCACCCTCCGACCCTGCTCAGCTCGAGCAGGGTCGCGGCGAGCACCACGACGGACGTCTGCACGACGACGTCGCGATGGCGTACGTGCGCGAGCTCGTGTGACAACACCGCCTCGAGCTCCGCCGGAGACGCTGCAGACAAGAGGCCCGCGCTCACTGCGATCGTCGAGCCACGCGGCCCACGACCGGTGGCGAGAGCGCGTGGCAGGCCGTCGTCGATCAAGTACAACCGCGGCTTCGCGACCCCGGCACGTGCAGCGAGACGCTCGATTGTGGAGTGGAGCCCAGGCGCCGCTCCGACCGGGAGCTCACGCGCACGCACGAGCCCGAGGGCGACACGGTCCGCATACCAGTAGAGCGCACCGGCGAGCAGCACGCCGCAGAAGACGAAGATCGAGAGGAGGCGATAGTCGCCGAGCGTCCACCCGATCAGGCCGAGCAGTGCGCAAGCTCCGAGCAGCAAGGCCCAGGCCTTGATGACGTTCCGAATGACGAGAAGCCGGCCGCCCAAAACGGGGGCCTTAGTTGCCGTCTTCCTGCTCGAGCCCGCGTGGAGGCCAGTCGTCCTCCGGGGCATCGCAACGGCTCGAACAATGCAGCGAGGCGATGTTCTGCAGCGGAACGAGAATGTGTCCGTTCAGCTCGATATGGGCGACGTCCTCGACGTAGCAATAAGCGGTCAGGACGCCTTCTTGATATTCCCCGCCGAACAGCGCGACCTCGACCTGTTCGCCCTTGTATTTGTTCGTGTAGTCCTCCACCGGAGCCTCAGTCTAGCGGCGTCAGTTTCCCCTCCCGGGCCGCGTATCGGGCCACCGCGCAGTTGGGCACGCCTGGAATCAGCTTGTGATCCCGAACGTAGTCGACGCCGGCCGCGAGGGCATGGATGACCCGGATCGAGCCGCCGTGGGAGATGACCAGGACCTCCTCGCCGGGGTGGAGGCGGAGCACGTCAGCAAGGAAGTCATTCACTCGGGTCGAGAAATCTTCGAAGGTCTCGGCGTCGTCTGCCCCGGCGCCCTCCCCGGCGATCCAGCGTTGGTGAGAATCGGCGAACCGCTCCTCGATCTCGCCGGTGGTGAGGCCTTCCCACGATCCGAACCCGCGCTCGCGCAGCCTCGGATCGATCCGAATCTCGAGGCCAAGCTTCGCCGCGACGATCTCCGCGGTCTCGCGTGCCCGGGCGAGGTCGCTGGAATAGACGACGTCGACGCTGCCATCGAGCTGCTCCGCGAGCGCCCGGGCCTGCGCGCGGCCCAGGTCGTTCAGGCGCGTGTCGGAGCCGCCCTGCCAGCGCCCGTCTCGGTTCCAGTCGGTCTCGCCGTGTCGAACGAGAAGGAGCGTCGTCATGGTCATTAGGCTACCCAGCCGATGGATCTTGGCCTGAAGAATCGGATTTGTCTCGTCACGGGTTCGACGGCGGGCATCGGCCTCGAGACGGCGCGCATGCTCGCCGCCGAAGGCGCGCGGGTAGTGCTCAACGGACGGGACGCAGATCGAGCCGAGCAGGCGCGAGCCGAAGTGGGCGGCGAGCTTGCAGTTGCTTGCGATCTCTCGGAGCCGGGCGCCGCGGGCGAGTTGGTTGCGGAGACGACGAGGGCCCTCGGCCCGGTCCAGTGCCTCGTCAACAACGTCGGCGACGCCTATCAGGCCGCCTTCGAGGAACTGACCGACGAGCAATGGGAAACGATGTGGACCCTCAACGTGATGAGCTACGTTCGGTGTATCCGCGCCGTCCTGCCGGGGATGAAGGAGGCGAGTAAAGGCACGATCGTGAATGTCTCGTCGACGGCGGGGAAACGCCCCTCGACGGGGATGCCGAACTACTCGGTCACGAAGGCGGCAGTGCTCTCACTGTCCCGTCTCGTGGCCGACCTCTATGCGAAGCACGGCATCCGCTGCAACGCTGTCGCACCAGGCCCGACGGCGACCGCTGCGTGGCTTGCCGACGGCGGCTTGGCCGACCAGCAGGCGGCCGGTTCTATGAGGACGCGTCTACAAGTGCTCGAAGCCGTTGGAGCGGGCCGCCCGCTGGGGCGGCTGGCCGAGGCCGAAGAGATTGCCGCCGTCATCGTCTTTCTGTGCTCCGAGCGCGCTTCCTACGTAACCGGTTCAGCGTGGAGCGCGGACGGCGGAACCGTCCCGATCATCATCTAGCCTGGACTCATGCCCGAGCTTGCAGGCAGAGTCGCGGACGCCTTCGAGGTGCAGGTGCGGGAACTCGAGGAAAGATGGCTGTCGCCGCTGGCCGTCCGCTCCTACGAGACACGGGGACGACTGCGCCCGGAGGACGACTGCCGTCTGCGCACGCCGTTCCAGCGCGACCGCGACCGCATCCTGCATTCGAAGCCGTTTAGGCGCCTGAAGGGGAAGACGCAAGTCTTCATCGATCCCGCGGGCGATCACTACCGCACACGCATGACTCACACCCTCGAGACAACGGGTATCGCACGTGGCGTCGCGCGGGCCTTGCGGTTGAACGAGGACCTCGTCGAAGCGATCGGGCTCGGCCACGACATGGGCCACACACCTTTCGGCCACGCCGGGGAGGAGGTGCTCGACGCCGCACTGCAAGAACGTTTCGGCCGAACCTTCCGTCACAACGAGCAGTCGCTGCGGATCGCCGAGTCGCTGAACCTGACGGAGGAGGTTCGCGACGGAATCCTCACCCACACCGGGACGCAGGAGCCTGCGACGCTCGAGGGCAAGGTCGTCCGAATCGTCGACCGGGTGGCCTACATCAATCACGACATCGACGACGCCGTCCGCTTCGGGATCCTCGACCCGACGGAGTTGCCGCACGAGGAGGTTGCGCTCCTCGGCGACCGTGGCTCGCGGCGCATCGACACTCTGGTGCACGACCTGGTCGAAAGCTCCGAGCGCGCGGGAGACATCGTGCAAAGCGAGGAGATCGGCAGGGCAATGCTCGCTCTGCGTTCGTTCATGTTCGAGCGGGTCTATCTGGGCCCGCACACGCGGCAAGAGCAGGAGCGCGCACGGGCGACAGTGCGGCGCATCTTCGAGCATCGCGCCGAACGTGGGGAGGAGCCCGAGCAGATCGTCGAGTTCATTGCAGGGATGACCGACCGGTTTGCGCTGAGCTACGTTGCGGAGCTGGAGTTGTGACTGTGGCCCTCCCGACGCCATCCTCCATGCTTCTCGCCCGCGATCACGCGGCGCGTGGCCGCGTCCTCAGTCGCACCCGTAGCGCTCCTACGCGTGCTCCCTGCGTCCCTGCCTCGCTTGGTGCTCGCGACCGAGAGGCGTGGCAATGGCATCGGGGGGACCACTGATGGCCCGGATCAAGGACACATCGGTCGAGGAGGTCAAAGCCGCAGCGGACATCGTCGCGGTCGTGTCCGAGCGCACCCAGCTCCGGAAGGCAGGCGCGCGCTACATGGGGCGCTGCCCGTTCCACGAAGAGCGCACGCCGAGCTTCTCGGTCAATGCGGTGGACAAGTTCTATTACTGCTTCGGGTGCGGAGCGAAAGGCGACCTGATCACGTTTGTACGGGAGACCGAGCAGCTCGATTTCGCCGGGGCGATCGAATCGCTCGCGGACCGATTCAACGTCCAGATCGAGTACGAGGAAACGTCGCCGCAGCAGGATGCCCGCCGCAGACGGCGCGAGCGCCTCCTCGAGCTGCTCGAAGCCGCCACGTCGTTCTACGAGCGTTACCTCTGGGACTCGCAGGCAGGCTCGCTGGCGCGTGACTACCTTGCCGGCCGCGGCCTCGGCGAAGAGGTGTGCCGTCAGTACCGGCTCGGGCTCGCTCTCGGCGGAACGACGCTGGCGCGGAAGGCGCTCGAGCGCGGGTTCACGCGTGAAGAACTCGCTGCCGCCGGTTTGATCAACAAGCGCGGCAATGACTACTTCTTCGGTCGCTTGCTCTTTCCACTCGCAGATGCGCGGGGTCGCGTGCTCGGCTTCCAGGCCCGCAAGCTCCGTGAGGACGATCCGCTGAAGGCGAAATACGTCAACTCGCCCGAGGGAGAGCTGTTTCGCAAAGGCGATCTCCTTTACGGGCTCGACCGTGCCCGCGCGGCGATCGCCAAGCAGGACCGCGCCGTGGTAGTCGAAGGAAATCCCGACGTTCTCGCACTCAGTCAGGCGGGGATCGAGCCGGTGGTCGCACCGATGGGAACCGCGCTGACCGAACGACAGCTGAAGGAGCTTGGCCGGCTCACGAAGCGCGTCTGGCTCTGCTTCGACGGAGACGCTGCAGGTGAGGCTGCAACGCTGCGCGGGATGGAGCTGGCGTTCGCACAAGGTCTCGACGTCCGAGTCGTCGCGCTGCCGGCGGGTTTCGATCCGGCCGATCTTGCAGAGGGATTCGAGCAGCAGCAGCTTACGCGTGCCGAGAGCTATCTCGGCTACCGCGTCCGCCTCGAGATCGAGCGCGCCGCCGACCGGCAGGAAGCGTTCGTCCGTGTCCGGGAGGTGCTCTCGCGTTTCGAGGAGTCACCCGAACGTCAGGATGCCATCCGCTACGCCGCGGACAAGCTCGATCTGCCGAAGGAGACACAGGCCGGATTGGCTCCGCGAGGTGCGGCATTCGCCACCGGACGCGTCTCCGCGAGGCTGCTCGACGCCGGGGAGCGGCTCGAGCAGAACGCGCTCGCCGGGGTCGCCGCCCATCCAGCGCTGCTGCCGGTGCTCGCCGAGCTCGGGCCTGAGCACTTCGACGGCGAGGAACACCGGCGCCTGCGTGAGCAGCTGGTGTCGGGCCGTGAGCGGGACGCAGAGCTCGTGGGACTCGCCGCTGAGCTCGATGCGCGCGCGACCTCGGAGGGGATCGACGAGAGGACCGCCGAGCAGCTGTTGCTCCGGCTCCGCGAGCGCCAGATCAGGCGCGAGCTCCATGACGCTGATCCCGCCCGTACCCTGGAGTTACAAGCCTCATTGGCCAAGATCGTCGCCACAGTCGAGGAGCTGGCCGCGTCACAAGCATTCTCGCGCTGATGTCACGAGGGCGCGCCAAGACACGCGATCCGACCGGGTCGAGCGAGGTCGAGTCCAGACTTCTACGGCTAAACTAGCCCCCTGCTTTCCCCAGTAGCTCAATTGGCAGAGCATCCGGCTGTTAACCGGAGGGTTGTTGGTTCGAGTCCAACCTGGGGAGCTTCGCCGCCGGAAAACGCGCTTCGCGCATGTTTTCCGTCGGGTAACGGAGTGCGGCCGGCGGCGAGGGGAACCGTCGCCTATCGCTTCGTCCAACGTCGGCGCGGGTCATTCTCCGTGTCACTTTTCTGTGATGATTGGATCAAGGTCTGAGTAGCGGTTGATTCTTGACCTGAGCAGGGGTTTCTGCACTGAATAGCGCATGCTCCTGAGGGAGGTCGAGTACGCTCGTCCCGCGAGCGTCGAGGAAGCTCTGCGCCTTCTTGGCGAAAACGACGGCGCTCGCGCGCTCGCTGGCGGCCAGACGCTGATCAACGTCATGAAGGCGCGCGCGGCTTCGCCCGACGTTCTCGTCGATCTCGCCGACATCGGCGAGTTGCGCGGAATCGAGCTCGGCGCGGACGGGATGCTCGAGCTCGGTGCGATGACCACGTACACCGACATCATCGACTCTGCGGAGGCACGTGCGCGGCCGATCCTCGGCGAGGTCTGCAACCAGATCGCCGACGTTCAGGTCCGGAACCGTGGCACGATCGGCGGCAACGTCTGCTCGAACGATCCCACGAACCATCTTCCTCCGCTACTTGTCGCGATCGGCGCGACGATGACCATCGCCGGCCGCGACGGCGAGCGCACCGTGCCAGCGGAGGAGTTCTTCCTGGGCGTCTACATGACTGCGGCCGGCCCGGGCGAGTTGCTGACGAAGATCTCGGTACCACCCGGCAGGCGCGACGGCTTCGCCTCCGTCCCGATCGGCAAGGACGGGACCTGCATCGTCAACGTCGCCGCGTCGCTCGACGACGGTGCGGTGCGACTCGCGATCGGTTGCGTCGACGCGGTCCCGGTCCTCCTGAAGCCCGAGTCGACGGAAGACGGGGCTGTGCGCGGAGCGGTGGCGGGTGCCAACCTCGACCCGCCCTGGGACGTGCATGCCTCGGCCGACTACCGTCGCCACCTCGCGGAAGTACTCGCTCTACGCGCGGTCGCCCAGGCCGCAGGAAGGAAATAGATTTGGAGCCTGCCTCCCGCAAGACGATCACCGTCGACGTCAACGGGGAACAGTACGAGCGCGAGGTCGATGCGCGCCGGCTGTTGATCCACTTCCTCCGAGACGATCTCGACCTGACCGGGAGTCACATCGGCTGCGATACGGGGAACTGCGGGGCGTGCTCCGTCCTGATCGACGGCACCCTGGTCAAGAGCTGCATGATGCTCGCCGTCCAGGCGGACGGGACCAAGATCGAGAGCGTCGAGGGGCTCGCCGCCGACGGCGAGCTGAACGCCCTCCAGCAGGCATTCTCAGACCACCATGCGCTCCAGTGCGGGTACTGCACCCCGGGGATGCTGATGAGCGCCACAGCGCTCCTCCGCCAAAACAAGAGCCCCAGCGAGGACGAGATCCGCAAGGGGATCCAGGGAAATATCTGCCGCTGTACGGGCTACGTGAACATCGTCGAGGCGATCAAGGCGGCTGCGCTATGAGCGAGACGACCGTGACTCCCGAGCGCCCGCTCGTCGTCGAAGAAGGAGAGGTCAAACCGGGTTTCATCGGGCAGAACGTCCCGCGCAAGGAGGACAAGCGTCTTGTCCAGGGCGAGGGCGTGTTCTTCGACGACGTCAAGCGCCACGAGATGGGCTATGTCCACTTCGTACGCTCGCCGTACGCCCACGCGCGGATCAAGTCGGTCGACGTCTCGAGGGCTCTCGAGCTGG
>JBBWZE010000285.1:0-2984 GCA_039648845.1 Actinomycetota bacterium | reverse complement strand
TTCTGCGCGTAGCCGTACGCGCCGTACTGACTCAGGCCGACGCCGTGTCCCCAACCGTGGCCGGTGACGAGGAACGTCGCGGCGCCGGCGGGAACCGGCTGTGCGTACGTCCGGGTAGGCGCCGCCGAGCCGGCGACGAGCACGAGAACGGAGACGAGTACGAGGGTTCGACGCATCGAGCTGACCCCAGCCAGGACGCGACCGAGGCTAGCAAAGGGCCTCATGAGCAGCGGCTATCTTTACGGAACCCTCATCTCATCGTTTGCGCGACCATGGACGGGGGAATTCCGTTTTCCTTCTGTGCTGTGAAGATCGCCATCCTTCCGTCCCGCTACCGAGGCCCCGAGCAGATCGGACGCGGCGGCATGGGCGACATCTACCGCGCGACCGATTCGGTGCTCGGTCGTGTGGTGGCCATCAAGATCCTGGCCGATCGCTACGCCGAGGACGCGTCGGTCCGCGAGCGTTTCACACGAGAGGCGCTGTCTGCAGCTCGTCTCTCGGGAGAGCCGAACGCCGTCACGATCTACGACGTCGGTGAGCACGACGACCGTCCGTACATCGTCATGGAGTATCTCGGCGGCGGGTCGCTCGACGATGTGCTCCGAAGCGGCGGGGCGCAGCCTCCGGAACGCATCATCACGTGGCTCGAGGAAGCGGCCCGCGCACTCGACGTGGCACACCGTGAAGGCGTCGTGCACCGGGACGTCAAGCCTGCGAACCTGATGCTCGACGGGGAGGGCCATGTTCACGTGGCCGACTTCGGGATCGCGAGCTCTGCCGGCATGGAATCCCTGACGATGACGGGGACGGTGCTGGGAACGGCGGGCTACCTCTCGCCCGAGCAGGCGCAGGGCGAGCGGGCGAGCGCGGCGAGCGACCGTTACGCCCTTGCGCTCGTCGCGTGGGAGCTGCTCACCGGTGGACGCCCGTTCGAGTCGGAGAGCCCGACCGCGGAAGCGGCGGCGCACGTCAACACCCCGATTCCGGCGATCTCCTCTGCCGGAGACTTTCCGCCCGAGCTCGATCGTGTCTTCGAACAGGCGCTCGCCAAGGATCCGGCCGCGCGCTACGCGACCGCCGGCGAGTTCGTCGCCGCACTCAGATCGGCGTTCGGTGAGGCAGCCGGGGCGACGCGAGAGATCGCCGCGGTCGCCCCGCCGCGGGCGCCGGCGACGCGCTCCCCGCGCAGGGCCGAGGAAGCCGAGTACGCGCCGTATCCGTCCATCCCCCGTTCCTCGCGGGGTGCCTGGCCGCTTCTGGTCGCGCTCCTGCTCGCCGGGGCGGTCGCCGGTGCGCTTCTCGCGTACCTCCTCACGCGCGACGACGGTTCAAGCCCCGCGCCGACAACCGTTGTCACCCACGTCCGAACGGTGACGACACAGGGTCGGGTCACGACCACGCAGAAGCCCGTCACCGTCACGACGACCCCCAACCCGGGGGTCGGCGCGAGCGCCGGCGGCGCAACCCTGAACAACGCCGGGTTCGAGAAGATGCAGGCAGGCGACTATGCGGGAGCGCTGCCGTTGCTCGAGCGCGCTGTGCAGAAGCTTCAGGGCTCGCGCTCACTCAACGAGGCCTACGCCGATTACAACCTCGCGTTCACGCGCTTCCAGCTCGGCAGCTGCGACGGCGTGCTCGAGCTCCTCGACCGCTCCGAGGCGATCCAGGGCCAACGCTCGGAGATCGACCGCCTCCGGCAGCAGGCACAGGAAACGTGTTAGCCGAGGCGGGCGGCGTACTGCTTGTCGTAGTACTCGCGGAACCCGTCCGAGCGCTTGATCGGCTCCCACCAGTCGCGGTTGTCGCGATACCAGTCGATGGTCGCGCGCACACCGTCAGCCCAGTCGCGCCGCGGCCGCCAGCCGAGCGAGCGGACCTTCGCCGTTTCAAGCGAGTAGCGCCGGTCGTGCCCCGCACGATCATCCACGTTCCGGACGAGTGATGGATCGACGCCGAGGTGCTCGATGATCACGCTCGTGAGCTCGACGTTCTCGTGCTCCTCGTTTGCGCCGACGTTGTAGACCTCGCCCGCCTCCCCTTGACGGAGCACGAGCTCGATGGCGGCGGAATGGTCGTCGACGTGAAGCCAGTCCCGGACCTGGCGACCGTCGCCGTAGAGCGGCAGCGGCTCGCCGTCGAGGGCGTTCGTCACGAACAGCGGCAGGATCTTCTCCGGATACTGGTTGGGCCCGTACGTGTTCGACCCGCGCGTGATCGAGGCGTTGACGCCGAACGTCCTCACCGCTGCGAGCACCTGGAGGTCGCCGCCCGCTTTCGAGGCGCTGTACGGGCTTGACGGCCGCAGCGGATCGTCCTCACGCGACGACCAGCCCGGTTCGACGTCCCCGTAGACCTCGTCTGTCGAAACCTGGACGAACCTGGCGCTCAACTCCTGGGCCGCCTGGAGCAGCACGAGCGTCCCCAGGACGTCCGTGCCTACGAAGTCTTCCGGGCCGAGGATCGAGCGATCGACATGGGTCTCGGCGGCGAAGTTGACGATCGAGTCGACCGCGCCGATCTGGTCGACGTCCCCGCGTGTCGCGATGTCGCCTCGCCGGCACTCGATTCCTTCCGGAAGGTTGGCGGGATTCCCGGCATACGTGAACTTGTCCAGCACGACCACATCCTCGCCGGCCGCGAGCATCCGCTTGACGAAGTGCGAGCCGATGAACCCCGCACCACCGGTGACGAGTAGGCGCACGGCGCCACCGTATAGACTCCGTCCGTCAGTGAGGCAATGGAGCCTCGGGCGCCTCGTCTGCGCCTGGGGCTTTTCGCGTTTCGAGGGAGGATTTCATGGCGCAGGTCGAGACACGCAACAGGGCGACGTCGAGCGAGGATTCGCGCAAGCGGGTGCATGGCCGGATCGAGAAGGAGGGGATCGAATTCGTCCTGCTCTGGTTCACGGATATCGAGGGCCATTTGAAGAGCTTCGCGGTGACTCCGAGCGAGATAGAGGCGGCGCTCGACGACGGCATGGG
>JBBWZE010000283.1:0-4569 GCA_039648845.1 Actinomycetota bacterium | reverse complement strand
CGCGAGGCCAAGTGCCCGACAGGAATCACCGGCGGTCAGCGCTCGGGCGACCTCGTCGCCGCGGGAGGCCAGGGCCGTTGCGACCGGGCGGGGAAGGCTGGGCTGCGGGGCGGCTCGATGCACCGAGCCGCCCCCGCAACCCGCGAGGCAGAGCGCGGCCGCCAGGGCCGCGCCCAGCTCAGGACGTCTCGTTCGGGTCTTCCTCCGCTGCAAGCTTCAGGGAACCCTGCCTGACCTGCTCGAAGTGGCGCTGCTGGATGGGAATTCCCCATTCGACGAGCTCCTGCACCCCGGAGTTGCGGGCCCGCTCGTTGAGCGCCCTGAGAATCTCCCAGTGGCCGACTTCGCCGGCCTCGGCCATCGTCAGGAACTCGAAGCCGTCGAGTGCATCCGCTTCGGCGTCGAGATAGTCCTGCATCATGTCGGTGGCCTTTTGCTTCACCTCCCGCGCTTCCTCGAGGATCGCGGTCTTCTTTCCCTGGAAATCGCCGGCGACCTTTGTCGCCCGCTGCTCGGCCTGCTTCGCCTCAGCGTGCATCCGGTCGAGGGCATTGGCCAGGTCGCGGTCGAGGTCGTCGAGCTTCTTCACTTTCTCCGTGGCGCCTTGCGCGGCCATGGCCAGGCCCAGCACCTCGCCGAGCTTGGTCTCGAGATTCGTCAGTTCCGCCATTGCACAACCCCTTTCGCTCGATTAGTCGCCCCGCTCGAGCCGAGCGGCGAGTACGCGGGGAAGACCCCGCTCCCGCATCTCGGCCTGCGTGCGCTCAATCGAATATGGGACCCGGCGGAACTCAGCAAACCTCTCCTCGAAATCGAGCAGCAGCCAGGCTGCGCGGGCATCGCCGTCACGGGGCTGTCCGACCGAGCCCGGGTTGAGCAGCCACCTGCCATCGAGCGTGAGAGTCGTGCCTGAGGGTGCGGGCCCGCCGGACACGCGGCCGTTGTCAGCCGCGATCGCAAGGGCGATGTGGCTGTGGCCGACGAGGACGAGCGGCGCCTCCGAGAGCTGGAGAGTCGCGTGGGCTGCCTCCTCGGTCAGCACGTATTCCCAGACCGGGTCGCGTGCGCTCGCGTGGAACATGTCGACGCCGTCGACCTCGCCGAACGGCTTCAGGCTCGCGAGGAACGCGCGCGACTCCGGCGTCAGCACCTCTGCCGTCCAGATGGCCGCGGCCGCGGCCTCGTCGTTGAAGTCGCTGACCGTCAGCTCCCCGAGCACGACCAGGTCGTGGTTTCCGACGAGGCAATGGTGAGCGCGAGCTTTCACGACGTCACAGCACTCGTTCGGACGAGGCCCGTAGCCGACCGTGTCGCCGAGGCACCAGACCGCATCGACGCCGGCCACGTCGATCTCCTTCAGCGCCGCCTCCAGCGCGTGATAGTTAGCGTGGACGTCTGATATGACCGCGACCCGCATCAGCAGAGTCGCGACCTTAACCGTCGCGGCGCTGGTATGGGCACTCGCCGCCTCGGCTCTGTGGCGCACGAAGGTACCCGCCGACCTGCACTTGCCGCAGTTCGACCCGCAGGCGGTTTTCGGCGCCGACGCGGTCCGAGCGGGAGTCCGATACGAGCGGTTCCTCGACTACGGCTGGCTCCTCGGGACAATCGCCAAGGTGCTGGCGCTCGTCGTCATGGTGAGGCGTGGCCCACGGCTTGCTCGCTCGCTCGGGCTCGGCCGGGTGAATGCGGGATTGATCACCGGGGTCGTCGTCGTCACCGTCCTCTGGGCGGTCTCGCTGCCGTTCGGCATCGCAACCGGCTGGTGGGAGCGGCGCCACGGCATCTCGAAAGAGGATTGGGGCACGATCGTCCTCTCGCAGTGGCAAGGCGTCTTGAGCAGCACGGTCACCGCGGTGATCGTGCTCGCGATCGTCCTACTGCTCGCGAAACGTTTTGCGCGCAACTGGTGGATTGGAGCGGCGGGCATCCTGCTCGTTCTCGCCGTTGCGGAGCAGTTCGCGGTGCCGTACGCGAACCGAATCGGAACGCACCCGATACGCTCGCCGCAGCTTGCCGCCGCGATTGAACGGCTCGAGGCGCGCGAGCACGCCGGCGACCCGGCCGTCCGCATCCAAGAGGTGCATGACCAGACCAGCGCCGCGAACGCCTACGCGATCGGCATCGGTTCCAGCAGCAGCGTCTTCATCTGGGACACGATGCTCGACGGTCGCTTCACGCCCAGGGAGGTGCGCTTCGTTGCCGGCCACGAGCTCGCGCATATCGCACGCCTGCACATCTGGAAGGGGATCGCCTGGGGCGCGCTCATCGGAATTCCGCTGCTCGGGGCGATCGCCTTCACGACCGGGCGGCGCGGCGGTCTGCGCGATCCGGGGAACGTGCCGCTCGGCTTCCTGGTGCTCACGGTCATCCTCCTCGCCGTGAGCCCGTTCACGAACGCGGTCTCGCGGCGCTACGAGGCAGAGGCCGACTGGGTGGGTCTAGGGGGAACGCGGGATCCGGAGGCGGCCAAGGGACTGTTCGCGGGGTTCGTGCGAGCCGATCTCACGGATCCGAATCCGCCGGGTTGGGTGCAAGTGTTCCTCGACGACCACCCGACGCTGCTGAGGCGCGTCGAGCAGGCCGAGGCCTTCAAGACGCTGGCACCCTAGTCAGCTGTCTGATCTCGGCGGCGCCTCGGGGAGGTTGCGGATCCCTTCCTGTGTCGACCACTTGGAGAAGGAGTCCTGCATCGCCGCCAGCAGCTCCTGGAAGAACTGCGCCGACATGTTCACACGCGAGGTTACGACTCCCGGGATGTCGCCCTCCTCCATCTCGTGATCGATACGGGCAAACGTGAGCGTGAACTCGTACGCCGAAAATGTGACGTTGGCGAAGTTCGCGTAGACCCCGGCCATCTGCTCCGGATCGAGATGGATGTTGAGCTGGCGCTCCTGGGGCTCGTCGTCCACGGCCCCACGATACTACGGGCGTGGAACACGCCTTCAGCTTCCGCCGGTTCGCATACGCCCTCTCGGCAATGGGGCTGGTTCTCGCGATCGGCACGATCGGGTTTCGCCTGGCGATTCACGAAACGTGGATGCAGTCCTTCTACCGAGCGGTTGTCTCCAGCACGCTGACGGGCCTCGACACCGTTCCGAGGAACGACTCGGCCCGGATCGTGACGATCTTTCTGGTTCTAGCAGGCATCAGTATCTTTGCGTACATCGGTTCGCTCGTGGTCGAGGCGATCGCGCGCGGAGTGATCGGCGGGCTATGGGCGGAGCGAAGGAGGCGAAGGGCGATCGAGGGGCTGCGCGAGCACTACATCATCTGCGGCTTCGGCCGGGTCGGCCGGCGCGTGGCCGAGGAGTTTCGTCACGAAGGGGCGCAGTTCGTCGTGGTCGACTACAGCCCCGAGGCGAAGGCCGCCGCCGAGGAGGAGAACGTCCATTTCATCGAGGGCAACGGCACAGACGACGACGACCTCCGCAGCGCGGGACTCGAGCGCGCGAGCGGGCTCCTCGCCGCGTCGGACGACGACGCGGACAACCTCTACATCACGCTGTCCGCTCGCGCGGCGAGCCCCAACCTGCTGATCGTCGCCCGCGCGTCGAACGAGGACGCGTCGAGGAAGCTGAAGCTGGCGGGCGCGGACCGGATCGTGCAGCCGTATCAAGCGGCCGGACGCGTGATGGCGAACCTCTTGTTGAAGCCGCAGGTGACGGCGTTTGTCGACGTCGTGACGAGCGCGGGCGGCGCCGATCTCCGCTTCGAGGAGATCGAGGTCACGCAGGCATGCGGTCAAGGCGGCAAGACAATCCGCGAGCTCGAGATTCGCAAGGAGACGGGCGCGCTGATCGTCGCTTTGCGCAAACGCGACGGCACCTTCGACACGACGCCGACACCGGAAGCGTTGGTCGAGGTGGGCGACGTGCTGATTGCGGCTGGCACCGAAGAAGAGCTGCGCGCCCTCGAACAACTCTTCGCACCACGCGAGACGCTTGCCCGCTAACGCGGTCGACCGGCTGGCCGTGAGGCTGTCCGAGCTTGCCGGTGCGCCCGTCGAGCTCGAGCGGCCGAGCGATCCCGAGCACGGCGACTACGCGACCAACATCGCGCTGCGAACCGCGCCGCAGCGCAAGCAACCGCCGCGCGAGCTGGCCGCTGAGCTCGCGGCGCGTGCGCAGGAGCTCGAGGAGATCGAGCGCGCCGAGGTCGCCGGGCCCGGTTTCCTCAACCTGTGGGTGACGGCCACCTGGCTCGCGGACGCCCTGCGGGAGATCGGCCCGGACTACGGCGCCGGCTCTGCCGGGGAGCAACGGCAGAGGATCCAGGTCGAGCTGATCTCGGCCAATCCCGCCGGGCCCCTGACCGTGGGCTCTGCACGCAACGGCGCCTATGGCGACTCCGTGGCGCGCCTGCTCGACTACGCGGGACACGATGTCGCACGCGAGTATTACTTCAACGACGCGGGCCGGCAGGTCGAGCTCTTTCGGGCCTCGGTCAAGGCGCGACGAAGCGGCGACGAGCTCCCCGAGGACGGCTATCAGGGCGAGTACATCAACGAGCTCGCCGCGCTCGACGTCGATCCGGTCGAGCACATGCTGGCGGAGATCCGCCGGGAGG
>JBBWZE010000220.1:0-5483 GCA_039648845.1 Actinomycetota bacterium | reverse complement strand
GCCGCGATGCCGGAGAGGCCCATCGCCGCGATTGTTCCAGGAGCCGAACAGATCCCGCGGGAGGTAGAGAACGATGGTGCCGACCTTGGCTTCGGAGGCCGAGCTCGTCCAGGACACAACCGTACGTTGCGAGGTGGCCGCGCGAGCCTCAGCAATGCTCGCGCGTGCGCGCGCGGTCGGCATGTGCTGGAGCGTCGGCGCGGCTGGGCTGTCCCTGCTCGCGCTCGCTTTGCTCGTAGCGGTGCCTGGGCTGCTCGGGCGGCCGTTCACGCGCGCCGTCACGACGCTCTCAGGCGCGCACCCGCCGTGGTTGTGGGCGTCGGGAGGCTCGTTTGCGCTCGCGTTCGTCTGCTCTGCCTGTGCGTGGCGCTCTGCGCTTTGTGTGTGCGGCGGCAGGATCGGCCGACTCGAGGCGGGCGCACGCTACGGCGTCGGCTCGCTCACCAGCTCGCTCCTTTCGGGGCATGTCGGTGGGGCGGTTCGCGTAGCGCTCTTCTCGCGTGGCCTGTCCGGTAGCGAGCGCCTGTGGGTGGCGAGCGGGATTCCGGCTGCGATCGGGGCCGCTCGCGCGCTACTGCTCGCCGTCCTCGTCCTCGCCGCTGCCGGCAGCGGTGTGCTCCCGGCATGGACGGCGCTCGCTCTTGCCGGAGTCGGGAGCGCCGCTGTCGTCGTCTGTGCCTGGGCCGGAAGGCGGAAGCCGAGTGCGAACGGGCTTTCGCGTCTGCTGGACATCTTCCGCGCGGTCGGCCGGTCGCCGTCCGCTGCTGTCCCCCTCGTGGGCTGGCTCGTCGGTGCGGTCGGCGCGCGCGTCCTCGCCGTGGCCGCGGTCGCCGCGGCGCTCGGCGTGCAAGCGCCGATCGCGGCAGCCCTAGTCATCGTTCCAGCGCTTGCCGTCGCAGCATTCGCCTCGCTGACGCCGGCCGGGATCGGCGTGACCAGCGGAGCGGTTGCGCTCGTCCTGCACGCGCGCGGCGTCGATGCAACGACGGCACTGGCCACCGGCATCGCCCTGAACGCGGTCGAGACCGCAGTGGGCTTGATCCTCGGAATCGCGGGCGGGCTCCTCCTCGCGTTCCCCTCGCCCGCCGCGCGCCGGCGGATGCTCGTGTCGGCGGCGGCCTGCGCTTCTTTCACCGTCGTCGTCCTCGGCGTCGGTGGCTTCGCGGATCTCGCATGACCTCGAGCAGCAGATGGGTGGCTCGAGAGCCGTTGCTGGCGGCCGCAGCGGCTGCGACGCTCGCCTCTTTGCTGGCTTGGCTGGGGCCACCGGGGACCGATCTCGCGGCGCACGCGTACCAACGCACGATCTTCCTCGAGCACGGCTTCACCCTTTGGAACAACTTCTGGTACGCCGGACGCTACAGCTTCATCAGCTACAGCATCCTCTACTACCCGCTCGCGGCGCTGCTCGGAATTCGGCTTCTGGCGGTGGCGACGATCGCAACGGCTGCACTCGCCTTCACCGTCGTGCTGGGGCGCGAGTTCGGTCCTGCGGCGCGGTGGTCGAGCCGCACCTTTGCCGTGGTGTGGGCCGGGATCGTTCTCTCGGCGGCCTTCCCGTTTGCGCTCGGAGTCGCGCTCGCGCTGCTCGCACTGTGGGGGCTTCAGGCGGGACGGGTGTGGCGCTTCGCTCTCGTTGCCGCGCTGACCCTTGCCGCCAGCCCGCTCGCGTTCCTGCTGCTCACGCTCGTGCTCGGCGGGACTGCACTCGGCCGACGTCCCAATCGTCAGGTGCTGACCCGCGTCGGGCTCGCGGTCACGGTGATTGGCACGGGCGGGGTCGTCCTTCAGCGGGCTTTCCCAGGCGGCGGCAGCTATCCGTTCCCGTTCCTCGAGCTTCTGGGTGCCCTTGGCTTCTGCGCGGTCGGTCTCGCGCTGACCTGGGGCGTCGAGCGGGCGAGGGTCCTATGTGCGATCTTCGTCGTGTACGCGGCCGCGTGTGTCGCCGCCTTCCTCGTCCCGTCGGAGTTGGGTGGGAACATCGCGCGCCTACGCTTTGCCGCTCTCCCCATCGGCATGCTCGTGCTTGCACTCCGTCAGTGGAAGCCGCGCATTGTCGGAGTGGTTGTACTTGGGCTCGCGCTGTCGTGGAACCTCAGCCCACTCTTGGCGAGCTATGCGAGCGGTCGTTCCGACGCCGCCGCAGAACCCTCCTATTGGGTGCCTGCCATCGACTATCTGAAGCAGCACCTGACTGCCTCCTACCGCGTCGAGGCGGTCGCGACTGCGGGGCATTGGGAAGCGGTCTACCTGCCGCGAGCGGGTATCCCCATCGCCCGCGGCTGGTTTCGCCAGGACGACTTCCCCCAGAACCGCGTTCTCTACGGCCACCCTGCTCCTAAGACGTACGTCGGGTGGCTCCGCCGGCTCGGCGCCCGTTACGTCGTGCTCACGAACGCAGCTCCCGACTACAGCGCGCGCGCCGAGGCGGCCCTGCTCCGGGGCGGACGCTCCGGACTCCAAGCCGTGCTGCGCACGCAGCAGCTGACGATCTACGCAGTGCCTTCGCCCCGGTCGCTCGTGACCGGGCCTGCGCCCGCCCAGGTCCTAAGGCTGTCGCAGGAGGGCATCCGGCTCGCAGTCGCACGCCCGGGCACCTACCGGTTGGCAATCCGCTACTCGGCGTACTGGCAAGCACACGGCGCGTGCGTCGGCCGCGGGAAGGACGGGATGATGATCGTCACGACGCGGCGAGCCGGAGTCGTCGACGTCGACTTCGATATCGATGCCCGCCGCCTGATCGCGTCACTCGAGGGCGGGAGGTACCGACGCTGTTCGCAATGATCGGGCCGCTAAACCGCTCAGCGGCGAACGGAAGGCAGGAGCGGCGTTTGCGCAGCATGCCAATGAAGTTCCAGCGCCGTGAACCCGTCGAGAGCGCGCTCGAGCAATGCTTGGTCATCGTTGGCCACCGCGAGAGCGCGGAGCGCGAAGGGCTCGAGGTAGGGAGAAAGGAGAAGCGTCTCGGCGTCGTCCTCGACCTCGGGCGCTCGCCCCAGCGCGACCAACCCGTCGACGTACGCTGCGCGGGTAGTGAGCGAGGGACGACCACGAATGCCCTGTTCCTGTAGAGCGAATAGCAGCTCCTCGACCAGCCCGAGCTCGCCGCGGCTCAGGGCCAAGCGGATCCTCGGCCCCGCGTGATCGCCGACATAACCTTCGAAGCCGAGTCTGTCGGCCGTGTGTTCGAGCCGCGAGGCTTCGCTCTCGTCGCCCAGTTCGGCACACGCAAGAGCGCCGACGAGGAGGCAGAACACGTTGTCGGAGCAAGGGGTGTCGAAGTTCGCAGCGACTCGCGATTCAGCGTCCTCTTGGAGATCGCGGATGACGTCCCAGCGGCCACATAGCTCGTCGATCCGTATCCGCGCCGCGATGCCGTGCACGCGATGGTGTGGCGTCAGCAGCGAATTGATCTCCTCGTTGAGCCGAGCGAGACGTCCCGCCTCAACCAGACGACCTAGCGCGGCATGCACGACCATCGCACTCCAGTAGACATCGGCCTGGTGATCCGGATCGGAGATTTCCGGAAGGAGTGCGAGACGGCGACGCGTTGCTTCTTCGGCCTCCGCATAATTTGAAGAAGCGAGCGCGTCCAAAGCCCGCGCGCTGAACGCGTACGAAAGAACGTCAACGGCACGAAGCTTTTCGGCAATGGCGGCCCCTTCGCGAGCGTCCTCCGCCGCGCGACTGTCGGGCCGGTGCCAGAACGCGCGTGCCACAAGCGCTTCCGCCCGCGCGCGTGACTGGGCCGGCGCAAGCTCGAGGGCACGCTCGATCCAGCCGTCGACGAGCTGACGATCTGGATTGCGCTTCCACATCGCCGGCCGAAGCGCCGTCTGCAGGGCCAGCGCTGCGTACATTTGAGCCACCAGGTGTGGATCCGTCGTCTGGTCAGTGGCATCGATCGCTAGCCGCATCGCCGTCCAAAACCCGTCGCCGTCGTGCTTCAGTGCGCGCGCTCGACCGATCGTCTGCCACACGTCAATCCGCTCGGACTTGTCGGGGGTGAGCGTCAATGCCCGCTCGAGCAGGGCCAGTGCGTCGTCAATTTCGTAGCGGCCGATGCCAAGTTCGGCGGCGCGGCGAAGCCAGGTCGCAGCCTTGTCCCGCAGACGCTGTCCCTGCTCCGGCTCGCCTGACCACGCAAGGCTGTAAGCCTCAGGGTCGACCGCCTCACCGTAATGATGCGCCAAGAGTGGAGCGTGCTCGTCGCGACCCGCACCGCGACGCTCGAGCCATTCGGCGAATCGCGCATGGAGATGCGCTCGCCTTGCCTTCGGCAGGCTGCCGTATGCGACCTCGCGCGTCAGCGCGTGCTTGATCGCGTATTCACGTTCGCCCTCTAGTGTTGAATGAGGCTGTCGTCGAATGAAGCCGCGGCTCTCGAGCACCCGAAAGTCCGGCGTCACGTTGGGCAGCAGTTCGTAGACGGCGCTCGTCCAGAAGACGCGCCCGACGACCGCAGCGGCTTGAAGGGCTTCCTTCTCGGGTCGATCGAGCAGATCGACCCGAGACGCAAGAGTCGCGTGCACCGAATCGGGAATGACGAAGGCCTCCGGTTGCGACCGCGTCGTCCACCCGTCGCCCTCGGGCCGAAGCGCCCCGCCGTCGATAAGGGCACCGAGCAGTTCTTCTAGGAAGAACGGATTCCCCTCTGCGCGACTGAGCAACTCCTCCCGAACCGCCGCTGGGAGGTCCACGGCCAGCATTTCCCGAAGGAGCCGCTGCGAGTCGCCTCTGGATAGGAGATCTAGTTCCAACAAGGTTCCGTGCTCGGCCAGTCGGGCGCGACAGCGGTCTGGAAGGTCGGGCCGAGCCGTCGCCACGACCATCAGCGGCGCCTGCAGATCGCTGATGACGCGCTCCAGGAGGTCGAGCAGTGGCTCCTCGCTCCAGTGGAGATCCTCGAGCACGATCAACAACGGCTGGTCGCGCCCGAGGTCAGCGAGGAGGTCGATCCAAGCCTCCTGCAAGCGCTCCCGGGCAGCCAGGGGGTGGAGATCCCCTGCGACGTCTACGCCAAGCGTAAGACCGAGGATCGGCCGCGGTCCGAGCCGTTCGAGCACCGTAACGGGCGCGTCACTCTCCAAGAGGCCAAGCGCTGAACGCAGGATCTCTGCGAGTGGCGCATACGTAGTCCCGCGCCCGTAGGAGGGGCAGCGGCCGACCATCCGCACGGGTCGTGAAGACTCCCCGTCGAGCCTCTCCCACAGGTGCCAGGCGAGAGCCGTCTTACCTACGCCGGCCTCCCCGATGATCGTCAGAAGCCGCGGTCTACCGACTGCGACTGTCCGACGATACTCGTCGAGCAGATCGTCGAGCTCTCGTTCCCTCCCGACGAACACCGGTCGCAAGTTTCCGAAGCCGCGAGCCTGTCGATCGTCGAACTCACGGATCAGGCGGCGATAGACAATGCCGCGTCTTCCCTTGGCGTCGATCGTTTCGGGATCGGAGAACTCGAATGCGTCGATCGCTGCCGTCGC
>JBBWZE010000202.1:0-13000 GCA_039648845.1 Actinomycetota bacterium | reverse complement strand
GCGCTCGTCGGACACACGGGTGCCGGCAAGTCCACGATCGCCAAGTTGCTCGCCCGTTTCTACGACCCGCGCGAAGGCCGCATCACAATCGACGGCCACGACCTCCGCGACGTGACCCAGGCGTCCCTGCGGCACCAACTCGGCATCGTCCCCCAGGAGGGGTTCCTGTTTGCGGGCACGGTCACCGAGAACATCGCGTTCGGCCGGCCCGACGCCACACCGGAGCAGGTCGTGCACGCCGCGCAGACGGTCGGCGCCCACGACTTCATCCTGCGGCTCGAAGACGGTTATGAGACACAACTACAGGAACGCGGGTCGCGCCTCTCGCTCGGCCAGCGCCAGCTTGTTGCGCTGGCGCGCGCGCTGCTTGCGGATCCGCGGATCCTGATTCTCGACGAGGCCACCTCTTCGGTCGACATCGGGACCGAGCGCAAGATCGAACGGGCGTTGAGGCTCCTGCTCTCCGGGCGGACGGCCTTCATCATCGCCCACCGGCTGTCGACGATCCGCGATGCCGATCTGATCGTCGTGCTGGAGCACGGGCGGATCGTCGAGCAGGGAACACACGACGAATTGCTGGCAAAACGTGGCCTCTATACGTCTCTCTATGGAGACTGGGCCGAAGACGTGGCCTAATACGCCTATGGCCCTCGACAAGGAGACCGAAGAGCGGATCGACCAGCCTGTCTCGGAGGAGGCCGAGCGCGAGACCCGGCTCACTCCCACCGAAGCGGTCGCGCAGATGAAGATCAACGTCCCCGTGCGCGGCAACCGCAAGCTGCGCAAGCTGCTCGAACGGGTCAACGAAGACACGCAGCTCAAAGGATGGTGGCACGCGTCGAATGTGAACGCCGTGGCGCGCATGCAGATCAACGACCACTCCTGGGTGCACATTCAGATCGTCGCCAACATCGGGCTCAAGCTCCTGCGTCAGCTCACGAAACATCACATCCAGCCTTCGGTCGTGCGGGACTACGGCTACGACGACGATGACGCAGAGGTCGTTGTCCTCCTCGGCGCGCTGACCCACTGCGTCGGGATGTCCGTCCACCGTGAAGGGCACGAGGACTTCAGCCTCTTCCTCGCCGAGCCCAAGCTCCGGGAGCTTCTGCGCGACATCTACCAGGAGCCGGATCTGACCATCATCGTCTCCGAGGTCCTAGGCGCGATCACGAGCCATCGCGACTACGGCAAGCCGTTGACCCTCGAGGCTGGCATCGTGCGCGTCGCGGATGCGCTCGACATGGAGCAGGGCCGCTCACGCATCCCGTTCGAGCGCGGCTCGATCTCGATCCACTCGCTGAGCGCGGCGGCGATCGAGGATGTTGCGATCAGGGACGGCGAGCAGCGTCCCGTGCTGATCGAGATCACCATGAACAATTCGTCCGGGATCTATCAGGTGGACAGCCTGCTGAAGGCGAAGCTCCAGGGCTCGGGCCTGGAGCAATACGTCGAGGTCGTCGCGCACATTGACACCGAGGCGGAGAAGCGCCTGGTGCCGATCTACCGGCTCGAGACCTAGCTTCGAGAATGTTTCGGTAGGTTCTTGCCGCCTCGGTGAGGTTTTTTACAGATTCAAAATACCCCTTGTGTGGGTCGGGCCGGGCGCCGTTCAAGCCGACTCGGCTAATGGAGAGGGCCAGCGGGGATTAGGGGTGCCGCAGCCCTAGATCCCGGAAGCTCCCCAGCTTCCCGGCCCTCTCCACTTCTCTTCGGCACACCGTGCACACGCGCGGCGACACGTGCACACGAGAAAGGCCCATACGGGATTCGAACCCGTGCCGCCGCCGTGAGAGGGCGGTGTCCTAGGCCACTAGACGAATGGGCCGAACGGGCTTCAGTCTAGCGAGGGTTGGAACAGTCGCCTTTGCACGGACGCGCCGGCGAACACCGCTAAACCGCTTTCATCAGAGCAGTGCCGTCGAGAAGACCGCAACGAGCGCCGGTACAATGGCGGCCCGTTGCGGGGTCGTCTAATGGTAGGACGCCTGACTCTGGATCAGGTAGTCAAGGTTCGAGTCCTTGCCCCGCAGCCTCGAGAACCGTGAAGGGGAAGCTGACGACTAGATCCGTGATGGCGGCGCATCGGGATTCCGGCCGGGAAGGCGTTCCCGCCCGCAGATCATGACCGAGTTGAGCTTCCAGCTTCCCGAAGCCTCCATTGCGGTCGAGTCGACTGAGGCCCAACGGTTGTTCGAGGAGCTCGACCGGCTTGGCGCGCGACCCACGGGACAGGATTACGCACGCATGGCACGCCGCGTCGGAACAGCCGCCCACGAGCGCTCCGTGCACGCCGTCGAGCTGCTCGACGTAGCCGAGAACGAGAAGGTCCTACGAGCCCTGGAGCATCTGGCCGCGCGCGACGAACTGAGTCCCGGGCTGGTCTCGCTCTGGGAGGGTCTCACGCGCGACGTGCGACCGGCTGCCTTTACGTACCGACTCGAGCTTATTCATCTCGATGGTCACGAGGAAAGTCGTGACATGACCAGCCTGAGTGGTTCTTACGCCGTCGGCGATTTGATACCTGCACCAGCCGGTGAATGCTGGCAAGTCGTGGGAGTCGGGCCCGGAGAAGGTGGACCGACACGCCTGATGTGCGATCCGTGTTGAAGGCCGGATTGGTTAGCAGCGGACCACGAGCGTGCGCGCGGCACGGTCGCCGAGTCGTTGTCCGTGCTGAGAAGTCAGTGCGAAGATTGCACCAACCAGATAGAAGAAGAGACAGTCGACCAGTCGCAGCAGGTTGCGAACCACCGCTGCCCCGAAGGTCAAATGCTCCCCGTCTTCGCCGATGACGCGGATGCCGACCATGCGCTTGCCAAGCGTCGCGCCCGTTGCAGCCTCGCAAACAACGTAGTAACCGAGGCCCAGCAGAACGAAGATCCAGGCCGCCTTTCCGCTGACGTCGATCCCGGTGTTCGCGTATCCATTGCCTGTCTCGGTGTAGCCGCCGCCCAACAGCAGGGCGACGACGATTCCCACCGGGAACAAGACGATGACCGCGTCGAGGATAACGGCGACGAAGCGGAGTGGGACGCCCGCATTCTTCCTCGAGCTCTTCCGCTCCCGTGCTCGACGCAGCCGCGAGAATTCCGTGTCTACGTGCAGCCGTGGATCGCCCATTTCCACCGTTGCCTCCACAGCCGAAGCGATCTCGTTCGCCTCCCAGGCCGGCACGCCGGTTTGACGGGTCAGCAGGTCTGCGAGATCAGTGTAGTCCCAGCTCTCTATGGCCGCGGCGGCCGGCCGGCCCTCTGCGTCGAAGCGATACGCCGAGAGCGTTCTGCTCCGCTCATCGACGAGAACCTCGACTCTGCCGACCGAGGTGCTGAAGGACTCTTTCATGCCAAGCCCATGGCGGCGGGCTTCTCCATAGTGGTGACGATCGGCACTTCAGTGCCGGGACCCAAGCCCCTGTTCTAGCGAGCAGGGGCCTGTGACCCGGTGAGGCCGGTGACCGGGTTGCCCGTCACGAACTGCGAGGAGCTACTTCAGGGTGATCTTGCGCCGCACCGTGCCTGCACGAGAATGCCGGGCTTCGATCCCGATCTCGGTTCCTGCAGGAGCTTCGACGACCCACTCGAGCTTCACGAGGTCGCTTGTCGATTCATCGTTCGCCCACCACGTGGTCGAGCGCTTGTCAGCCCGGCCCTTTAGCTGCCCTGCCACTGTCTTGAGGTCGCCGCCGACGAGCCGGGCGTTCTCCGGCAACTCGACCTCGACCTCGAGATCCCGAACGGCCCGCCGTTCCAGAGCTTTCTGAGTCACGTTCGTCGGCAGCCATCCCGAGTTCTGCAAAACGAGGCGGACCAGGAACGAGCTCTCCCCCAGCTTCTCGACGTCGAGCGAGCGCGCTTCGAGCAGCGGCGAGACGAGCAGATGGAAGAGCGCCCACTCCGAGTGCGGCGCAACCTCGTCTTCCAGCCGGTCGAAGGGGACGTTGAACCAGTAGTTGATGATGTCCCAGCCGCCCAGCTCGACCTTGCCCAGCTCGGGATGGTCGAACTCGTACCAGTCGACGTATGCGTCCGGGTAGTTCTTCTTCGCCCACTCGATCAACTTGACGTCGTCCTCGATCGGGTGCTCTCTGATCCAGTCGGTGAAGTGGTAGCCGGTCAAACCTGCCTGGCGCTGAGGGCTCCAGAACTCCGTCGTCCAGGAGAAGACGCCGAGGTGGTCGTACATCCAGTCGTGGGCCCCGCCCTTGATCGTTTGCTTCGGGTCGTACTTGAAGTCGTGGAACACGGAAATGGCCGGATAACCCGTCAGCTCCGTGCCACGTTCGCCGATCAGGTTGTACGCCCGCAGGTCCGGGGTCGGAAAGTCGTCGTCTGGACGGCCGGCGTACGGCCGCAGGTGAACGCCGCTGAACGTGTGGTACGCAATGTGCCCGGTGATGTTCGGACGCTCGGTGACCGCCTGCACCATCGCCCGCACCTCTGGCTCGGAGGTCGGGTACGGGCCTGCCCCGCGCTGCTCGTGCTCGGGGGCCCAGTCCGCGGGAAAGTTGCGGTTCAGATCCAGCCCCTCGAGGGGCTGCGGAACCTTGATCGTGACGCCGTCGAAGTTCTCGATGCGGCCCTCCGCGAGCAGCCGATAGAACGGCCCGTCCGCCGATGAGTCGACGGGCTCGCGGCGGACCAGCAGCTTGCGCTCGTCGGGATGAGGATGCCAGGGGCCGTTCGGGTCCTCGATGCGCATGTCGAGCACACGCCCGTCGCCGTCGAGGTCCTCGACGCGGAGACCGTCCTCCAGGTCTTCTCGCGGGTACGGCCGAACACTCGAGCGGATGAAGCGCCGCTCCTCGAGGCCCCGCTCGGCTCCGTCCGGATTCAATCGCGGAATGACGTAGAAGACACGCGTGTCGAGCGCGCGCGTGACGAGGTCCTCCTTGCCGTGCCCGGTCAGCAACCGGTGGATGAGGTGGAGTGCCGCCGTGCAGCCGGTCCACTCCATCGAATGGATGTTGGCCTCGATCAGGAACCCCGGCTTGTCGAGGTGAGTCCCGGTCTCGGTGTTCGTGACGGTGACGAGCCAGATGTCGCGGCCCTCGTACGACTTGCCGACGGACTCGAGCGCGCAGAGGTTCGGCGCTTCCTCCGCCCACGTGCGCAGCGTGTCGGTCAGCTCGTCGTAGGCATAGAAGTGGTCGTACGCGACGGAGCGCACGTACTAGTGGGTCAATTCGGCGACGAGGGGGGCGGTGTCGTAGGGCTCGAACCCGAGCCGCCCTGCGATCTCCTCGCTGGAGGGCCTCGTTCCCTCTGCAAAGAGGTCCCGTAAGAGCTCTCCCGTCCGCGCGCTCCGCCACCAGTCGTCCCCGACCTCGTCGACGAGGTATGCGCGCAACTGGGCGTGGCGGATCCAGGCGCGCAGATAGTCCGCGGAATAGAAGCCGGGATCCATGTCGGCAAGGTGACCGTCGCTCGGATAGCGAATGCCCGTGGCGGCGGTCAGCCGCTCCGAGTAGTCCGTGCTTTCCAGCCCGGCCTGCTCGAAGCTCGACCAGAAGTCGAGCTCGAACTGGAGCTTGGCCGTGTAGCGCCGGAACAGAATCGCTTCGAGAAAGATCGTCGCCTCGGCGTTGGTGCTCGCCTCCTCATCCGACAGCCCAAAGTGCTCGGCGTGCCAGGCGGGCTCGCGGGTGATCGCCTCGCAGATGTACGAGTAGATCTCGGTCAGCGCGTGATCGCGGGAAAGCCTGCGAAAGGTGTATGGCAGATTCGGATTGACGCCCGCGTAGTGGAGGGCGTGACCGGCCTCGTGCAGGAAGGCCTGATAGTCGTGCAGCCCGCCCTGCGCGCGCGTGATCAGGTGGACCACGTGCGGCGGGTCGGATGCAATCACGCAGGCGCGCGGGGACTTCTGCGGCCTGTCGTCCAGATCGAGACGGATGTTACTGTCCGCGGCGAGATCGAAACCGAGCGCCGAGAGCGTCGCCAGGCAGACCTCGGTCGCCCGCTCCTTCGTGTACGTCGAGTCGAGCGGCGAGAGCCGCCGGATGTAGCCCATGTGCGCCGACGAAGGCTGCTCCTCGCGGTCCGGACCGAGCAGACGCTCGAACCAGCGCTCGCGCAACGCGATGAAGCGCCCTTCGATCTCGTCGCTCGCGGCCGCGAGCACGGACTCCAGGTTGCGCAGCGAGATCTGCTTCTCCTCCTCGTTCCGCGCCACCGCGTCGGGCTCTTCCGTCAGGTCCGCTTCGAGTTCTTCGTAGGCGCGTAGTAACTCGAGCCTCTGCCCGTTGAAATCCGCCGATCGCCGACGATACGTCTCGCCGAGCTCGTCGCGATCCGCGTAGTCGGAGATGATCGCGAGAGTCGCCAGTGCGGAGCGAAGGGGAAGCTCCTCCCCCTTGAAGTCGACGCGCGCAGCGAGAATCTCGTTCTCGAGCTCGTCATCCTTCTCCGCCAACTCGGCGGCGATGAGTCCGCTCTCGCAGGTCTTGCGGAGCCGATAGAGCCACTCGCGCTTGTCTTCGTCGGCGCGCGCCTCTTCGTCCCGCAGCGCGCGCAGCTGATCACGGCTGAAGAGGTCCGCGTAGCGCGCGACGATCGCCGCCTGTTCCGACACCTCTTTCTCGCCGACACGGACGGCTCGCCCCTCCTCCGACCGTTCGTAGAGATACCGCTGGAGCTGTTCCTCGAACTCCGCGGGACTGCGCACGGCGGTGGTCGACATCTCGAAGACTCTATCCAGCCTCGGAGCCGCCGCGTAGCACGAGCCTGCCGAGAGTGCCGGTCAGCTGGTCGAGCGTGAACGGCTTCGAGATGATCGCGTCGGCCTCGACTCCTTCGAGACCCGGCGATCCGAACGAACCGGTGAGCAGCACGACAGGGACACCTGGGGTGCGTTCGCGTATCTCCGCCATGAAGTCGAGCCCGCTGTCGACGCCGATGTGAACGTCGAGCAGGACGATGTCGACCGCGGTCGCCGCGAGGGTGTTCCGGGCCTGCTCGAGGGCCCCGGCCTCGTGCACCGCCCAGCCGTCGAGCTCCAGGTTCACGCGACAGAGAAAACGGATGGCTGCGTCGTCGTCGACGACGAGCACGGTGTGGCTGGGCGCGTCCACCGCGGCCCGCCAGTGTATGCGTATCCCGATCCCGGGACCCTCCGTTTACCTGTTAAAAATGAGAAAAGAACCCCGCGATCCCCAGGGCAAATTCGAGCGTGAGATCGAACGGGCCTCGGCGCGCTTCCCGCGCCCCTCACCCCAGTTCAGGCGCCGCTCCTGGCTCGTCTTCCAGCGCGCCCTCGACCCGCTCGCAAAACCTAAGCCGCTGCGCGGGCGGCAGCAGCACTGAGACGCCGCAACGTCTCCTCCTTCCCCAGCAACTCCAGGCTCTCGAACAACCCAGGCGAGACCTTGGAGCCGGTGACAGCGATGCGGATGGGCTCGAACGCTTTGCGCGGCGACAGCTCCAGCCGCTCGGCCAGGCTGCGCAGCGCGCCCTCGATCCCCGGAGCGGCGAACGGCTCCACGCGCTCGAGCTCGTCATGCGCTGCAGTGACGACCGGCACGGTACCGTTCAGCAGGGCTGGATCCGGCTCGACCTCGCGGAAGAGGAAGCCCGCGAAGTCGGGGAACTGTCCGAAGCGCTCGATCTTCTCCTGCACGATCGGCGCGGCACGCCGGACGAGCTCCTCGTCCCAGTCGTAGTGCTCGTCCCGAAGGAACTTGGCGAGCTCGGTCGCGTATTCGTCCGGTGGGAGCGCACGGAGGTGCATCCCGTTGAGCCAGTCGAGCTTCTCGTAGTCGAACGTCGCCGGGCTCGAAACGACGCGGTCGAGGCTGAACCGCTCGATCAGCTCGTCACGCGACATGACCGTGGTCTTGTCATCGAAGCTCCAGCCCAGGAGCGCGAGGAAGTTCATCAGCGCCGGTGCGTAGTAGCCCGCGTGCCGAAACTCGTCCACGGTCACGGAGCCGTGGCGCTTCGACAGGCTCTTGCCGTCCGCGCCGAGCACGTGCGAAACGTGAGCGTAGACGGGCGGCTCGGCGCCGACCGCGCGGATGATGTTGATCTGCTTCGGCGTGTTCGAGATGTGGTCCTCGCCGCGGATCACATGCGTGATCCCATCCCACACGTCCTCCATCGGCGAAGCGAAGTTGTAGGTCGGCCGGCCGTCGGAGCGAACGAGCACGACGTCCTCGAGCTTCTCGTTCGGGAACTCGATGCGACCGCGCACCACGTCATGCCAGGCCGTCACACCCTCGTCGGGCATGCGGAAGCGGATCGCGCCCTCGTCCTCGTAGGCCTTGCCCTCCTCCACCAGGCGGCGCGCGATGTCGGCGCAGTCCTGCATTCGGTCGAGCTGGAAGGTCACCTCGCCGTCCCAGTCGAGCCCGAGCCAGCGGAGCGAATCCTGAATCTGCTGCGTCGCCTCCTCGACCTCGCGGTTGGTATCAGTGTTCTCGATCCGTAGCCGAAATTCCCCGCCCTCGTGACGGGCAAAGAGCCAGTTGAAGAGCGCGGTCCGGACGTTCCCGATATGCAGGAAGCCGGTCGGGCTCGGAGCCATGCGGACGCGAACGGACACACCGTTAGGTTACTGGCGTGCTGTTCGGTGCCCACTGTTCCGGGGGTGTGAAGAAGGCGCTCGACAACGGCGCGACGATGGGCGCAGAGGTCGTGCAGCTCTTCGTCCAGAGCCCGCGCACCTGGCGGTTCCCCGAGCACGACCCGGCCGATCTCGAGGCGTTCCGGTCGAAACGCGAGGAGGCAGGCGTTCCGGTCCTCGTCCACGCGCTCTACCTCGTCAACCTCGCCGCCCCTGACGATGCGGTCTATTCGAAGAGCGTCGACACCATGCGTGCGACCGTCGATGCCGCCTGCGCAATCGATGCCGACGCAGTGGTCTTCCACCTTGGATCTCATCTCGGTGCGGGCTTCGACACCGGGCTCGAGCGCCTCGTGCCGGCCGTTGAACAGGTAGTCGAACGCTGCAACGAGCGAACCTGGTTGCTGATGGAAAACTCAGCCGGCGCGGGAGGAACGATCGGGCGCTCAGTCGACGAGCTTGCTGCGGTCTTCGACGCGCTCGGGCGGCACGAGCGCCTCGGCATCTGTCTCGACTCATGCCATCTCTTCGTCTCCGGGGTGGACGTCACCGATGCGGCTATGTTGAACGCGTTGCTCGTCGACCTCGACAGGCGCATCGGGCTCGACCGCCTGCGCGCACTGCACGCGAACGACGCCAAGGCGCCCCTCGGATCGAATCGCGACCGGCACGACAACATCGGCGACGGCCTGATCGGCGAAGGGCTCGGCGTCTTCCTCGCGCATCCGAAGCTGCAAGGGCTTCCGGTCGTCCTGGAAGTGCCCGGAGCCGACGGCAAGGGCCCGAACGCCGACGAGATCCGCAAGCTTCGTGAGCTCCACGCCCGCGCCACCTCGTAACTACCGGTGGACGATCCTCGGCGCGGGTGTCTTCGCGCAGGCGGCGTTCTCGGCGATCCTCCTCGGCCTGCCGGCGATCGCACCAACGATCCAGGATCGCTATGCGCTCAGCCTGACTCAGATTGGCGTCGTGCTCGCGGCGCTCAACATCGGCTCGCTCGCGACGCTGCTCCTCTGGGGAATCGTCGCCGACCGGATCGGCGAGCGTTCCGTCATCACGATCGGCCAAGTTGGGACCGCCGCGGCACTCGTGTGGGCGGCGTACTCGCCCTCCTTCAGCCACCTAGTGGCCGCGCTCTCCGTCGCGGGGGCGCTGGGAGCGGGCGTCAACGCGGCGAGCGGCCGCGCCGTGATGGCCTGGTTCGGCGAAGAGGAGCGTGGGCTCGCGCTCGGCATTCGACAGATGGCCACTCCCCTCGGCGGCGCAGTGGCTGCGATCGCACTTCCGGCGCTGGACCGGCACATCAGTCTGCACGCCGCGTTCGACGGGTTGGCGGCGGCCTGCATCGCGGCCGCGGTCGTCGGCGCTGCTCTCCTGCGCGCCGAGCCGGCGGAAGATCACTCGGTGCTCGCCCGGCCGCTACGCGATCCACGCGTCTGGCGCATCTGCATCGCGAGCACGTTCTACGTTGCGACCCAGATCAGCCTGCTCGGCTTCTTCGTGCTCTTCCTCCACGGCCGCCGAGGCGTGTCGACCGGAGTCGCCGCCGGGGCGCTCGCCGTAACGCAGGTCTGCGGCGGCATCGCACGGATCGCGGTCGGGCGCCTGTCGGACCGGCTGCAGCTACGGATCGTTCCCCTACGTTGGATCGCACTCGGTCTCGCGCTCACGGTCGGAGCGACCGCTGCCCTACTGGATGCGACAGTGTGGATCGTCGTCGCAGCCCTCGTCGTCGCCGGCACGTTCGGGCTCTCGTGGAACGGCCTGTCGTTCACCGCAGCCGCAGAGGCTGCAGGACGTGCCCGCAGCGGCGCCGCGATCGGCTTGCAGCAGACATTCCTGGCCGCGAGCGCCATTGTCGCGCCGATCGCTTTCGCAGCAATCGTCCACCACGCTTCCTGGCGTCTCGCCTTCGTGCTGGCGGCGCTCAGCCCGCTGGTGGGCTACGCCCTGCTCAGTCCGCTAGCTGAGCGAAGACCTTGAACGTCGGCGTGCCGACCGGGAGCTCGTGGAATTCGGGGTTCACGCAGCCCAGGTCGCTCGAGCGGCCGGCGCCGTAGCACTCCTCGACCTCGACGCGGCACATCGGGAGCGGCGCTCGCGTCGTGCGCATCGCACCAAACCCTTCGCTGCGCGCCTCGGCTTCCCTCAGCATCTCCAGGTCGATCTCGACGCCGTACACGCGTTGCATGCAGCCGATGTAGGTGTGCCCGAACTCCTCGTATGCGTACATGAACGGGCACGCGCGCTCCACACACGCGGACGGATAGACCACCTTGTCGCAGTGCACCTCGCACCTGCGGCACTCCAGCTCGTCCTGCGGCCGGAGTGGAAGCTCCGTGACGGTCAGTGCCTCGAGGCGCTGGGCCGGCGGTTGCATGCAGGAATTGTCGTCGCAGCAAGCGGCCTCCGCAAGACTTGACATGTAGGCCGAGGATCAGCTAGGGCCGCTAGGCTAGATCTCGGTGGCGCGACGACTCCTCTGGGCCTCGCTTGCGCTCGCTCCGATCACGATGCTCGTCGACGTCCTCGTCCACCCGGACAAGACGGCCCTGTTCGTGCTCGCCGCACTCTCTCTCATTCCACTGGCGTGGCTGATCGGGGAAGCGACCGAGCACGCGGGAGAACACACGGGAGCGCGCATCGGCGGACTGCTGAACGCGAGCTTCGGCAACGCCCCGGAGGTGATCATCGCCGTGATCGCGGTCTCGGACAATCTGCCCGACGTCGTGCGAGGCTCGGTGGCAGGCAGCATCGTTTCGAACATCCTGCTCGTGCTCGGCGCGGCGCTCATCCTCGGCAAGGACAACGCGGAGCTGGACCGCACCTCGCTGCTCGGTCAACTCGGCCTCGTCTTCGCTGCAGTCCTGCTGCTGCTGGTCCCGTCCATCCCCGGGTGGCACGGAGACCCGAATCGTCATTCGCTCGCGTTGCTCAGCATCGGGCCCGCCGTCGTGCTCCTCGGCCTCTACCTGGTCGTCACGATCGCCGACCTCAAGGGTCGCCCTGCACATCAGGTCACGGACTCGAGCGGCTGGAGCCTGCGCACCTCGCTCGTCGTCCTCGGAGCGACGACGGCGGCAACCGCGGTGATCAGCGAGATCCTCGTGCACTCGCTCGAGGCCTTCGCAGAGGCCGCGAACCTCTCCGAATTCTTCATCGCAGTGGTGATCGTGGCGATCGTCGGCAATGCCGCCGAGCACGGCGGCGCGGTCGTCATCGCCAGGCGAGGGAAGATGAAGCTCGCCACCGAGATCGCTATCTCCTCGAGCGCCCAGGTCGGCCTCCTGGTCATCCCCGTGGTGACGCTGGCGTCCTTCGCCTTTGCGCATCCGCTCGCGCTTGCATTCAGGCCGATCGAGCTGATCGCCATGGGCGCGGCGGCGCTCTTCGTCGGCTTCGTGATCCGCGACGGCCGCGCGCGCCGCTGGGAGGGAGCGCTGCTGATCGCCGTCTACGGTGGCTTCGTGGTCTGGTTCCTCGCAGCGGGAGACAGATAGCGCTGCCTGGTGCGGTTAACCGCACCACGCAGCGGCCAGTGAACCGCCTTGTCAGCCCTCTCGCTACCGTTGACACTGGCCCCAACGACATGGAGGACAGATGAGCAACCCACTGGCAGCTCCGCGCGAGGCGACGGTCGATGCCCCCTCCCCGGGATTCGTCCTCTCCGCCTCTGACCTGACCCGCCGCTACGGCGAAGGAGACACCGCTGTCGACGCCTTGCGCGGCGTCTCGCTCGATGTCCCGAAGGGCCAGCTCACCGCGGTCATGGGCCCCTCCGGGTCCGGGAAGTCGACCCTGATGCACATCCTGGCCGGCCTCGACAAGCCCACCTCGGGGGAGGTGACGATTGCCGGAACGGCCCTCTCGAATCTCAGCGATTCGGACCTGACGAAGCTACGCCGCCGCAACATCGGCTTCATCTTCCAGTTCTTCAACCTGCTTCCGATGCTGACTGCCGAAGAGAACGTCCTCCTACCGCTTTCCATCGCCGGTGTGAAGCCGGATCGCGAATGGGTGGACCAGCTGATCGATCGCATGGGTCTCACCAACCGCCGCACACACCGCCCGTCCGAGCTCTCGGGCGGCCAGCAACAGCGCGTGGCGATCGGGCGCGCTCTCGTCAGTCGGCCGACGATCGTTTTCGCCGACGAGCCCACAGGCAACCTCGACTCGAAGACGAGCGGCGAGATTCTTGAGGTTCTGAACCGCTCGGTGCAAGAGCTGGAGCAGACGATCGTGATGGTGACCCACGAGGCGCGCGCGGCAGCGATCGCCGACCGCGTCCTCTTCCTCGCAGACGGGCTCATTGTCCGCGAGTCGAACGACCTTTCTGCGCACGAGATCGTCGAAGAGATGGAACAGCTCGACAACGCGTGACCCGTTTCGCTCTCAAAGCACTTCTCGGCCGCAAGCTGCGCACGGTCCTCTCGGCGTT
>JBBWZE010000194.1:0-5394 GCA_039648845.1 Actinomycetota bacterium | reverse complement strand
GTCGAGCCGCGGGCGACGATCTCGGGCTCGAAGAACAACTCGTCGGTTGAGACCGCCGCACCCTCGATCTGTCCCACGAGCATTTCGACCGCCGCGCGCCCGATCGCCTCGATCGGCTGGCGAACGGTCGTCAGCGGGGGGTCCGTGCAGCTCATGAACGCGGAGTCGTCGTACCCGACGACCGAGACGTCGTCTGGAACCGAGAGCCCGGCGCGTCGTGCAGCGCGGATGGCGCCGAGTGCGAGCGGATCGCTGGCGCAGACGATCCCCGTCACCCTGTGCCCGATGAGCCGGGTGGCGGCGGCGTGTCCGCCCTCGAGCGAGAACCGCGTGCGCTCGACAAGCTCCCGGGCGAGCTCGTGTCCGGTTGCGCGAGCGGCCATCGCCTCGAACGCCGCCAGCTTCCGACGCGACGGGACATGGTCGGGCGGCCCGAGGATGAGCCCAATCCGCTCATGGCCCAGGTAGGCGAGATGACCGTAGGCCTGCTCCATCGCGACGGCGTCGTCAGTAGACACACGTGGGAAATCCAAATGCTCCGCAGCGGCGTTGACGAGGACGACCGGCAGGCGCAGCTTCAGCAGACGCGCATAGTGGTCGTGCGGTGCGTCGGCCTCCGCGTACTGCCCTCCGGCGAACACCATGCCGGACACCTGCCGCTCCAGGAGCATCTCGACGTACTCGGCCTCGGACATGCTTCCGGTTCGCGTGCACAGGACCGCGTTGAAGCCACGCTGTGCGAGCGCGCCGGCAACCACTTCCGCGAGAACCGGAAAGATCGGGTTCTGCAGCTCGGGCACGACGAGCCCGACCATGCGTGCACGCCGCAACCGCAGATGCGTCGGCCGCTCGTAGCCCATCACATCGAGAGCAGTGAGAACCGCAGCCCGAGTGGCGTCGGAGATCCCGGGCTTGCCGTTCAGGACACGGCTTACGGTCGCCTCACTGACGCCGGCCTGCTTCGCCACGTCCGCAAGCTTGCGCGCCATCTTGCAACTCTACGACAAATCAGTGCAAGTCTTGCCGCCGGCCAACATGGGGCCGCAGTCCGGGCGCCGGCTCGTGATCACGACTCCGGGACCGCCGGCGTGGCTGCGCGCCGCCTGATGACCAGCCCGGACGCGAGGGTGACGCCGATGAGGATGAGTGTGAGACCTGCCACCTTGGCCCCGGTCAGCGGCTCGCCCAGAATCGTGGCTCCGTAGAGGAGCGCGAAGCCCGGTAGCAGGTAGTTGACGAGCATCGTCCGGGCCGGGCCATGCTCGCCGATCAGCCGGTTCACAATCAGTTGCGCCAAACCCGTTCCGACGACGCCGAGCACGGCGACGGAGGCCAAGGGCTTCCATCCGACCGATTCGGGTAGCTGCGCGAGCGCGAACGGAAGCATCGCGACAGCACCCCAGAGCACCGACGCAGTCGCGAGCTCCAGCCCTCCGACAACGAGGCTCCGCTGGATGTAGAGGCTCGAGACGGCATAGCAGAGCGAGGCCGCGACCACCGCGAGTGCGCCGGCAACGGCCCGCCAGCCGCCGCCGGGATGGATGCCCGCAACGACACCGACGCCCGCGAGGCCGACGGCAAGGCCGATCATCCGGAGACCGCTCGAGCGCTCGCTCGCTGCGAACCGGAGCGCGAGAACCGCGACGAAGATCGGCACCGTGGAATTCGCGATGGCAGCGACGCCGGAGTCGACATGTGTCTCACCCCAGGAGATCAACAGGAACGGTAAAGCCATACCGACCACACCGACAAACGCGCCCGGAGCGAGTGCCGGGCGTACGTCACACGCGCCGCGCCGCGCAGCCACGAACAAAACGAGGACCAGGCCTGCGAGCAGCAGCCGCAACTCGACCATCGCGGCCGGAGAAAAGTCCCGCACCCCCACCTTGATGAACATGTACGACGATCCCCAGATCGCCGACAGGAGGAACAGCGGCGGCAGGTAGGAGCGTCTCACCGCGCAGACGCTACGCAACGACAAGGGGCACGGCGCTTGCAATCCGCCACCCCATGTGAGAGAGTCGTTTTGTCAAGTCCTGTGGGCCCTCGGGTTCGCAGGACTTGGCGTTTCAAGGCCCGTACTCGTCTCTAGACTTCAACGATGAGCGCGACGCCCAAGCATTCGCCGGAGCCCGAGGTCTGGTCGCCCTCGTCCTGGCGCGCGTACCCGGCGCTGCATCAACCCGAATGGCCTGACACCGAGCGGGCGGAGGCTGCACGAGCCCGTCTCGCATCCCTCCCGCCGCTCGTCTTCGCGGGCGAAGCCCGGCAGCTCCGCGACGCGCTCGCAGAGGTTGCGGCCGGGCGAGCGTTCGTCCTCCAGGCCGGCGACTGCGCCGAGTCCTTCCACGAGTTTTCGGCCCCGCTCATCCGCGACAAGCTCAAGATCTTGCTGCAGATGGCGGCTGTCCTCACATACGGAGGGATGCTCCCGGTCGTCAAGGTCGGGCGAATCGCTGGTCAATTCGCCAAGGCCCGCTCCTCCCCGACGGAAACGGTCGAGGGCGTGGAGCTCACTTCCTTCCGGGGCCACATGGTCCACGGGGACGAGCCGACATTCGACGCGCGCGTCCCGGATCCCGAGCGAATGCTTCAGGTGTACCACCAGTCCGCGGCCACGCTCAACCTGCTCCGTGCGTTCACGAAAGGCGGTTTCGCCGACCTCATGCAGGTGCATGCCTGGAACCAGGAGTTCGTCGCGAACTCGCCCGAGGGACGACGTTACGAGGTGATCGCCTCCGAGATCGAGCGCGCTCTCCGCTTCATGGCGGCCTGCGGGATCGACCTGACGTCCGCACCGCAGCTCCACCAGATCGACTTCTGGACGAGCCACGAAGGGTTGGTCCTGGATCACGAGGAGGGTCTGACGCGGCGCGACTCGCTGACCGGTGAATGGTACGACTGCTCGGCGCACATGCTCTGGATCGGTGAGCGCACACGGCAGCCGGACGGAGCCCACGTGGAGTTCTTCTCCGGCGTGAACAACCCGCTCGGCTGCAAGATCGGGCCCGATGCCTCCCCCGAGGACGTCCTCCTCCTGTGCGAGCGCCTGAATCCGGAGCGGATTCCGGGGCGGCTCACGCTGATCTCCAGGATGGGAGCCGATCACATCTTCGACTTGTTGCCGCCGCTGCTGCGTTCGGTGCGCGAGGCCGGGCATCCGGTCGTCTGGCTCTGCGATCCGATGCACGCGAACGTCTTCACCACGGAATCCGGGCTCAAGACGCGCCACCTCGACGCGATCATGGGTGAGATCGAAGGCTTCTTCGCCGCGCACCGGCAAGAGGGAACGTGGCCGGGCGGCGTCCATCTCGAGTTCACGGGCGAGGACGTGACCGAGTGCCTCGGCGGCTCGGAAGAAGTGCACGAAGACGATCTCAACCTGCGCTACATGACGCTCTGCGACCCCCGACTGAACGCACGCCAGTCGCTCGATCTGGCGTTCCGCGTCGCAGAGCTGATGCGGCGTTATCCGAGCCCGCGCTGAGCAGGTCGTGATCTCGCGGCCGCGGCGTCGCTGGGAGTCGGCCTCGCGGCGCTCGGCCGCCCCGGCTACATCAACCTCCGCCACGGGGACGATCTCGCAGGCCACACGGCTGTCACATGCAAGAGAGGCTGCAGCGGCCGGAGTACAACGCGCGGCGCGGGTCCTCAGCCCGCCTGGAGCGAGACGCCGATCGACCCACCCCGCCGGGCTCGTCCGCTTGCGCGCAGCGCTCGAGCGTATGCCTCCGAGACCGTACGTCCGCTTGCCATCACCTCGCCGGTCGAGCGCATCTCGGGTCCACGCTCGGCTGCGCTGGCGAACCGTTCTTCGGGGAAGACGGCCTCCTTCGCCCAGGCGCGGGTCGGTGTTGCACGGGTCGGGAGACCGAGCTCCTCGAGCTCGGCGCCCAGGAGTAACCGGCAGGCGTGGTCGACGAGCGGAATCCCGGTCGCCTTCGCGAGAAACGGAACCGTGCGCGAGGCTCGGGGATTCGCCTCGAGCACATAGAGCTCGCCGCGGTGTAGGGCGAGCTGCAGGTTGAGCAATCCCCGGACGCCGAGCCGGGCGACGATCGCGGCGGAGAGCTCGCGGATCTCGGCCTCCAATTCCGGAGTCACCGAGGGCGCGGGGATGACGCAGGCCGAGTCGCCGGAGTGAACGCCCGCCGGCTCGACGTGCTCGAGGATCCCGCCGACCCAGACCGACTCGCCGTCGCAGAGGGTGTCGACGTCGAGCTCGAGCGCACCTTCGAGAAACTCGTCCACGAGCGCGGGCTCATCGAGCTCGAGCTCCTCCGGCCCTCTGGCGGCGGACATGCCACGCCCGCCGAGCACGTGGTGCGGGCGGACGAGCACCGGATAGCCGATGCGCTCGGCGACGGCCCTCGCCTCCGCGCCGGTCGCGGCCGTCCCCCAGGCAGGAACGCGCAAGCCGAGGTCTTCGAGCAGGGCTCCGAAGCTGCCTCGGTCCTCGGCATGCTCGATCGCCCGCAGCGGATCGCCGAGAAGGTGGAAGCCGGCGGCGGCGACGCCGGGCGCGAGGGCGAGCGGCGTCTGGCCGCCGAGCTGCACGACCACGCCTTCCGGCTGCTCGAGCTCGCAGACGTCGAGCGCGCGCTCGAGGGTGAGCGGTTCGAGATAGAGCCGGTCGCTCGTGTCGTAGTCGGTCGACACAGTCTCCGGGTTGGAGTTCAGAAGCACGGTCTCGTAACCGAGATGGCGGAACGCACCTGCCGCCCGCGAGCAGCAGTAGTCGAACTCGATCCCCTGGCCGATCCGGTTCGGACCGGAGCCGAGGATCACGATCGCAGGGCGCGAGCTCTGCCGCACTGCGTCGGACGCCTCGTACGAGAGATAGAAGTACGGCGTTCGGGCCTCGAACTCCGCCGCGCACGAGTCGACAGCCAGGCGACCGGGTCGCGCGCGCCGGGATCGTACGCTGCCCTCACCGATCTCGAGCACGCGCGCCACGGTCGCGTCGGGCAGCCCGAAGCGCTTCGCCGCGGCAATGTCACCACGGGCCGCGAGCGCACGCTCGGCGGCGGCGATTGCACGCAGCTCGTCGGCGAAGTACAGATGTACGCCGGGGAGGTCGAGGCCTCGACGTGCCGACTCGAGCAAGAGATCCCAGCGCTCGGGGACAGGGTCGCCGCGATGTGAGAGGTCGAGCAGGCTCGGCAGTGTCTGCTCACGACCATCCAGCGCCTTCAGAAACGCTTCCGCGAACGTCCGTCCCAGCCCGAGCGACTCGCCGACGGCACGCATCTCGGTTCCGAGGCGCCGGTCGATGACGCCGAACTTCGCAAAGTCGAAGCGTGGGGCCTTGACGGCCACGTAGTCGAGCGCGGGCTCGAAGGCGGCCGTCGTCTTGCCGGTGATGTCGTTCGGAAGCTCGTCGAGCGTGTAGCC
>JBBWZE010000130.1:0-6642 GCA_039648845.1 Actinomycetota bacterium | reverse complement strand
ACCTCGCCGCGCACCGCCACGCTCTCGTCCTCGGTGCGATTCCCATCGGCGTCGTACAGGAACGTTTCGATCCGGCCGGGCTGCTCGCTCTGATTCATCGCTCCACCCTCCCCAATTCGTATTCCTTGTTAGAAAATGGCTGCTCCAGGGCAGATTTGTGGTGAGCGAGAACCTACCTCAAGGGGAGTGAGGCCATATGCGGCGCCTGATCCTTTCTCTTGTTGTCGCCTGCGCGGTTGGCGTGCCCGCCGGCAGCGTGGCGTCGGCGAAGAGCGACCTGGGCGTGATGTGCGTCCTGCACGCGAAGCTTGCGGCCAAGAACGAGACCGGCTCGAGCTCGACCGCCAAAGGGCACACGCTGATCAAGATCCGAAACGACGGCACGATCGCGTTCAAGACCCGCATCAACAACAAGGACCGCGAGACGTTCGTCGCCGCCCATATCCACCAGGCGCCCGTCGGCGTCGCCGGCCCGATCGTCGTGCCGCTGTTCGTGGCGCCGGCCCCACCGACGAGCGCGCGCCACATCAAGCAGGGCGGCGTGGCGACTCCGAATGCCGGCACGACGGGCGCTGCGCTCTGCCAAAACCCGAGCGCCTACTACGTCAACTACCACACGACGGCGTTCCCGGCGGGTGCGATCCGCGGCCAACTGCGTTAGCGCGCCGAACTGGAAGGGGTGGGCAAGGGCTCGCCCCTCCACGGCCTAGCGAAGAGCGGGGGCGACAGCCCCCAGGTCACCATCACGCGCAGTCAGCGCCGTGTAACGGCCGCCGGCGACGATCAGGTCCTCGTGCGTGCCCGACTCGACGACACGTCCGTGGTCGAGCACGATGATCTGGTCTGCGTCGCGCACGGTCGAGAGCCGGTGCGCGATCGCGATCGTCGTCCGTCCCTCGGAAAGCCTGTCGAGTGCCTCCTGGACCAGCCGCTCGGTTTCGGTGTCGAGTGAGCTCGTGGCCTCGTCGAGGACGAGGATCGGCGGGTTGCGCAGGATCGTGCGCGCAATCGCGATCCGCTGCTTCTCGCCGCCGGAGAATCGATAGCCGCGCTCGCCGACAACGGTGTCGTACCCGTCGGGCAGCGCCGCGATCACGTGGTGGATGCGCGCCGCTTTAGCCGCGATCTCGATCTCCTCGTCCGTTGCGTCCGGTTTGGCAAAGCGCAGGTTCTCGCGCACGGACTCATGGAAGAGGTACGTCTCCTGCGAGACGACGCCGACGAGGTCGGACAACGCCTTGAAGGTCAGATCGCGGATGTCGACGCCCCCGATCGTGATGCGCCCACGAGTGGCGTCGTACAGACGCGCCGCGAGGTAGCCGAGCGTGGTCTTCCCCGAGCCGGTCTCGCCGACGAGCGCGGTCGTCGTCCCTGCAGCCACGGTGAACGAGACGTCTCGAAGGGTCCAGTCTTCGCCGTAGCGAAACCAGACCTGATCGAAGACGACGTCGCCGGCCTGCCCGACCGCGAGGGCGTCAGGCTTTTCCTCGATGTCGATCGGCTGGTCGAGGTATTCGAAAATGCGGTCGAACAAGGCAAGCGAGGTCTGGACGTCGAGGCCGACCCCGAGGAGGGACCCGACCGGAAAGAAGAGCCGCGTCTGCAGCGTCGTGAAGGCGACGAGCATCGGGATCGAGACCGCAGTCGATCCGCTCGCGAGGGCGAGGCCGCCGAACCAGTAGACCGCGGCGGGCATGATCGCGAAGCTCGTCTGGATCGACGCCATCACCCAGCGCCCTGCCATCCGCTGACGGACCTCGAGTGCAGCAAGGCGCAAGGAGTCGGCCTCGAAGCGATCGGCGAGCTCGTCTCCGCGACCCATCGTCTTCCCGAGGAGAATCCCCGAGACCGAGAGCGACTCTTGCACGAGGCTCGAGATGTCGGCAAGCGTCTCCTGGGTCGTCTTCGCGATCCGGCGACGTTCGTTGCCGACGCGGCGTGTGAGCAACACGAACAGCGGGATCAGCGCAAAAGCGAACAGCGCCAATCTCCAGTTCAGCACCAGCATGCCCACCATCGTCGCGGCGACGGTCGTCACGTTCGACGCGATCGACGTCGCCGTGTTCGTGACGACGTTCTGGACGCCACCGATGTCGTTCGAGATTCGCGACTGCACCTCACCCGTGCGCGTGCGCGTGAAGAACGCCAGCGACAAGCGCTGGAGATGGCGGAAAACCGCGGCGCGCAGATCGTGCATGACGCGCTGGCCGATCTGATTGGAGAGGAGAGTCTGGATGACGCCAAGCACGCCGGTCGCGATCGCGATCGCGATGATCCCGCCTGCGTTGAACGAGAGCGACGTCGTGTCGTTCCGCCCGATCGCCTCCAGCACGTTCTTGAGCAGGAAGGCCGGGACGACGCCGAGCCCGGCGGCCACGACGATCAGCAGCAGCACTCCCCCGAGCCGCAGCCGGTAGGCCGCGAAGAGCCGGCCGATGCGGTTCAGGTTCGCGCGACGCACCTCGGGGTCGGCGGGGCGCTCAGGCGGCGCTTCAGAGGAGTGAAAGAACATGCCCATGGACAGGTCAGGGTACGTCGCCGGGCAACATCGAGGTAACGTGGCCCAATGGATCCCGAGCGGGCTCGCCAACTCCTGGCCGAAGAGCGCAAGCGGATCGAGCGAAGCCTCGCGAGACGCGCACACGAGGACACCGGTGAGCCGGCGGAGGATGATTCCGCCAACCTCGCGTCAGACCTGTATCAGGACGAGCTCGATGAGGGCCTTGCGGACGATCTACGCGAAGAGCTCGCCGCCGTCGAACGTGCCGAGGCCCGTCTTGCCGCCGGTACGTACGGCCTGTCGATCGAGAGCGGCAAACCGATTCCCGACGATCGCCTCGAGGTAGTTCCAACGGCCGAACGGACGGCCGAAGAGGAAGCCGGCTGACGGAACGGTCGCCGGCCTAGCGGACGACTCGAGATCGAGCCGCTGCCGCTAGAGAATCCGCGACGCTCGGCGCGCTCGTTCGAGGGACACCCGCAGCCGCGTACGCGTCTTCCTCGTCGAGGGTCTCGTGCTCCAGGAGCGCATTCGCAAGGGAATCCAACTTGCTCCGATTCTCCTCGAGCAAAGCAATGACGGCCTCGTGCGATTCCTCGACGATGCGGCGAACTTCCGTGTCGACGAGCTTCTGCGTGTCTGGCGAGACCTCGGCGGCACCTGGCAGGAGCGGCCCCTGGCCGTCACGAGGTATCACCGCAACCGGGCCGATCGCCGAGCTCATGCCCCAGCGGCCGACCATCTGGCGGGCGATCTCCGTGAGCTGCTGGATGTCCGACTCGGCGCCCGTGCTCGTCTCGCCGTACACGATTTCTTCCGCGGCACGGCCGCCGAGAGCGACGTTGATCTTCGCCTGGATCTCCGGCTCCCGGTAGTTGAAGCGGTCGCTCTCGGGCGCCGCGAACGTCACGCCGAGTGCAAGGCCGCGGGGGATGATCGAGACCTTGCGCACGGGGTCGGCGCCCTCCGTGAGCATGCCGACGATCGCATGGCCGCCCTCGTGATAGGCGGTCCGGCGGCGGTCTTCGAGGCTCATCATCACCTGCCGTTCGGCGCCCAGGACGATCCGCTCGAGCGAGTCGGTGAAGTCGGATTCGTCGACGACCTCGTGGCTCCGTCGTGCCGCAAGCAGCGCAGCTTCGTTGACGAGATTCGCGAGATCCGCCCCGACCATCCCGGGGGTCGTCGAGGCGATCCTGCCGAGGTCGACGTCCGGCCCGAGAGGCACGCCGCGCGTGTGCACTCTGAGAATCGCCTCTCGGCCGGCACGATCGGGAGGCTGGACCGCGACCCTGCGGTCGAACCGACCCGGACGCAGCAGCGCCTGGTCGAGAACATCGGGCCGGTTCGTCGCACCGATCACGATCACGTTCGTGGACGAATCGAAGCCGTCCATCTCGGTCAGGATCTGATTCAAGGTCTGCTCGCGTTCGTCGTTGCCACCGCTGAACCCCGCCACTCCCGAGGTGCGGGACCGGCCGATCGCGTCGAGCTCGTCGATGAAGACGATTGCGGGCGCGTCTGCCTTCGCCTGCGTGAACAGGTCGCGGACACGCGACGCTCCCACGCCGACGATGGCCTCGACGAACTCGGACGCGGCCATCGAAAAGAACGGAACGTCCGCCTCACCTGCGACCGCCCGCGCGAGCAGCGTCTTGCCGGTGCCGGGCGGGCCCGAGAGGAGGACACCGTGCGGTATCCGGCCACCGAGCTTTCGGTACTTCTCCGGATGACGCAGGAAGTCGACCACCTCCGTCAGCTCCGCCTTCGCTTCGTCGATGCCGGCTACGTCCGCGAACGTCACCCGGTCGCCGGACGGCTGGTAGCGGCGAGCACTCGAGCGGCCGAACGATCCCAGGACGTTCTGAACGTTTCCCGCTCGCCGCATCAACCAGAACAGGAGGAAGATGAACAGAACCGTCGGCCCGAAACCGAGCAGCAGGTTTTGCCACCATGGTGCTCCGGTGTCGAGCGGTTGGGCGTTCACGACCACACCCTTCTTCTGGAGTAGCGCCGAGAGGGCGTCGTTGTTGGCGAACGCAGGAATCTCGGTCTGGAAGTTCGTCGTCGGCTTCGACCCCGCGTACTGCTCCTTCTTCGTGAACGTGCCCTGAATCGCCGTGCCTTTGGACGTGATCGACTTGACGTGCCCCGCGGTCACCTGGTTCAGAAAGAACGGGCTGTACGGAACGCGGACGCGGGACGCCGGCTGGGTCGCCCGCGAGCCGAGATAGAAGTTCAGGAGCAGAAGACCGATTGCGAACAGGATCCAGCGCCTGCTGAAGCGAAAGCCCGGCGGCTTCGGCGGCGACGACGGCGACGGCGACGACCCTCGAGGCGACGGGGGCGCGTTCTCGTTCTGCCGCTGATCGTCGCGGCTTACGGTCACCTTCGGGGGGCTCACAGGTCCATCTTGCTCTCCCGGGCCGGGCTAGGCAAACCGAGCTCGGACTCTCCGGCATGCCGGGACGCGCAGTTGGCTGCTAGCAGGAGTCCCGGTTTCGTGTTGGCGCCAATGCCCGGCCCAAGCCGCAAGCGACATCTTGTCTGGGATGGACGGAAACCCACTAGACAAGGAGCCAGATATGCGAATGAACGACCGCTCCCATGCTGTCCGCGCCACGGCGCCGGGCGTGTGGTTGGTCGCGACGGCCGCAGCGCTCGGACTACTCGCGCTGCTCGTCCTCGTGCGCCCGATGGCGGGCAATGCCGCGCCGGCGAAGGCGACCGTCGTCTCAACGGCGTCGACCAGCCTCGGGCGGGTCCTCGTCGATTCCCGCGGACACACGCTCTACATGTTCGGCAAGGACAAGAACGGCAAGAGCGCCTGCACCGGGCAGTGCGCGACGTTCTGGCCGCCGTTGATCGCGTCCGGGAAGACACACGCGGCGGCGGGCGTCAAGGCGTCCCTGCTCGGGACGACGAAGCGCACGGACGGGCGGCAGCAGGTGACGTACAAACGGCACCCGCTCTACACGTTCGTCAAGGACACGAAAAAGGGCCAGACGAACGGCCAGGGCGTCAACGCGTTCGGCGGTGTTTGGCATCCGCTTTCGCCGACCGGAGCCGCGGTCGTGAAGAGCGCGGCCGCCGGAGGCGCGGGCGGCGGTTACGGCCCCTAGCCACACCTAGCGCGGGCAGAGGGAGAGGGCCGCGGCGCAGCGGCCCTCTTCATGCTGTCCGCAAAGTCATGCGCTCGAGGCGGTGAGCTCAACCGGAGTTCCGATCGGCAGCCAGCGGATGCTCCGGCGAATGTCCTCCGGCGCTCGGGCGAACTCGCGCTCGATCTCGTCACGGCCTTGTTTGAAGTGCCTCCAGCCTACGTAGTGCAGCGGGATGGCGATGCGCGGGCGAATCAGACCGCACAGCTCCAAGGCGTCCTTCGCGGTCATGGTGTAGCGAACCGGCCCTGTTACAGGGAACTGCACGCCTCCCAGGTGGAGGATGGCTGTGTCGACGTGGAGGCGGTCTGCGACGTGGCTTACGCCCTCGTAAAGCACGGTGTCGCCGGAGATCCAGAGCACACCCTCTTCCTGACCCCATTTGAGCGCGAAGCCGATCACGTCACCGACCAGCGGGTGGCTCAACGGCGGCCCGTGGCGGCACGGCGTCGCGGTGATCTCGATCGGCGGTTTGGCCGGTGCCTCGAGCCGCGTGTTCTGCCAAGGCTCGAGGCCACGGGCAAGTCCGCCCAGCCGCTTCGCGCCCGAGACGGTCGTGACGACGCAGCCCACTGACGGAAGTAGGGCACGGCCAGCAGCGTCGAGGTTGTCGTCATGGTGCTCGTGAGTGAGGAGAACCGCGTCGAGGGGCGCGAGTTCCGAGGCGGCGAGCGCGGGCCCGGCCAGCTTGACCGAGCCTGTGCCCCAGCCGAAGTTGTACTTCGCGCCTGGAGGGTCGAAGGTCGGGTCGGTCAGAAGCCGCCAGCCGTCCACCTCGATCAGAGCCGTCGGCCCGCCGACGTGCGTGATGCGCACGCCGGTCATGCATCAACCCTTGAGAGCGCCGCCGAATCCGGAACCACGGAGGAAGGAGCGCTGGAAGATCAGAAAGCCCAGGATGGGAACGAGCGCGGCGATCAGCATCGAGGCGAGGAGGACGCCGAGTTGCGTTTGCGCCTGGATGGCCGGCAGCCGCACCGA
>JBBWZE010000050.1:0-2793 GCA_039648845.1 Actinomycetota bacterium | reverse complement strand
GCGATCTCGCGCAGCTCCAAGCAGTTCTTGAGCCGGTCCTAGCCAGCCCCGAAGCTGTGCGCGCTGCGATTGAGCGAGCCGAGGCTGCTGGCTTCGTCTTCGACGACTAACGATGCAGGCAGATCTGCCGCGTTCCGCGCGGTTCTGCCGATGGTGCGGGTGCGCCAAAGGGGCTCTCGCGCCGGATCATCATCTAATATCGCGGATCGTATGTTGCGCGCGTCGAACATCCGCATCTGCCGCGATCCGCGCGGTCATGCCGAATTGAGGACGTTGGCCATAGTGGGGTCATGCCGTACAGCGACATCCGACATGACCCCCGTTGGGCCTTTCTGAACGCGGCCCAACGGCTCCTCCGCGTCCGACTGAGCAAGCACGGTGTGGACCAGATCAGATTCGTGGCGGCCCCGCAAGACCCCTTCGCCGTTTGGCTCTGCACTCGAACCGACCGAGACCGAGACGTTCTTGGAACGCTCGACCCACTGCTGGGCGAAGTGCGGTCGATCCTCGTAGAGGTAGGGTTCACAGCGAGTCAGGTCGCTGACCTCCACCCCGTCGCTCAGTCACAGGAAACGGTAGACCGCGACTACGAGAGCAGTTTCGACATTGTGGCGTGTAACATAGGGATGTAGGCGAAACATTGACGAACATCGAACCTATTCCAGACCGGGCCGCACTGGCCGGCGCTCTGCGAGACGCTTTCCCGGCATATCGCGAATCGGTGGACAAGTTAGTTGCCGAGATCGCTGAGTATGGTGGTTTCAGTGAATACAGTTTGCTTTCCGAGGTCTTTCGATGGGGCATCCTCGATGCGGCAGTCGAGAACGGAGAGGAAGAACGAATCCGAGCCGCCCTCGAATTTATCGAGCGCCTTCTGGGTAGCCCGGATGAAAGTCTTCGTGACCCCACGGTGATTCGGGTTGTTCCGTACATGCTCCAGGACTCGAAGTGGGCCAGCGTGACACGCCGCCACGCCGGCAGGTACCTCGCTGAAGAACTGGATCGCTACACCGGTGGCCAAAACTGGCGACATGACAGAAGTTGACACCGGCAAGCCTGGCAATGCAGTGCGTGCGGCGGGGCGCCGACAGGAGTTTCGACTCCTCCGGCAAGGAGGGCGCGCTATCTACGTGGTGGGGCAGGTTGGGTGAGACGCCTCACCCGGACGAGGCGCGTGACGTGTGGAGGGAGTTTCTGCTCGCCCAGGCCGAGCGGTGGCCGCCGGCGTTCGGATCCCTTGCCGACGATGCGATCGAGGCCGGAACGCGGACGCCGCTCGAAGCGAAGAGAGCGACCTTCCCGACAGAAACGCTGCTGCTGGCCGACTCGCAGGTACGGGGTGCGGAGGTCGCCGGCGTGGACGATTCCTGGCCTTATGCCTGGGCCAGCCGCAGCCGGTCGAATGCCTTGGGGCGTCGCAGCATGTCGAGGTGGCTGACGGCGTGCTCGGCGCACTCGTCGGGCGTACAGGCGGTCGTATCGATGCTCAGGTCGCAGTCGCCGTGCTCATACACGCGTTGGTTGGTGGCTAGACCGACGGGGCGGTCGCCGCGATCGCGTTCGCGCCGCGCGAGTTCGGCTGGGGAGCACATGACGTCGACCAGCGTGACGTCGAATCCGTCCAGAACCTCGAGCAGGTCAGCGAGGCGCCTCTGCTCGCTCAGGGGATAGTCCATGATCACGTGATTTCCGGTAGAGGCTAGCGCGGCCACCGTCCGGTGGTAGCCCCGCCGAGTGCGCCGGAGCATCTCCTGCACTCCAGCCTCATCGAGACGCTGGCGGTGCACTGTGGAACGTAGCGCGCTGATGGCGTCAACCGGCACGCGGCTACACCCGCTCGGCCAGACCACCGACCAGGACCTCGGCGGCGGTCAAGCCGGTGATCGACAATGCACGCCACTCGCGGTTGGAGAAGCTCATGAGCGGGAACCCGGCGCAGACCGCGCGCACTCTGCCACCAGCACGCACCGGAACCAACACGGCATCGCCGATCGCGAGGTTGCCGTTACCGATTCGGACACCAGCCAGCGTGGTTTCACCGTCGAAACCTTCGGGCGTGTCGAAGGCGTCACCGATTCGGAAGACGAAGGATTCCACGTACGCGATCCTAGGACGGTTGACCCGTCCGCTCATCGCCATGAGCGCGCCGAAGGCGGCAGATGAGGCGTTCGGTAGCGCTTTTCGCTTGCAGCTTCGCAGGCAGCTCTCGCTGCTGATTCAATGCCTGGACAGCCGGGGCTGGCGTCAGCTCGCTCGACGCTGTCGAGTCCATCGGACTGCTGCCCAGCTGACGAACCCGATACCCACAGCGAGGTTGATCAGCGACATCGTTTGAAATGGCTGATAAGCGCCGGCGCAGTCCGGGCTCGGTAGGGATGCCCACTCGTGGAAGAGCGCCGGACCACAGTCCACGTACACCCCATCTGGCTCGGTGCCAGATGGGACAGTTCCGAACAGCACCCCAAGACCGGCGACAAGCAGGGCGATGAGAACCAAGTAGCGGGACTTCACGGCGCTGACCCTATCCGGCCTGGAGCCCACTCGTTCCGAATCGGCACGACAGAACGCGGATCGCGGCTGCCATGTCAGGGCGTTCGCAGGCAAGCCCAATCCGCGGCGGTTATCGCGAACTGGCGGTAGAAGGTGGGCTGGTCGAGGAATGCGCCCTCGTCGCCTCTGCGGATCTCCAGCAAGCCGAGGCGCTGGAGTATTCGCACCGAGCGCTGGTTGGCATCGAAGGCCTCGGCCCAGATCTCCTGCAGGCGGAGCTTGTCAAAGCCATGGTCAAGGCCT
>JBBWZE010000002.1:0-2710 GCA_039648845.1 Actinomycetota bacterium | reverse complement strand
CGCACCCGGTAGAGGCCGTAGAGCGGACTGGGCAGCGTGGCGAACGCCATGACGATCATGAAGGCGAACGCCACGACCCAGAACCCGCTGGCGGCTCGCCTGGCCACCGTCACCGGCAGCGCGAGGGGGTTGTCGCTCGACATCACCACACCTTCATCCCGCCGTCGACGACGAGGTCGATGCCCGTGACGTAGGAGCTCTCGTCGGAGGCCAGGAACAATGCGACGTTCGCCACCTCTTCCGGCTGGCCGAATCGCCCGAGCAGCGTCCGGCCGCGCATCTGGCCGCCCCACTCGCCGTCCTCCAGCTCCCCGCGGGTTGCGTTGCTCTCGATCAGGCCGGGCGAGATCGAGTTGACGCGGATCCCGTGCTCGCTTCCCTCCAGCGCGAGCTGGCGGGACATTCCGACGATCCCGGCCTTGTTCGTCGGGTGCGACAGGGACGCGAGCTGCTTGAAGCTGAGCGACCCGTTCAGCGACGCCATGTTCACGACGACGCCGTGGCTGGCCTTCAGGTGCGGCCATGCCGCGCGGGTGAGGTAGAAGACCAGGTCGACCTCGTCATGGCGGGCGGCGTCCCAGTCCTGGTCGGTGACGCTCTCGAGCCCCCCGAAGTGCGTCTTGGCGGCGAGGTTGAACAGCACGTCGATCCGGCCGAACTCGCTCACCGCCAGCTCGACGAGCCGCGCGCAGTCGGCCGGATCGCTGAGCCGACACGGCTGGAGCGACACCATGCGGCCGTCCGCGGCCCGGACGAGCTCGGCCGTCTCTTCGGCCGGCTCGACAGCGACGTCGCAGCCGACGACCATGCCCCCTTCGCGAGCGAAGGTCAGCGCCGTCGCCCGGCCCATGCTGCCGCCGGTGCCGGTGACGACGCAGACCCTTCCTTCGAGCCGGCCGGCCATCAGCGCGCGGGTTGGCCTGCTGCCGCGAGCTTCTCCGCCTCGGCGACGCCCACCTGGTCGGTCAGCTTCGGGGCTTCCCGGAAGTACCAGTAGATGACGTCGAGTGCGGGGCCGGCGAGCGGGCCGGCCCAGTCGCGGAACAGTTCGGTCGTGACCGCGAGCGCGGTGGTCGGCACCGCGCCGGCGAGCGCCAGGCGCTCGATGCCGGTGCGGTGCGCCGCTTGCGATCGCCCTCCGACGGCGTCGGTCACGTACATCACGTCGTAGCCGTCCTCGAGAGCCTGGACGCTCGCGAAGGTGAGGCAGATCTCCGTGTGGAGGCCGCCGACGATCAGGCGCTTGCGGCCAGTCGCCTCCACCGCCTCGCGGAACGGCCGATCCTCGAACGCGTTCATCGATGACCGGTCGATCGCCTCGATGTCCTCGAGCTCGGACTGAATCGACGGGAGTGTCGGCCCGTTGAGGCCGTATCCCACGCCCACCGTCGAGAGCACGATCGGCACGTCGAACGCCCTCGCGGTCTTGGCGAGGAGACGCACGTTGAGCTCGACAAGGTCGGCGTCCGTCTCCGACCGGATGACCTCGAACATCTCCTTCTGGTAGTCGATCAGCACCAGGGCGCATTCGCCTGCGGTCCAGACCCCGAGATCGCTCGTCATCTCCTGTCTCCTTCTCTGTCGCGGCGGTTGACGACCGGACGGCACGATCGAGGCGACCAAGGTGACCCGGCGTCACCGGATGACGGTGATTCCTTCAGCCTCGTAGTGTCATCTCGGTTTCTGCGTGACGCATTGGACTTCGAGGAGGTCAAGACCGAGGGCCTCGATCTGGGCAATGACGCCGAACAGCGCGGCGCTGTCCTCGAGCACACCGGTCAGCACGGTGTCGCCGCCCTCCTTGCACTCGGAAGCCATCGACGGAAAGGCCGAGAGGGCGGTCGCTCCGAGCCGGCCGTTGATCCGGATCGCGTACAAGCGCAGTGGCGTGACCACGCGAGCATGCTGCGGCCCGATCCGGTGAGGCGGCAACGCCTGAATCCGGTGATCGTGCCGACGCCGGAGCGCGCGTTATTGCGGCTGCCGCCGCGAGCCCGCAGTCGAGAGGAGGCGCAGCTCCCGCGCGCGTTGAACAGCGGGCGAGCGACCGGTCGCGTCGAGCTTTGCGTAGATGTGGCGGATGTGCGTGTTGACCGTGTTGACGGAGACGTAGAGCTCGCGCGCTATCTCGGGCCGCGTCATGTTCGTCGGGAGGTAGCGCAGGACGCGGAGCTCGCTCGGGCTGAGCTCCTCGGGCTGTGCGTCGCGGTGGCCGTTGGTGCTCGCGGCCCCCGGGCCGTGGAGCACGTCGAGGATCTCGGCGAGGAGGGCGCCGTGGGCCGTTTCATGGCGGGGGAGCGTGTCGAGGAGCTCGGCGGCTTCGGTCAGGGCGAACGGGAAGATCAACCGGTCGGGCTCGGCGGCGGCGAGCGCGTACTCGGCGGCCGCCGCGGCGGCGTGGTGGTCTCCGAGCGCGAGGTGCGCGATGCCGGTGCGCAGGTGCGTCTCGACGAGGGTGAACGCGGGCCCGGTCGGGGGCACGGCGTCCGGAACGTCGCGCAGGACATCCAACGCGCCGGCGGGGTCTTCCTCGGCCATGCAGATCGCTGCCCGCGCGTTGTGGATGAAGCCGATCGGCTCGGGTCCGGCGGACAATCCGGTCAGCGTCTTGCGCGCCTCATCGGGCATCCCGAGCCGGGCCTGTGCGGTGGCGAGCCATCCGACGACCGGCGTCGCGAAGGCGTGTACTCCGGTGAGTCGGGACTGGGCC
>JBBWZE010000340.1:0-10655 GCA_039648845.1 Actinomycetota bacterium | reverse complement strand
GCGGATATACCGCTGCCCACGGGCTCGACCCGGACTTGCTGACGGTGGGCAAGGCGATCGCCGCGGGCATACCCGCCGCCGCCTATGGGTTCTCGCGCGAGGTCGCGGAGCGGCTCGAGGCGCTGCTCCCGCGCGACGAGCGGGCCGACGTTGGCGGTATCGGCGGGACGGTCGCCGCGAACGTCCTGTCGCTTGCTGCGATGCGAGCCACGCTCGGCGAGGTTCTCACCGACGACGCGTTCGCACGCATGATCGCGCTCGGTGAGCGCTTCGAGGCAGGTGTGGCCGGTGCGATCGACCGGCACGTCCTGCCGTGGCACGTCACGCGCCTCGGCTGCCGGGTCGAGTATCTCTTCCGCCCGGAGCGACCGCGGAACGGAAGCGAAGCCGCCGCGGGTGGCAACGCCGAGCTCGACCGCCTGATCCATCTCTACGCCCTGAATCGCGGGATCCTCTTGACGCCCTTCCACAACATGGCGCTCATGTCGCCCGCGACGACCGAAGCAGATGTTGACCTCCATTCCTCTGTCTTCGACTCGGCCGCCCGGGAGCTGAGCGAAGGGAGCTCGCACGCCTGAGCAGCGTGTGATTCCGATGTTCTCCTATGAGGACGTCGGTCGTGCTGCCGACTGGATCGCGGACGCGTTCGGTTTCACGGAGACCGGTCGCTGGACGGACGAGAGTGGCCGCGTCACGCACGTGAACATGGAGCTCGACGGCGGCATGATCATGCTCGGCTACCCGGACCCGGACTACGAGAGCCCGAAGCATCACGCCGAAGCGTGCGAGCGGGCGCGCACCTGGCGACAGACGCCGTACATCGTCGACGGCGTGCACGTCTCGGTCGAGGACATCGATGCGCACTACGATCGCGCGGTTGCAGGCGGCGCAACGATCCTGTCGGGGCTCGAGGACAACACGGGAATCGGGCAGCGGCAATACCGAGCCGAGGATCTAGAAGGTCACCGCTGGATGTTCGCGACGCGTCTCTTGTCGACACGTCCCGGTGTCTGACACCAGCCGTTGGAGGAGTCACTCGTGGGGCGGGCTCACGGTGCGGTGCGGCTTCGCCCCGCAGGCGGACCTGTTCGCAAAACCCAAGGCCTGGTGTCAGACACCCAGACGAAAGTGTGACGAATGATTCACAGCCTGCTCAACAACGTCCCGTCGACGTAGAACAGAACGAGCCAGGTCAGACCGCCACCCCGGAGTCGACGGCGTCGCGCAACGAGCGGACGTACTCCTGCAACGCCTCGGGCCCTTTCTCGGCCACCTCGACGGGCCGCGAGCCGACGACGATCCCGTCCGCCAGTTCGGCTGCCGCACGCGCCTGCTCGGGCGTCGAGATCCCAAAGCCTGCATAGAGCGGGACGCCCGTCACCGAGCGTGCCCGTTCGACGAGGCCGGCGAGGGCGGGGGAGACGTCGGCGCGCGCACCCGTTGTCCCCGTGACGGTGACCAGGTACAGCCATCCGTCCGTGTGCTCGGCTGCGATCAGGATCCGCTCGTCGGACGACGTCGGGGCGACGAGCTGGATCCGCCGGAGCTCGGGCCGGACATCCACCGGCAAATCGGCGACTATCAGCGACGTCGCACCGGCGGACTTAGCGTCATGTGCGAAGCGGTCCCAGCCGTAAGCCTCGAGGAGCGCCGAATAGGTCATCGGCACGAGCGGTGTGTCCGGCACGAGCTCGCGAGTTCGCGCGAGGCAGTCGAGGCAAGCGCGCGTCCGCATCCCCCGCCCGAGCGCGCGCTCCGCCGCTCGTCGGATCACCGGCCCGTCGGCGAGCGGATCGGAGAAGGGAAAGCCGAGCTCGACCACGTCCGCGCCGCCGGCAACCGCTGCCGCCGAAAGCTCGGGGGTCTCCGGGCCAGACATCAGATAGACGACGAGCGCTTTCACAGGTCCGGGAGGAGCGAAAACATCGTCGCGTCGACACGCTCGTCGCCGTGGCGGAGATATTTCCGCTTGACGCCTTCGCGCTCGAAGCCGAGCCGCTCGAGCACGCGCTCCGACGCCGTATTCCCGATCCGCACGTGCGCCTCGACGCGCCAGATGCCGTTCGCGAGTGCGTGCTCGGTCATCAGCTGCACGGACCGGGTCGCGACACCCCGACCCCGAGCATTGACGAACAGCCAGTATCCGACTTCGACGACGTCGCGCAAAGGATCGAAATGATGCAGTGAGGCGCCGCCGAGCAGTTCGCCGCTCCGCAGGTCCTCGATGACGTAGGCCGCCAGCAGCCCTTGAGCGCGCATGCCGGGAAGCTGTTCGCGCAACATGACGCGCAGCGTGTCTGCACCGACCGGTGGCAGACTGGCCTCACCGCCGACGGCTGGGTCGCGGAAAGCCGGCGCGATCGTGTCGATGTCCGACTCGACCGGACCGCGGATCAGCAAATCGTCGAGGTGTAGCTGATCCGGAAAGCGGTAGGTGGAAATCTGTCCGGCTGCATGATCGGAGCGGCTCATCGGCTGAGCACCTCCGCAAGATCCTTGTCACCGCGGCCCGACAGGCAGACGAGCACAAGCTCCTCGTCGAGCTCGCGGGCCCGGGCGAGAGCGTGCGCGGGCTCGAGCGCGGGAATGATCCCTTCCAGGCGCGTCAGCTCGCGGAAGGCGTCGAGCGCCTCCTCGTCGGTCGCGCGCACGTACTTCGCCCGCCCGGAATCTCGCAGCCACGCATGCTCTGGACCGACACCCGGATAGTCGAGCCCGGCGGAGATCGAATGGGCATCGGCGATCTGCCCGTCCTCGTCCGAGAGGACGGACGAGCGGGCCCCGTGCAGCACTGCGGGATTCCCGGCACCGAGTGACGCGGCCTCGGCGGCCTCCACACCGACCAAGCGGACGTCGGCGTCGGCGACGAACCCGGCGAAGATGCCGATCGCGTTCGAGCCGCCGCCGACGCAGGCCACGACAACCTGAGGGAGGCGGTCTTCGGCCTCGAGGAACTGCGCGCGTGCCTCCCGGCCGATCACGGCCTGAAGGTCACGCACGATTTCGGGGTATGGCGCGGGCCCGACGCACGAGCCGATCAGGTAGTGCGTCGTCTCGACGTTCGTGATCCAGTCGCGAATCGCTTCGCTCGTCGCCTCCTTGAGCGTCCTTGTACCGAAGTCGACGGGGCGCACCTCGGCCCCGAGCAGGTTCATGCGCTCGACGTTGGGACGTTGGCGTCGCATGTCCTCCTCGCCCATGTAGACCACGCACTCGAGACCGAAGCGCGCGCACACCGTCGCCGTCGCGACGCCATGCTGGCCGGCTCCGGTCTCGGCGACGATGCGGCGCTTGCCGAGGCGCCGCGCGAGAACCGCTTGACCGAGCGCGTTGTTGAGCTTGTGCGCGCCCGTGTGCAGCAGATCTTCGCGCTTGAGGTAGAGATGCTTGCCGGGCGCGAACCGCTCGGCACGGGTGAGCGGCGTCGGCCTGCCGGCGAAGTTGCGTTCGAGCTCGTCGAGCTCCGCTTGAAACGACTCGTCCGCCTGGGCGTCCCGCCAGCCTGCGTCGAGCTCGTCGAGAGCGGGAATCAGCGTCTCCGGGACGTAACGCCCGCCGTAGCTTCCGTAGAGGCCGGGGATCGTCGTCAACGGGCCGCCTCGACGAATGCGCGCACCTTGTCGTGATCCTTGATTCCTGGCTTCGCCTCGAGCTTCGACGCCGCGTCGACGGCCCAGGGCCGAACGGCTCGCACCGCTTCGCGGACGTTGTCGGGCCCGAGCCGCCCGGCGAGCATCACCCGCCCCTCGGCCACGGCCGCGCGCTGGAAATGGAGCGGATCCTGTGCGTCCCAGGGGAGATCGACCACCTGCGCGACGGTCTCGCCGTTCTGCAAGAGCACAGCATCGCGACCACGAATGCGACCGTGCTCTCGGTCGTAGAGCTGGACGAGGTCGGACCCCGCTTCTTCCGCCTGGCCAACGAACACGGCGACGCTGAGGCGGTCGTCCGGAACAGGCAGCACTGCGCGCGCCCGGCGTGGGCTTTCCTCGGCGAGGATGAACCCGAGCATGTCGGCTCCTGCCTCGACGGCCGCGTCGACGTCCTCGCGACGGGTGAGGCCGCAGACCTTCACGAGCGGGCGCGAGAGGATTTCACGGAGTCGCCCTGCCGGTTCCTCGGCGCGCATCAGGGCTGAACCGATGAGAATCGCATCGGCGCCTGCGAGCTCGGCTGCGGCGCCCTGCGCGCGCGAGTTCACGCCGCTCTCCGCGACTACCACAGCGTCGTGGGCTTTCATGCGCGCGATCAGCTCCAGCTGAGTTCGGCGATCGATCTCGAAAGTGGAGAGGTCACGCGCGTTGACGCCGATCAGTTCTGCTTCGAGGCCGACGGCACGCTGCAGCTCGGCTGCGTCGTGCGCCTCGACGAGCGTCTCGAGCCCGAGCTCGCGCGCGTACGACATCAGGGCGGCGGCGCGCTGGTCGTCGACGTCGCGAAGCAGGACGAGGACCGCGTCGGCACCTGCGACTTTCGCCTTCAGCAGGTCGAGCTCCTCACTGAAGAATCCTTTGGCCAGGAGCGGCGATGCGGTTGCGGCGCGCGCGGCCCTGAGATCGTCGAACGAGCCGCCGAAACGCTCGTCCACGAGGATCGAGATCGCGGCTGCGCCGGCGTTCGCAAACTGCGCGGCGAGCCGCGCCGGATCGGCGTCGGGGCGAAGGTCTCCCGCGGACGGCGAGCGGCGTTTCACCTCGGCGATCGCGGCGAGACCGGAGGCGGAGAGAGCATCGCGGAACCGGCCCATCAGGCTGCCACGATCTCCCGCGAGAACGCGATCAGCAACTCGAGCCGCTCCGCCGCTGCGCCGGAGTCGATCGTCCGCCGCGCCAACTCGAGGCCTTCGCGCAGGTCGGCGGCGTGCCCGCCTGCGGCGAGCGCCCCCGCGGCGTTGAGCAAGATCGCATCGCGTCGCCCACCGTCTGCGCCGGCGAATACTTCCCGGATCGCCTCCGCGTTTTCCGCGGGACTCCCGCCGCGTAGCTCGTCGACGCTGCAGCGCGGTATGCCGAGCTCGCCTTCGGGATCGAGCCGACGCTCGCGCACCTCGCCGTCCACGACCTCGGCGACGACGTTCTGGCCGACCGGCGAAAGCTCGTCGATGCCGCCCGCGCCGTGCACGACGTACGCGCGCCGAGCGCCCAACCGGGCGAGCACGTCGGCGATCGTTCGGACGAGATCGGGGGCGTAGACGCCGACGACCTGAGCTCTGGCCCCGGCGGGATTCGTCAACGGGCCGAGCACGTTGAACACCGTCCTCGTTGCGAGCTCCCTGCGCACAGCCGCGGCATGCCGCATCGCCGGATGGTGTGAAGGAGCGAACAGAAAGCCGAAGCCGAGCTCGTCGATCGACCTCGCGATCCGCGGCGGCTCTTGTTCGAGCGCGAAGCCCAGCGCTTCGAGGACGTCTGCCGATCCGCACGCAGACGAGACGGCGCGGTTTCCATGTTTCGCCACACCTGCGCCGGCCGCCGCGGCGACGAGCGCGGCCGCGGTGGAGATGTTGATCGTGTGGGCCCCGTCACCGCCCGTACCGGCCGTGTCCACGAGGTCGTCGCGGCCCGGCCGAACGACGAGGACATGGTCGCGCATCGCCTCGGCGCAACCCGTGATCTCATCGGCCGTCTCGCCTTTCGAACGCAGCGCGACCAAAAATCCTCCGATCTGCGCCGGCGTCGCCTCGCCGCGCATGATCTCGTCCATGACTGCGCGTGCTTCCGCACGCATCAACTGCTTGCGGTCGAGCAATTTGGTGATTGCGGCCTGAATCACAGGTTGAGGAAGTTTTGCGCGATTTCGCGCCCTTGAGGGGTAAGGATGGACTCCGGGTGGAACTGCACTCCGTGGACGTTCAACGTCCGGTGACGCACCGCCATGATTTCCCCGTCCGCAGCGGTGGCGCAGATCTCCAGTTGGGCCGCGACGCTGGTCGCGGCCAGGGAGTGGTACCGGCCGACCTCGAGCTGCTCCGGCAGTCCCGCGAAGACGCCTCTGCCGTCGTGATTCACGGTGCAGGACTTGCCGTGGACGAGCTCCCGAGCGGCTGCGACCTCGCCGCCGAACGCCTCGACGATCGCTTGGTGCCCTAGGCAGACCCCGAGCGTCGGCGTCGAAAGCGCAAGACGACGCACGATCTCCGGCGTCGAGCCGGCGCCGGCGGGAAGGCCGGGACCGGGTGAGATCACCAGGTGCGACGGCGACAGTCGTTCCGCGGACTCGGCGTCGACGGCATCATTGCGGCGTACGGTGACCTCGGCGCCCAGCTCGGCGAAGAGGTGCGCGAGGTTGTATGTGAACGAGTCGTAGTTGTCGACGAGCAGGATCAACGCTGGTCCGCCTCCGCGAGATCGATCGCCGCTTCGACGGCCGCGAGCTTGCGCAGGCACTCTTCGTGTTCGGCCGCGGGGTCCGAATCGGCAACGATTCCGGCTCCGGCCTGCAGATGCGCGACGCCGTCCCTGAGGACGATCGTCCTGATCGCGATACAGGTGTCGAGCGTGCCTTCCTCGGGCAACGCGTAGCCGACCGCGCCTGCATACGGGCCTCGCCGCACGCCCTCGAGCTCCGAGATCAGCTGCATGGCGCGCACCTTCGGAGCACCGGACACCGTTCCGGCCGGGAAGCAGGCGCGCAGGAGGTCGAACGGCGAGACCCCGTCGCGAAGATCGCCGGCCACCTGCGAGACGAGGTGTGTTACGTGGGAATAGCGCTCCACCTGGAGGAACTTCTCGACCTCCACAGTGCCGGGCACGCAGACGCGTGAGAGATCGTTGCGGCCGAGGTCGACGAGCATCACGTGCTCGGCCCGGTCCTTCTCGGACCCGAGCAGCCGTTCCGCGTCCCCTTCCCCTCGTGCGGTCGTCCCGGCGATCGGGTTGACACCGGCCCGGCGCCCTTCGCACTTGACCAGCGTCTCGGGGGACGATCCGATCAGCGCGAGGTCGTCGAGCTCGAGCAGGAAGAGGTACGGCGACGGGTTGACGCGCCGCAGTGCGCGATAAAGCTCCAGGGCCGAGGCCGAGGTGGGTCGCTCCGCACGTTGCGACAGCACGATCTGGAACGCATCGCCGGCGCGGATGTGTTCCTTGGCCGAGCGTACCCCCGCTTCGTATTCCGTTCGGTCCGGGGAGCGGCGCGCCGAAGCGCGCCGGCCCTTCGAACGGGTAAGAGCCGGGAGCGGCTGCGCAAGCAGCTTCGATACCGCTGTGGGATCGCCGCGGATCACCTCGGCGCTGCCGAGGACATGGTCGAACCTGATCAGGACGTCCGCGATGACAAAGTCACTCTCGGCGAGACCGGTGCCCTCCTCTGGGAGGGGCACGGTCGGTTCCAGGCGCGCGGCGTAGTCATAGGCGAGATACCCGACGACCGGCTCTCCGCACGCCTCTGCCTCCGCGAGATCGCAGAGGTGCGTGCCGCAGCCGACCAGTGAGTGCCGGCCGAGCCGTCCGCGTTCGACCGACTCGAGCAGGAAGGCCGAGCGGCCTTCCCCGCGCAGCCGCAGGTAGGCGCCGAGCGGGGTGACGAGATCGGTGGCGATGTCGGGCGCGGTGGCTATCTCGAGATTCTCCGTTCGAATGGATGGACACGCAAAAAGACCTTCCGGTGGAAGGTCTGGTGAGCGGAACGGGGTTTACTGGCCTGGGTCAGGGCAGTTGCAGGCTCCCGCTCCGCTCGCAACGCCAGGCCCAGATGCGAGTCGCGGGAGTCATTGTGGCTCCAGGGTAGGCGCAGTGTGGCTCTGGGTCAAGCGCGCGTAGCCGGCTGCGTAAGGAGGCGGAGCGCTGTCGACGGCCGCGTCCGGGACGGGGTCCGAAGGCTCGATCTTCAAAGGGATCACCCCCGCCCAGACGGGGAGCTCGAAGTCGGCGGCGTCGTCGGTCGGCGGACCGCTCCGGATTTTCGCCGATGCCTCGTCGAGCGGCAGCGCGAGGATCGTCGTGCCTTTGATCTCGCCGTCATTCGGCCGGCGTGCGTCGTCCCAGCGTCCGGGCACGACATGCTCGACAACGCGCCGCATCGCCCGGAGCTTCTCGTCACGGTCGGTCAGCTCCCGCGCGCATCCAAGGACGACGACCGAGCGGTAATTCATGGAGTGGTTGTAGACCGAGCGCGCGAGCACGAGCCCGTCGAGGAGCGTCACGGTCACGCAGATGTCGACTCCTTCTTTGGCGGTCCTGAGCATGCGACTGCCCGGCGAGCCGTGGACGTACAGCGTGTCGCCGTCACGGGCGTGAATCGTCGGTATGACGAATGGACGACCGTCGGCGACGAAGCCGAGATGGCAGATCAACGCCTCGTCGAGAATCGAGTCGATCGTCGCCCGGTCGTAGGCGCCGCGCTCCGGATGCCGCTTCACGGTTGTGCGCTGCGTCGGCACACCTGAACCCTATTGGTACGCTCGGAGCATGGCCCGCTCCGTGATCGTCTCTGCAGTTCGAACCCCGTTTGCAAAGCTCGGCGGGTCGCTCGCCCACAACGAGGCGACCGAGCTCGGCTCCGTGGTCATTCGCGCTGCGCTCGACCGTGTCGGCGTCCAAAACGACGAGGTCGAGTACGTGATCATGGGTCAAGTTCTTCAGGGCGGCGTCGGTCAGGCGCCTGCACGGCAGGCTTCGGTCGGTGCGGGCTTGCCCATCGAGATCGGGTCGGACACGATCAACAAGGTCTGCGCATCGTCGATCCGCGCGGTCGAGATGGCCGATCAGATGATCCGCGCCGGCGATCACCAGGTCATCGTCGCCGGAGGGATGGAGTCGATGTCCAACGCGCCATATGTCCTTAAAAGGGCGCGTTTCGGCTACAAGCTCGGGGACGGAACGCTCATCGACTTGATGACGCACGACGGGCTCACGTCCTCGTTCGACAACAAGCACATGGTCGAGCAGGCGTCGTTCGTCTCGCGAGAGCTCGGCATCTCGCGCGAGGAGCAGGACCGATGGGCGCTCCGCTCGCACGAACGGGCGGTTAACGCGATCGACGCCGGGAAATTCCATGAAGAGATCGTCCCTGTCGGCGAGTTCGCTGTCGACGAGGTCCCACGCCGCGATACGTCCTACGAGAAGCTCGCGCGGCTGAAGCCGGTGTTCGACCCGGACGGGACGACGACCGCCGGGAATGCACCGGGTGTGAACGACGGAGCGGGTGCCCTCGTCGTGACCAGCGAAGAGTTCGCGCGGAAGCGTGGGCTCGAGGTCCTGGCGACGATCGTTTCGCAGGCATACGTCGCCGACGACTTCGCCTACCTGGCACGCACGCCTGCGAAAGCGGGAGCGGCTGCGCTCGCAAAGGCCGGCAAGAAGATCGGCGACGTCGAGCGCGTCGAGCTCAACGAAGCTTTCTCGTCGGTGGTGCTCAACTCGGCCAAGATGCTCGAGGTCGACCCTGAGAAGGTGAATGTGAACGGGGGCGCGGTTGCGCTCGGCCACCCGATCGGAGCATCGGGCGCCCGCCTCCTCGGCACGATGATCTATGAGCTCCGTCGCAACGGCGGCGGCCTCGGCCTCGCGGCCATTTGCTCGGGCGGCGGGCAGGGAGATGCACTGCTGCTCGAGGTGTAGTCGATGTCGCGGGTGGTGAGATCACGACCAGTCCTTCCGTTCGGCCCCTTCGTCGGACGCCGCCGGCGTTCGTAGCGGCGTAGGGTCGTCGCGGACATGGAATTCGAGCACGTGCTCGTGGTGGGAGCGGGACAGATGGGCGCAGGCATCGCCCAGGTCGTCGCAGCATCGGGGCGGCGTGTATCGCTCCAAGACGCGCAGCCGGGTGCGACCGACCGCGCGCTCGACACGATGCGGAAGAGCCTTGCGAAGCTGGAGGAGAAAGGCGGGCCGGCTGTGCAGGAAGTGTTGGGACGCGTCGAGCCCGTCGACGATCTCGTCCGGGCCGACCTGATGATCGAAGCCGTGGTCGAGGACGCCGAGGTGAAGGAGGAGATCTTCCGCCGGGCCGACGTCGAGTTGCCGGTGGAGGCGGTGCTCGCGTCGAACACGTCCTCCATTCCCATCGGATCGCTCGCTGCTGCGACCGGGCGTCCCGACAAGGTGATCGGGATGCACTTCTTCAACCCGGTGGCCGTCCTGAAGCTCGTAGAGATCATCCGCGGCCGGGACACCTCGGAGGCGACCGCCGCAGCGATCACTGCGTTGGCGCGGGAGCTGGGAAAGACGCCTGCCGTTGCAAACGATTTTCCGGGTTTCGTTTCGAACCGCATCTTGATGCCGTTCATCAACGAAGCCGTGTGGGCGCTGCACGATGGCGTTGCGGAGGCCGAGGCGATCGACACGATCGCGAAACTCGGCTTTGCGCACCCCCTCGGGCCGCTGGCGCTTGCCGACCTGATCGGGCTGGACACCTGCGTCGCGATCATGGAGGTGCTCGAGGAAGGCCTCGGAGACGACCGCTACGCACCGTGCCCGCTTCTCGGCGAGCTCGTCGGCGCCGGCAGACTCGGCCGGAAAAGCGGCTCCGGATTCTACGAATACCCCTAGGAAGTCATAAAAGATTCGGCGCGCAGGGTTTTCGCGAGTAGGCGTGTCTGTCTCTCCGAGGGCTCAAGTCTGCCGAGTCCCCTGCCGACAAAAGCACTCAGGTTTCGGGAAAGGGAGGCACCGCGCGTTGCGGATCCTGCTGGTAGACGACGATCCTGCGCTTCG
>JBBWZE010000329.1:0-5396 GCA_039648845.1 Actinomycetota bacterium | reverse complement strand
TGCTGGGGCCGCGGCACCGCGACCTTCCAGATTCTCGGCGACACCTGCACCCGCGCGTGCCGCTACTGCTACGTCCACTCCGGCAAGCCCGAACACCCACCGGATCCGCTCGAGCCGCTACGGCTCGCGAAGGCCGCGGCGGAGATGAACCTCAAGCACGTCGTCGTCACCTCGGTCGACCGCGACGACGTCTCCGACCGCGGCGCGGGCCATTACGCGGCCACGATCCGAGCGCTGAAGGCGAAGCTGCCCGAGGCGTCGGTGGAGGTGTTGACCCCCGACTTCCTCGGCGTCGAGGAGGAGGCCCTTCGCACCGTGCTCGCCGCCGGGCCGGAGGTCTTCAACCACAACATCGAGACGGTGAGGCGGCTGCACGCGCGCATGCGCGGTGCGAAGGCGAGCTACAACAAGGCTCTGTGGCTGCTGGCACGCGCCAAAGAGCTCGCCGACTATCCGGTGCTGACGAAGTCCGGGATCATCGTCGGTCTGGGTGAGACGAACGACGAGGTCATCGAGACGCTGCGCGACCTCCGCGAGCACGGCGTCGACGTCGTCACGATCGGCCAGTATCTGCAGCCGAGCGCGCGGCACGCGAAGATCGAGCGCTGGGTTCATCCCGACGAGTTCCGCTGGTTCCGCGAGCAGGGCGAGGCGCTCGGGTTCGGCTCGGTCTTCTCGGGGCCGCTGGTTCGCTCGAGCTACCGCGCCGACGAGCAGCGGCATGCGGCCGAAACCGGCCGCGGCGCAGTCGCCTACTGAGCCGGGACTACGAGCCGCAGGCGGACGACGCCCGCCCGGGGAACACGCACGCTCGAAGGAGCAACCCGTCCCTGCGGCGGGGCTAGCCGAATCGCATAACGACCTGGCGCGAGATGCAATGCGAAACCTCCGGTCGGGCCGATGTGAGCACGAACGGGGGTCCGCCCGACTCGCGAGAAGGCAACGAAGGAGGGCCTTTGGATCGGGTCGCACGGCTCGTCGCGGGGGCAGGTGACCCCGATGCCGCCGACTACGACTCCGCGGACGTTCGGCTTGACGGTTGCCGCGCCGCCGAGGGCAGCGAGAACCAGGGCGATGATTGCGACCCAGATGCGGATCACGTCGAGAGGTTACCGAACGACCGGGGGCCGGCTATTCGCCGGCCCCCGGTGTTTTCTCTCCCTTGTCGGCCGCCTTTAGCCGCCGAAGAAGGTCTTCACCCTGGAGACGAGGTCTGCCTTGTCGGCAGCCGTCCCGTACGCCTCCATCGGGAAGGCCAGGAAGACGACCTTGTAACTCCCGGTCCCGCCGTCGAACGAGAGGGCGTCGGTTGCGGTCGAGTCGTCCGTGAAGGCCGGCGTGGCCGTCCCGTTCGGCGTGATCCGATCCTCGAAATTAGCTCCGAGAATGGAGTGATCGAGCGTTACGGCGCCGATGCCGTTCGTCACCGGGTTCCCGGACACGCCGTGGACGGCCGTGGTCGCCTTGTCGTTCTGCGCCTCGGAACCATCCCAGCTGACGTGCAGGTAGTCGTGGACAAACGAGGTTGTACCGGCGGCCTGGTCGAGAAGGTCCTGTCCATTCATGAACAGGTTCCCGCCACCGTCGAGCAGTGCCTTCAGCTCGGTCTCGTACGGAGTGATCGGTCCCGGATAGCTGTTTCCGGTGAACCAGACCACGTACTTGTGAGCCGTCAGGTACCCCTGCGGGAGATTCTTGTCGGCCGCGAGGTCCCAAACGCTGTAGGCCCCTGCGCCGCCGAGAACCGAGTCGAGGGCGGTCGTGTAGTACGACTGCACGTCCGGACCGTTGCCGTCGTTATCGACGAGCAGCCAGTCCTTCGTGACTGCGATCGTCTTCACGGCTCCGCTGGCCGAGACCGATGGGCTCCCGACCGAGGTTGCCGTCACCGTCGCGGTGTTGACGTCGTTGTCGGCCGCCCCAGACGGCACGGCCACGTTCACGCAAACGTCGGCCGTGGCACCGGGCGCAAGCGGGTCGGTCTGGTTGACACCGCTGAGTGCGGTGATGCAGTCGGACTGGAAGAAGCTGACTGCGTACGTCCCGCCTGTGCTCGACATGGTGTAGCTGTCGCTGTTGGAACCCAGGTTCCGGAGAGACACGTGGTAATTGACGCTCTCACCGGCACGTGCGCCATCGGTCTGGGTCGCCGGACTGAGCGAGACAGCGTACGGAGGCGCGATCGGCGTGACCGCCGGCGAGCCGGTCGTGGAGGGTCCCTCGGCCGACGTCGCTACGACACCGTCGTTGACGATCGACCCGATGCCCTTCTTCAGCGCGTCGGCGATCTTGACCCTGAAGTGGACTGTCACGCTGCCGCCGGTGCCCGGGACGCCCTTGGGGACGCTTAGCCCGGACCACGTGACCACGCCGTTGGCGAACGTTCCGCCGTTGTCCGCCGAACCCAGCACGTAGGTCGTGTTCGCCGGAAGCGGATCGGTGATCGTCACGCCGGTCGCGTCGGCGTTGCCGATGTTCTTGAGCTTGATCGTGTAGTCGAGGTTGCTGGAAGCGCCGACCGGCACGCCTGCGTCGTTCTTCGACAGAACGAGCCCCGGCACAGCCGTCGAGCTGTCCGCGAGCCTGAATGCACCGCGGCCATGCGTTCCCGCCGCGATGATCCGGTGGGCGGAATCCATGTCGAGCTGCCAGACGGAAACGTTCGGCATTCCGGCCCCGAGCGACTGCCAGTGGCCGCCGCCGTTGTAGGTCACCATCGGGCCGACGTCAGTCCCCGCGTAGATCGTGTTCGGATACGACGGGTCGAGGACGAGCGAGTTGACCGGAGCGTCGGGCAGATTGCCGCTGATGTCGACCCACGACTTGCCGCCGTCGCGCGTCCGGAAGACGTGCCCCGGATCCGTCGGCGTGGCTGGGTTGTAGCCGTTGTAGCCGAGGTATGCGATCCGGTAGTTGCTGGGGTCGACTGCGATCGATGCCACGGGCCGGTTCGGCAGCACCGTGCGGTGCGGATCGAGCCGTGTCCAGGTCGGCGTGTCGCTGACCTGGGCATTGGTGCTGAGGTTGACGTAGCCGTCGAGCGAGCCCGTGTAAACCGCCTGGCCACCGCCGACACCGATCGCGGAGATCGAGCAGTTGCGGGCGCCGTTCGGAGCCGTCCCCGTGCAGCCGCTGGTCAGATCAGGGCTGATCGCGGACCACCGTACGTCTCCGGCCGACGCCGCCCTTGCGTTGTCGGTGCGATAGAGGCGGTAGGTGCCGTAGAAGAGCTGGTTCGTGTTCTGCCGGTTCAGCACGTACGGCGCGTAGAAGTCGGAGCGGTCGTTGACGTTGATCCCGTTCCTGATGAACGCATTGCTGAAGAACTGCGCTCCTCCATTCGAGTAGCGGTAGTTCTGAGCCGGCGGACTGAAGTACGTCCCATAGACGAAACAACTCGGCCCGACCGGCGTCGTCCCGACGAAGCAAGAGTCCGAGGTCGGATCAACGACCACCTGGCCGCCGTCGCCGCTGGCGACGTCGGACCACGTTTGGCTGGCAGTCGACTTGCGCAGCGTGCCGTTGTCCTGCGTGCCGCCCCAGAAGCGCTCGCTATTCGATCCTGCAGGCACCTGGGGAACGGTCGCGATTGAGGAGAACTGCGAGATCTGCAGGCCTGTCCGATGCGTGACCGCGGACGTGTTCGGGTCAACAGTCCCATCGAGGTTCTGCCAATCCGTTGCGTCCAGGTTGTCAGGCGTGGGAACGAGCCGGCCGCCCTTGTCCGGGCTGAACCTGACTCCACCGTCGTTCCCGATCAGCACGTGGTTCGGGTTGTTCGCATCGAAGGCCAGCGCGTGGAAGTCCGGATGGAGATCCCAGCCGAGGTTGATCCAGCTCTGCCCGCCGTCGTCGGAGCGGAAGATGCCGCCCGAGGGAGGGCTGAGGTTGTAGCCGAACGACCCCGCGGCGTAGACGACATCAGGATTGGTCGGATCGACTTCGATCACGTTGTCGTAGGAGCATTGGGTCCCGCAGTAATCCGATACCGAGTTGATTCCGGTTCCAGAAGCCGTCTGCGACCAGCTTGCTCCTGCATCGGTCGACTTCCAGACCCGGCTGGGCTGGTGATGGTTAGCGCCGTCGATGTAGTCGAATCCCGCGTAGAGCACCGCGGGAGATGCGCCGGAAGGGTGCGACAAGCCGATCGAGAAGCGGGCCCCTGCCGCTGCATAGTTGGCACCCGCCGGCAGCCCATTCATGATCGGCGACCAGTTGTTGCCGCCGTCGGTGCTCTTGTACATCGCGTCGCCCCAGAACGAGGAGTACAGGACGCTCGGGTTGATCGGATCGATCGCGATGTCGGTCGCGCCGTTGGACTCGGACTTGGCCTCCTTCAGCAGCGTCCACGTGACACCTCCGTCGTTCGACTCCCAGATTCCGTAACGGGAGTGCACCGGCGGGGTCGTGCGGCGCGCGCCGCCCCTGCCGCGAAGGACGGTGGCATAGAGGTGGTTCGCATTCGTCGGATCGACGGCGAGGCCCGAGACGGAAACGCCCTGGAAGTAGTCACCCGAGACATGCGTCCAGTTGTTGCCGCCGTTGTTCGACTTGAGGATGCCGTCGCCGAACATGCTGTCCCCGGACAGGGCGCCTTCGCCCGTCCCGGCGTAGACGACAGCGTCATTCGAGGGAGCAACCGCCAACGAGCCGATCGACAGCGAGGTCGCGTTGTCCGTCCTCGGCGACCACGTGCCGGTCACGGCGTCGTAGAGCCAAATTCCTCCCTGGGCGGCGCCCAGGATGAACTGGCCGTTGCTCGGTCGGATTGCCAGCGCTCCGATGCGGCCGCTTTGGGCCGCGAAGGCGCTGTCGCTCCGCTGCACCTGGACGATCGGATTCGGCCCGAGCGCGCTCCAGCCGTTGTTGAAGGTGGTAGGCCCGGTCGGCGAAGCATCTTTTTTCAGCAGCAGCTTCGCGTCCACGGCCGCGTTGCGGAGTGCGCCCGCCTGGACGGCGTCCAAGGGCCGGTCGCCTGCGGTTCGACCACTCGTATAGGCGAGGTCTTGTTGGAGGACTTCTTCTTCGCCCTCCTCGTCTAGTTTGAGGGGCTGCGCCCCAGCCGCCAGTGTCGGCGTGTCGTCCACGCCTAAGGCGATTGCTCCCCCGGCGAGAACCGCGGCAACGGCCGCGAGAACGACGCCCGAGGCGAATAGGCGCGCTAGCGCGCCCAAAATCGACTTGTTCATTCTCTCCCCTTCGAATTGACACTGCCGGCCGAGAATGACCGACCCTACGACCCTGTCTAGCGCGGGAGTAAGCCAGCTTTGGAAGCCCGTGTCAAGGATCCTCTATGTTGGATCCTGGACCAAGCTCTGCTGTCGCTAACGGCTGCCCCTCTGTGTTCTGCAGCCGATCACCCCGTCACTGCGCGGGACTATAGCGCCGAAAAAACG
>JBBWZE010000289.1:0-4828 GCA_039648845.1 Actinomycetota bacterium | reverse complement strand
TCGGTCGACGAATCGACCAACGGCGGCGACGGCCAGTCCGACCTCGTGCTCCGCATCCCGGTTGCGCGGGTGCAGGACGCGTACTTCCAGCTCGCGAAGCTCGGCACCGTGCTTGCGCAGCACCTTTCGATCAAGGACCTCGACCAGGTCGTTGAGTCGCAGCGCCGGCGGATCGTTCAGCTCAAGGTGCTGATCGCGCGAATCGACGAGACGCTGAAAAGCTCCTCGCTGCCGGCGGACGTGCGGCTCAGGCTCGAGCTACGGCGCGACGTCGCGAAGCAGGAGCTCGCGCGCGTCACCGGCTCGAACAAGGCGACGCTGCGCGAGGCGAGCCTCTCCCGGATTTCGCTGACCCTCACGTCGCAGCAAGGCGCGGCGGCGAAGAGCGGCGGCATGAGCCGGATCGAGCGCGCCGTGCGAGACGCCGGCTCGTTCCTGGCCGGCGCCGGAGCCGTGGCGCTGTTCGTGCTGATCGTCGTCAGCCCCCTGATCGTGCTGGCCCTGGCCTGGATCCTGGGTGCACGGGCCTACCGCCGCCGGGAGGAGCGCCGGCTGCTTTCGGCTGCGTAAAATCCTGCGCGTGCCGCTCGCCCTCTCAACGGGACACGAGATCGGGCTCGGGGTCACCGCGCTCGTCTTCATTCTCTTCGCCCTCGCTTCGTCGTTCCTGTTCCCGCGCTTCCGCCCGGACTACCCGGGACATGGGCTGCTGGCGTTCATCGTGATCGCGTTCGTGTTCTTCTTCGGGATGCTCACAGCGGTCGAGGTGTTCGGCGCGGAGGACAAGCACCACGAGGCGGCCGGCTCTGAGACCACCACCGGCGCGACGACGACCGCGCAGCAGACGACCACCGCCGCGACTACGACACAGGCGACGACGACAACTACGGCAAAGCCTGCTGCGACGAAGGTGCCGGTCAGCGAGACCGAGTTCAAGATCACTCTCGCGTCGACCAACTTCAAGGCGGGCGAGATCACCTTCGAGGTCAACAACGACGGCAAGATTCCGCACGACCTCGCGATCAAAGGGACGAGCGACAAGACGAAACTGATCCAGCCGGGTGGCACCGCCGAGTTGAAGGTGACATTGAAGCCCGGGAAGTACGAGCTCTACTGCACCGTGCCGGGGCACGAGGCAGCCGGCATGCGGCTGAACATCACCGTCTCCTGACGCCGGGTACCCTGTGCGTCCCTCGGAGGGGTGGCAGAGCGGTCGAATGCGGCGGTCTCGAAAACCGTTTCGGGCTCTTGGGTCCGACGAGGGTTCAAATCCCTCCCCCTCCGCTTCCTTCGCTTCCAGAGCCGGGTTACGCGCAGCGATGCGGGGGACTCCGGCGCGTTCCGTTGGGTGGGAAACCGTGCCGCATCGCAGTAACCTGGCCACGGTGCAAGGTTCCGGCCGCGGCGACATCTACTGCATAAGGGGAAGGCCCTCGGGGGGAGACCGCGCCAGCGACTGCGGCGACGCCAACGCGTCGAACGAGGGCCGACCCCAGTCACCAAGGTAGCGCCGGGTGTGTTGGGATTGGGCGGGATTGGGCGCTGGTTGGTCCAGAGCCGAATACTCTGGCGCGGGGAGAGACTGCGGAACGGGCGCGCCGGGGGTCGCGCGCGCCCGTCTCCCCGTCCCGAAGAGACTGCACAGCGCGGTGCGGGCCTAGAGAGGGGGCAAAAGGGCGGGTGGAGAAACCGCCCTTCTGCCGAGGGGGGAGCCAGGGACGAATGAAGCGGCGAGCTTCCCGAAGGGCTGCGGCGCCCTAGTCTCGGGTCCCGTTGCCTACAGACATCGACCCTGGAGCGGACCAACCTAATGACTCGATCCGGCGAACACGAATGCGGTTTGCTGCTGAATTATCGCTGCGCCTTATGGACATCTGGTGCGTCCCCAGCACCTCCCGATTTCGTTGCGGCGCTGGCATGTCAGGCTGATCTGCACCTCCCGTTCGCCGGCGCCTCGATGCTGTCGAAATGGAGCGCGAGGACCCGGCCGTCCGGCACGCGAGCCTGACCGCTGGTCGTCATGACGACGTCTGTATAGCCGGAGGCGGGAACGCACAAATCGAGCCGGACCGGCGGGCGCGCACCGCCCGGATCCACGCCGCCGCGGCGAACCGACCCACCGCCCTCGAGCGTGAATTCGATCGGCTTCGGTGATTCGCGAGCGGCGCTCAGGACGACGACGAGCGCGCGTCGCACCCGGCGGCCGTTTCCATAGAGACGCAGGCGCGCAGCCTCGCCCGGAAGGGTCCAGCCGTCAGCCGATACACCCCGTGTCGACCACACCAGGCGGTATCGCTTCGTGACGCGCACGAGCCTGAGCGGTGTCACGTCCGCCGTGCTGATTCCTGCCTCCGCGAGACGGAAACGGACCTCCTTGGGTGCGACGACCAGGTAGTCGCTCTGCGGCACACCGAGCAGCGTTCCAGTCTCGAAATCGACCGAGACATCGTCCACGGGAAACGGCGTGAACGTTGGCCCATCCTCGACACGGAGCACGCGTTCCACGTCCTTGTTCCAGTACTCGGCTTCCCACCAGTAGGTCGCCGACTCCAGCGGGCTCGGCACGAGCGCCGCGGAACTTCCAGGCGGCACCGCAGCATCGATCCAGTCACGCCGGTCCAGATGAAATCTGGTGGTCGTCAGCGCAGGTTCGGCGAACCGTTCGAATACGTAACCCGCTTCGAACGCGCCGAACGCAGCAATCACGATTGAAATGGCAAGCGCCACTCTGGGGCGGGCCAGGCGAGGCCGTGTGACGAGCACGGCCGCCCCAAGAGCGAGCACGAGCACAACCGCTCGAATGAACCACTCATCCGAGAGGTGGACCCGCGCCGCCGCTGCGACGATTGCCGGATGGAACGCTGACGCGGGCGACGCCCAGAAGATGCTGGGGTGATCGTACGATGCGATCCCCGCCAGCCAGGCAAAGACTGCACCGGCGGCGATCGCGACGAGTCCGCGCGCGAGGGTGGGGCTTCCTCGGACGAGCGCCGCTCCCGTGCCGACGGCGAACAACGGCGTAACGTAGAGGAGGTAGCGGTCCTGGACGAATCCGTTTGGTGTGAAGCGGAGATCGAAGGACGCCACCTCGACGGTCAGAAGGGGGACGAGGATCACGAGCATCCAGGCGAAGGCGTGTGCGCCTCTGTTCTCCGGCCGAATCGCGGTCGTCAGTGCCCAGGAGGCTGCGAGGAGGAAGGGAAGGATGCCTCCCCCAATCACGACGTAGTCCAGATGCGTGGCCGCCGAGTGCCAGACACCGGGAGGAAGGAGGTCACCGCTGAACGGAACCGCGTAATTGCCGACAACTGCGCCCAGCGAGCCCACCGCGGCCAGCGCTGCGGCCGCGAGGGCCGCGACGCCGTAAACGAAGAAGAGCACGGAGTGCGAAGCCACCGCGCGTTTCGTCCGCCCGAGCAGCCGGACCCCCATGGTGTTGGCATCGGCGCCGGCCGAGCTAAACGTCAACTCATGACCGAGAACCGCCAAGGGCAAGACGAGCGCGAGCACGAAGAACTGGGTACGCGCGAGAAACGCAACGAGCAGGACGGCGAGCGCCGCGAGATCTCGCCTTGCGCTCGGTTCGGCGATCGCTCGATAACAGACGAAGACGGCCCAGACGAAGGCCGGGTAGGCGGCGTTCTCCGTCAGGAGTGTTGTGCTCAGTACGAGCCAGGGCGTGAAAGCGGTCAACAGTGCTGCGACAGACGCCGCAACGCGCGATCCGGTGAGGGAGCGCGCAAGGAGATATGCCGGCCATGCCGCGCTGGCAAGGAGGAAGGGGTTCAAGACATGGGCGGCGGTGGCTGCAGCAGGCGCCGTCAACAAGCCGTAGAAGGGCGCGATCAGCAACGGATACAGCTGGCTCAACGCCGCGTAGTAGCGGCCATGGATGCGCGGGACGAGGGAGCCGGTCTCAGCGATGCTCGTCGCCAGCCTCGTGGTCTGGAGCTCGTCGGTCATCACGGCCCAGGTGATCACGCGGGACGAGTAGTACGTCGCAAACTCGCCGGCAGCGAAGACGCAGCCGAGCACGATCAGGGAGTCGCGAGTGGCCAGCCGGCGCAGCACGCGACCTGCGGGACGTGCCGCGCGCGGTCGGACTGCATCAGAGTGGTCGAGCAGGTTCCCGATCCAACCTGAATTGCCCAGCAGCCCGTCGGCGGAATCATCCCCGCGCTCGTCCCTGAAAGGCGAAACCCGCCTCGAGTAGCCGCAGACGGGTTTCAGATTGCCGGGGTACGAGGGGGGAGCCTGACGTGGGGGAAACCATGTTTCCCCCACTAGCCCCCTTCTTCTTTGGTGCGGCAGCGCGGGCGGTCGTTGCGCTCCGGCGAGACGCGATCTCGCCTACGCGGGCCGTCCCGGCGTCGCCCTAGACGGACGTAGGCGAGCAAGTTCGTGAGACACGACCCCCGAAAGGCGAAACCCGCCTCGAGTAGCCGCAGACGGGTTTCAGATTGCCGGGGTATGAGGGGGGAGCCGGCAAGCTCATTTTCGTGTCGGCGTGGCACCTTTCCTCCCCCCGACGGGGGATCCGGAAGATGCCTCGGCTATCCTGCGCGGACGCGCGGAGAAGTGGCCGAGTGGCTGAAGGCGGCGCCCTCCGAGGCGCCGACTCGGCGGCGCCGCTAAGAAGGACGCGCGGGCTTTGCCCGTGCGTCCGTTTTCCGAAGATGCCTCGGCTATCCTGCGCGGACGCGCGGAGAAGTGGCCGAGTGGCTGAAGGCGGCGCCCTGCTAAGGCGTTATGGGGGTGAATGCCTCCATCGAGGGTTCGAATCCCTCCTTCTCCGCTTCGCAGCACGGAGAGGTGTCCGAGTGGCCTA
>JBBWZE010000280.1:0-4946 GCA_039648845.1 Actinomycetota bacterium | reverse complement strand
TCGCCGACGAGCTTGCGGAGGGGGATACCACCGACGGTCGTGGCGCTGACGACCGGAACCATCTGGTCGCCGTGACCTCCGAGGACCATCGCGGTGACGTCCTTGACCGAGGCCTGCGTGTCCCAGGCGATGAAGGTCGAGAAGCGCGCGGTGTCGAGGATTCCCGCCATTCCGAAGACACGCTGTTTCGGCCACCCGGACACGTTCTTCGCGACGTGACACATAGCGTCGAGCGGATTGGAGACGACGACGAGGATCGCCTCTGGGCTCTTCGCGATCGCCTTCTCGGTCACGTCCTTGACGATCTTCTCGTTCGTTGCGACGAGGTCATCGCGGCTCATACCGGGCGAGCGCGGCAGGCCTGCGGTGATGACTACGACGTCCGAACCCGCGGTCTCGTCGTAGCTGTTCGAACCCGTCACCCGAGGCTCGTACCCGAGTACCGCGCCCATCTGGTTGATGTCGAGGGCTTTTCCCTGGGGAAGGCCTTCCTTGATGTCGACGAGCACGACGTCCGCGTAATCATGCGCCGCCAGGACCTGGGCGCACGTGGCGCCGACGTTCCCCGCGCCGACGACCGTCACCTTGCGCCTCATACGCGTACTCCGAGCTTCTCGATGATCGCGTCGGCGACCTGGCTGGTGCCGACGGCGCTCGGGTCGGAGCGCGTCGGCTTCATGTCGTACGTGACGCTCTTGCCCTCCCGGATCACCTCCGCGATCGCCCGCTCGAGGTTGTCGGCCGCGGCACGCTCGTCGAGGTGACGGAGCATCAACATCCCCGAAAGCATCTGCGCCATCGGATTGACCATGTTCTGGCCCGCGTATTTCGGCGCGGAGCCGTGCGTCGGCTCGAAGATGGCGATGCTCTCGCCGAAGTTCCCGCCGGGAGCGAGCCCAAGCCCGCCGATCATCCCGGCGCACAGATCGGAGAGCACGTCGCCGTAGAGGTTCGGCAGCACGAGCACGTCGTACTCCTCCGGGCGCTGGACGAGTTGCATGCACATGTTGTCCACGATGCGGTCGTTGAACTCGATATCGCTGTTCTCGGCAGCGACCTCCTGCGCGACACGGAGGAACAGGCCGTCAGAGAATTTCATGATGTTCGCCTTGTGCACCGCCGTCACCTTGCGTCGGCCGTTACGCCGCGCGTAGTCGAAGGCGAACTGAACGATTCGCCGCGTACCCGTGACGGAGATCGGCTTGATCGAGATGCCCGCGTCGTCGTGCGTGAGGTTGCCGCCGTGCGCCTTGATCCAATCGATCAGCTCGCGCACCTCCGGGGAGCCTTCCTCGTACTCGATCCCGGCGTAGAGATCCTCGGTGTTCTCGCGGACGATGATCAGGTCGACGTCGTCAAAGCGGGTGCGCACGCCCGGATAGGTCTTGCACGGCCGCACCTGGCCGTAGAGGTCGAGGCTCTTGCGCAGCGCGACGTTGACCGAGCGGAAGCCGCCACCCACCGGCGTCGTGATCGGGCCCTTGAGCGCCACCCCCGTCTCGCGGATCGCCTCGAGGACTTCATCCGGAAGCGGATTGCCGCCGTATTTCTCCATCACGTCGGCCCCAGCTTCCCGAACGTCCCAGTCGAACTCGACACCCGTGGCCTCGAGGACCCGGCGCGTGGCCTCGGTCAACTCGGGCCCGGTGCCGTCCCCGGGAATGAGCGTCACTCTGTGGGCCACGGCGGCGGACTCTATCGACAGCGCGCTAGAGTGCCGCGCCGCATGTCCCTCGTCGAGGCAGCTGCGAAAGCCGACGAGCTCGCGCAGTCGGGTTCCGAGCGCGAGCTGGCGATGCTGCGCAAGGAATGGGATGACGAGCTCGAGTCCGCTGCCCGGAGCGCCGACTATCGGGACCGTGCAGCGGCGTATCGGGCAATCGGTCAGTTCCGCTTCCGCCAGAAGCTCGAGCTGCTACGGCGCGGGCTCGACGACGAGAGCCCGGCGGCTCGCGGCTCCGCACTCCTGTCGGTGCAGCTCCTCTCGAAGGACAGCCCGGGCGTTGTCAACGCGATCCGGCCCGTCCTCCACACGATGGTGTCCACGGACGCGAATCAAGCAGTGCGGCGCCTCGCGGTCCTCTGTCTTCGGAACGGCTCGGCTCAGCGTGAGACGATCGTCCTGCTCAGCGGGCTCGCAGAGGACGACGAACAGGAACCGGAGCTACGTAACGCTGCCCGCACCGTTGCCGGCGATCTGAGGAAGCGGGCTGCAGCGAAGTCCTAGAGGTCTGGTGTGGGATTCGGCCCGGCCGATTGCGCATCAGGCCTCATGATTATCCGTTACAGGCGCGGCAGACGCGCGCCTGAATCTGGCGGCCGCAGCTCGGGCAGATGCGGTTCCGACGCTTGAGCTCCAGTGCGCTCTTGCTGAGCCCGGCGACGATCATGAGGTACCCGATGCCGCACGTGACAGCGGCGACGAGTGCGATGTTCGGATCGAGATGCATGGCTCCCTACTTCGTCTTTCTGCGCGCATGCGGGTGCGCTTGAAAATACAACTCGCGACGCCGTCGATCGGATACGTGTGTGTACAGCTCGGTCGTCGCAAGATCCGCATGCCCAAGCATCTCCTGTACGGAACGTAGGTCGGCCCCGCCCTCGAGCAGATGGGTCGCGAAGGAATGGCGAAGTAGGTGAGGGTGCACTCTTTCCGGCTCGAGCCCGGCCTTGGCCGCCAGCTTGCGGAGGATCAGGAAGGCGCCTGCGCGCGTGAGCCCGCCACCCTTCGCGTTGAGGAAGAGCTCGGGTCGGTGCCGCACGTCCAGGAATGGGCGTCCCCGTCCCAGGTAACGCCGGAGTGCCTGGGCGGCCTGCCGGCCGATCGGCACGATCCGCTCCTTCGAGCCCTTGCCGATGCAGCGGACGATGCGGGCGTCGAGGTCGACGCTCGACTTCTGCAGACCGACGGCCTCGCTGACCCTCAGGCCCGCGCCGTACAGGAGCTCGACGAGAGCTCGGTCGCGCAGGGCGCGCGGCGTCGTGCCGTTCGCCGCCTCGACGAGCCGCTCCGCTTCCGCGGGGGAAAGCGTGCGCGGAAGTGTGCGCCGGCGTCGTGGCAGGTCGAGCTCCGCCGCCGGATTGTCGGTGCGCGCGCCGAGCAGGGCCTGGTGGCGAAAGAAGGTGCGGATAGCGGCGACACGCCGCGCAATCGTCGACGGCGACAATCCTGCGGCGCGCAGTTCGGCGAGGTACTGCTCGAGTTGCTCCGTTGTGATGTGTCCGACCGGGCGGTCGAGCCAGGCCGCGATGGCGGCGAGGTCGCGGCGATATGCGTCCACGGTCTTCGGCGCGCGCCGGCTCGCGAGCAGCGCGAGAAAGCCCTCGACTTCGGGATCGCGTGGAGAAGGTTCCATCGCGGCACGGTTTCGTGGCGAGGGCCTGATCGCCTGCCTTGACCCGTGTGGGCACGGGCGCCCAGAACGAAACGCGGGCCTTTATCGCACCGTCGAGACACGTCTCGAACGGCAAGGGTCTGACCCGAGCTTTTGGAACCACGTCTCCAACGGCAAGGGTCTGACCCCAGCCTTTGGGAGCACGTCTCGAAAGGCAAGGGTCTGACCCCAGCCGTCCCGGTCTCCCGAGCGCTTCGTCGCCTCTCGACGTCTTCTTACGAGCGGGGGTGCGCCTTGTCGTAGACGCGGCGCAGACGGCGGCCGTCTACATGGCTGTACAGCTGCGTCGTCGACAAGGAGCTGTGACCCAGAAGGTCCTGGATCGTGCGTAGGTCGGCGCCGCCCTCCAGTAGGTGTGTCGCGAACGCATGGCGCAGGCTGTGCGGATGCGCGAACACGCGCCGCAGCGTCGACGTGTCGAGACGACGCCCACGCGCCGACAGGAAGAGGGCGTTCTCCGCTCCCGCTGCCAGCTTGGGACGCGCCTCGTGCAGGTACTGAGCCACGAGGTGGCCGGCCTCTTCGCCCAGCGGGACGATCCGTTCCTTGCCGCCTTTGCCGCGCACGTGCAATTGCTCGCGGTCGAAGTCCACGTCGGCGAGATCGAGCCCGACCGCCTCCGCGCTCCGCAGTCCGGCCGAGTAGACAAGCTCGACGAGGGCGCGATTGCGGAGCGGGAGCGGCCCGTCGCCCGCCAGCGCGTCGAGCGCAGCCTCGACCTCGGCCGCCTTCGGCGTGTCAGGCAGCCGCTTCGCACGCCGCGGCGCGAGCGAGGCGTCGGGCACTCTTTTCGGCCCGAGCGTGAACCGGAGAAAGCTCCGGATCGCGGCGATCTTCCGCGCGATCGTGGCGGGGGCGAGCTTCCGCGGACGCGCGCGCCCGAGCTCCGCGACGTACTCCGTCAGCACCCTGACATCCACGTCGTCGATGCCGAGGTTCCGGCGTTGCAACCAGCCTCCGAACTCCTCGACGTCGTGCCGATAGGACCGCCTCGTCCCTTCGCTGAGCCCCGGCGAGTTGATGAAACGCTCGATTGCCTGCGGCGTCTTCACGCAGAGCCATTCGCGGCCGAGTTAGCATCGCCTGCCCATGTCCTCCCGAGTCGAACGTCTCGCAGACCTGATCGTCAACTTCGGCGCCAATGTGCAGAATGGCCAGATCCTCGACATCGGCTCCGGGCTCGGCAAGGAAGAGCTCACGCGCGCCATCGCGGCGAGCGCCTACAGGCGCGGCGCGAAATTTGTTGATGTCCACTACTGGGATCCGCATCTCAAGCGTGAGCGCGTGCTCTACGCGCCCGACGACATGCTCGACTTCGTCCCACCCTGGTACGGCGAACGAGCTTTGCGGCTCGGCCAAGAGCGTGGGGCGACGATCTCCCTCAGCGGCCCGATCGAGCCCCATCTCTTCGACGATCTGGATCCCGAGCGGCTCGGCCGCGACGTCTTCCCCCGGGTGAAGGAATGGACGACGGTCATCAACGAGCGCACGGTCAACTGGTGCGTAGCGCCCGGGCCGTCCGGGAATTGGGCTCGACTCGTCTTTCCGGAC
>JBBWZE010000275.1:0-4122 GCA_039648845.1 Actinomycetota bacterium | reverse complement strand
TGCGGTCGCCCGGTTGAGCAAAGGCGCGCCGCACGGCAGGTTCGTGCGTGTCGCCAGCCCGAAGCGCTTCTCGATCAGGTTCGCGTTATAAGTCGGGCTGCTCGCCATCACGAGGACACGCCCGGTCAACGGATCGAGCGCGACGACAGCACCGCACTTGCCTCGCAGCAACCGCAGCGCCAGAGCCTGCGCACTCGGCCGAATGGTCAACACCAGATCGTTCCCGGTGACCGTCGACCCTTTCAGCTTGTCGATCGCGGAGCGAAAGACCGTGTCGAGGTTCGCGTTCGAACCGGTGAGGTAGTCGTTGTACGACTGCTCGATCCCGGTACGGTTGCGCGTCTGGGTCGAGTACCCGACGACATCGGAGAAGATCGGACCAGTGGGATACCGCCGAAAGTAGAGCGTCTGCCCGCCACGTTTCCTGGTCACGTTCGTCGCGAGCACCGTGCGGCCGCCGGAGGCGTAGATCTTTCCCCGCTTGATCGAGAACTGCGCAACGAGCCTGATGTCGTTGTCCTGGCGATCTGCGAGCCCTGCGTTCGCCCAGGTCTGCCAATAGGTCGTGCCGACGATGAGCGCTACCAGCAGGACGAGTGCTGCGATGCCGATGTGCGAGACCTGTTTGTTCAACGGAGCATCTCTCGGTTGGCTCGGTTCGACACGAGCAGGAGCCCGGCTAAGAGCACGAAGTTCGCGACCACGCTCGATCCTCCGTACGAGACGAAGGGCAACGTGATCCCCGTCAACGGGATCAGCCGCAAGATGCCGCCGACGATGATGAACGTCTGCAGTGCGAAGCCAAAGGTCAGCCCTGCAGCAAGGAGCTTCGAGAAGCCGTCCTGCGCCAGCAGCGCGATCCGCATGCCGCGCAGGACGAAGATCATGTAGACGAGCAAGAGAGCCGCTGCGCCGATCAGGCCGAGCTCCTGCGCCAGCGCGGAGTAGATGAAGTCGGTGTTCAGGTCGGGGATGATCTGCTTGCCGTTGAGGTTCGTGACCGTTCCTTTGCCGAGCCCGGTGCCCTCGTATCCGCCGTTGCCGATCGAGTACAGCGACTTCACCAACTGGAAGCTCTGGCAGTTCTGGCGCAGGTCGGGTTGTCCCGAAAGTGGGCAGTAGACCTTGCTCGTGGTCCAGGGATGAAGCCAGATCGTCACGCGGTCCTGCACGTGCGGCGTCACTCTCCACACGCCGACGGCACCGACGAGGAAGAGTCCCAGCCCCACGGCCACGTACCCGATGCGCGCCGTTGCCACGTACAGCATCGCGAGAAAGATCCCGAAGTAGAGAAGACCGCCGCCGAGGTCCCTCGTCTCGAGCAGGACGAGCATCGCCAGCACCCAGATGACGAGCAGCGGCCCCCAGTCCTTCAGGCGGCCCTGCGCCAGGACCTCGCGCTTCTCGCGCATGTACCCGGCGAGGAAGACGATCAGCATGATCTTCGCCAGCTCGCCCGGCTGGAAGCGCAACGAGCCGACGTGCACCCAGAGGCGCGCGCCGTTCACGGTCAAGCCGAGCACCGGCAGGATCGGCAGGACGAGCAGCGCGATTGCCGAGACGCCGAAGAGGTACTTGTACGTCTCGAGCCGGCGGTAGTCGTGCCGGAGCAAGAAGAGCGTTGCGGCGAAGAGAGCAACCGCGACGACAATCCAGATCCCCTGCCTGAATGCGTCGGTGGGGTTGAGCCGATAGATCTCCGTGAGGCCGATCGCGGTCAGCAGTCCGGCAATCGGAAGCAGGTACGGATCGGCGAACGGAACGGCGTACCGCGTGGCGAGATGCGCAGCGAGATAGAGCACGAAGAAGAAGCCCGCATACGTCAGCGAGGCCGTCGAGACGACATCCTGGCGCGCGATGTAGACGCTTGCGAACCCGACGGCCGTCAGAGCCCCGACCACGATCAGGAACGCGAGCTCACGATTCCTCGGGCTGAGCGTCAGCGCAGGAACCTCAGGTAAAGGGCAAGTGCGATTCCGGCGGCGATTGCAATCACGGCCAGCCAGGCAACGACGCGGCGGCGGAGACGGCGACGCCTCTGGGCGCGAACCTGCCGCTCCTTTGCTTCGAGCTCCGCCTGGATGTCCGCGGTGGAGACCACTGCGGTGTTGACGGCGGGCACGGCATCCGCCTCGGTGAGCGTGTCCTCCTCGTCGCGGACCGGCGGCGGCAGCAGGACATTCTCACGAGTTTCGCCGTCATGGGTCAGAACCTCGGTCTCTGCGATCTCGAAGGCGACCACAGTGATGTTGTCCTCGCCGCCGCTTCGATTCGCAGCCTTGACCAGCGACTTCAGCGCCGTGTCGATGTCCTGACGGTTCACCTCGACGAGCTGGAGAATCTCGCGCTCTCCCACCATGTCGGTGAGGCCGTCCGAGCAGAGCAAGAAGACGTCGCCGGATTTGGCCTCGATCGTGAACGTGTCGACATCGACATCGGGATCCGTGCCGAGCGCACGCGTGATCACCGACCGCTGCGGGTGCGTCTCGGCCTCCTCCCGCGACAGCTTGCCGCTCTTCATCAGCTCGTTCACCAGCGAGTGGTCCTCAGTCACCTGCTCCATGCGCCCGTCACGGATCAGGTAGGCGCGCGAGTCGCCCACGTGCCCAAACGCAACGTTTCCGTTCTCGACGAGCGCGACCGTGATCGTCGTCCCCATCCCGGACGTGTTGGGATCCGTGCTCGAGCGGTCGTAGACGCGGCGGTTCGCCTCCTGGATGAGATCCGAGATGCGCTCCTCGCCGCCGAGGGTCTTGGCGCCGCTCTCCTTCAGCGCGGCCGCCGCGAGGCGCGATGCCACCTCTCCCGCCTGGGCGCCGCCCATTCCGTCGGCGATCGCGAAGAGTGGCGGTTCGCAGACGTAGGCATCCTCGTTCCGCCGGCGCTTGCGGCCGGTATCCGTGATCACGCCGACGTGGCCGAGACCCGTCACTGCTCGTACCTGAGATCCGTCTCGCCGATCCTCACAACGTCCCCGCGGCTCAGCCGGCGCGGTCGATCCAGCCGCGTCCCGTTGAGATATGTCCCGTTCGTCGAGCCCAGGTCCTGGACCCAGACGCCGTCCTGCCGCGGCTCGAAGCGAGCGTGCCGCGCGGAGGCGTATTCGTCAGTGGCGATCGTGATGTCGTTCTGATTCCCGCGTCCGATCGTCAGCTGGACGGAGTTCAACTCGAAGTCCTCCCCGCTCTCGAGGTCCGCGCTCCTCACTACCACGAGACGCCCGGTGTGCAGTCCGGGCCGCGAAGCCTGCAGGCCCGCGGCCGCGGACGGTGCGAGCACGAAGCTCTCCTGGGGAAGGCGCAGATCGCGGCTCGCAGTCCGCACGATTCGCCAGATGAACGTGTAGAGCAGGATGAGGAAGGCGATCTTGAGGACCAGCAGAACTTCGTCGACCGCGGCCGAGTCGAAGATCATCGGCTGCATTTGGGCCGATGATCAGGGGAAGGGGCGTAAGGGGAAACCGGGAGGTTTCCCCGCTCTTTCTCCTCAGTGCGCGCGGCGGCGGTCGCTTCGCTGCGGGCGCTGAGGCGATCCCTGAAGAAGGGAGCTCGAAGGCGAGCGACGATCATGTTTGCTCCTGGCTGAACCTCACCTCGGTGGAGCCGACCGTGATCGTGTCGCCATCGTTGAGCTTGGCTCGCTTCACGCGCTTCCCGTTCACCTCGAGCCCGTTCGTCGAGCCGAGGTCGACGATCCAGTAGGCCGCTCCCTCCTGGCGCAGCTCGGCATGACGTCGCGAGACGTTCGTGTCCGGGAGCTGGATGTCGCAGTCGCGCGACCGTCCCAAGACGACGCGGCGCTGCTTCACCTCGTAGCGCGTGCCGTCGAAGGTCAACGTCACGACCTCCGGCTCGAGGCCCAGCTCCTGGGCGCTGACGGCCTGCGTCGGAACCGGCGCCTGCGGCTTGTAAATCATCGTCGCGCCGGGCGCCACGTCTCCCGCCGGTTCTCCTTCGGCGCCGGCTCTACGCCGATCGGGCTGGACCATTCGGGTTGCGATCCCGAATTCGCCCACGTCGAGATCGGCGTCCGTCTCCATGAGGACGCGAACCGGTGAAAGGAGCGCGTAATCTTCACGGCGCGAATGCTCGGAGAGATACTCCTGGAGCTCGCCCTTCAGGT
>JBBWZE010000252.1:0-16373 GCA_039648845.1 Actinomycetota bacterium | reverse complement strand
CCTGACGCTACTTCCGAACTGCTCGAGCCGGTCGACCTCCTTCTCGTCACGGTCAAGGCTCCCGCCCTCGAAGATGCGCTCAAACGCGTGAAGGCCCCCGCCGTCACTGTGATCCCGCTGCTGAACGGCATCGAGCACATGCAGACCATCCGGAGCGGTCTCGGCGAGAGTGTCGTGGTCGCCGGTAGCGTGAGCCTCATCGAGGCGTACCTCGAGCGGCCCGGGGTGATCGTCCAAAAAACCCCCGCGGTCGTGCTGACGCTGGCCGGAGACGTCAAAGGAGCCACAGCCGATCTGATCAACCGCTCCGACGCCGTGGTCCGCATCAACGGGAGCGAGGCCGAAGTGCTTTGGGCGAAGCTCGCCCGGCAGGCACCCGTCGCCGCTGCGACCGCCCTCACGCAGCGGTCAATCGGAGAGCTGCGCAGCGATCCGGAATGGCGCCGGCGCCTGCAGGAGGCGATCGGCGAGACCTGCGCGGTCGCTGCCCGAGAGGGCGTCTCCCTCACGCCGGAGGCGCAGTGGGAGATCATCGATGCGATGCCGCCTCGATTGACCTCTTCGACCGCCCGTGATGTTGCGGCGGGCCGGCTCTCGGAGCTCGACGCGATCACGGGAGCTGCGGTCCGGGCCGGCCGTCGACTGGGTGTCCCGACCCCTGCTCTCGAGCGGCTGCTGATCGAAGCGGAGGATGCGTGCCGAGCGCGATCGCGCTGATTCCGGCGCGCTCCGGCTCCGAGCGCGTGCCGGACAAGAACGTAAGGCCGCTGGCGGGGCATCCGCTGCTCGCGTACGCGATTGCGAGCGCACGCCAGGCTGGAATCTTCGACCGCATCGTCTGCTCGACCGACAGTGGGAAGATCGCGGAAGTCGCGCAGCGCTACGGCGCCGACATTCCCTTCTTGCGTCCTACGGAGCTCGCGACCTCGACGTCGCCGGACATCGAGTGGATCACGCACACGCTGACACAGCTCGAAGAGCACCATGACCTGTTCGCAATCGTCCGCGCGACGAACCCGTTCCGTGGCCCGGACGTCCTGCAGCGCGGGCTCGAGCAGCTACTCGCGACGCCGGAGGCGGACTCGATCCGCGCTGTCGAGCTAGTCAAGCAGCATCCCGGAAAGATGTGGGTGCTCGAGGGGAAGACGATGCGTCCGCTGCTCGACCAGTCGCACCTCGAAAGTGCCTGGCATGCGGGCCAGTATCCGGCCCTGCCCGAGATCTACGTGCAGAACAGCGCGCTCGAGATCGCCTGGACACGTGTCGTCTCGCAGACGGGAACGCGAGAAGGCCGCGTCGTCGCACCTTTCCTGACGCGCGGCCATGAGGGCTTCAACATCGACGACGAGGACGACTGGGAGCGTGCGCGGCGGCTGCTCGACGCCGGTGAAGCCGCCCTCCCACAAGTCGAGCGTCCGTATCCTGCGGCGACATGAAGGTGGCAAAACTCGAGACGTTGTACTGCGACGCCGGCTGGCGTCCTTGGATCTTTCTCAAGGCCACGACCGGCGACGGCGCCGTAGGCTGGGCCGAGATCACCGACTCGCATGGCTCGCCGCGCGGCCTGGCCGGCATCGTCGAGGATCTCGCGCCAATCGTGGTCGGGCGCGATCCGCGCGCCGTGGAGCGAATCGTCTGGGACCTCTTCCGCGCGACTCGGCAGAGCCCCGGCTCGGTGATTCAGAAAGCGATCGGAGGGATCGAGAACGCGTTGCTCGATCTCAAAGGTAAGGCGCTCGGCATTCCGGTCTACGAGCTCTTCGGCGGCCCGATACGCGACGACGTCCATGTCTACTGGTCGCATTGCGGCACGACCAGGGCAAGGGCCTGGGAGGTGACGGGCACCGCGAAGCTCGAGTCCTACGACGACGTAAAGAAGCTCGGCGCCGAGGTCGTCGAGCGCGGTTTCCCGGCGTTCAAGACGAACATCGTCATTCCTGGGGAGGAGCCTCAGGTGTTGATGCCCGGCTTTCAGGGCCAAGGGCTGGACCGCAACCCCTCACCGGACCTCGAGGAGGCGGTCGTGCTCTTGCTCGAGGCGTTTGCCGAGGGAACGCAGGGCCGGGCCGAGCCGATCGTGGATCTCAACTTCAATCTCACCGCCGAAGGTGTCCTGCGCATTGCGCGCCGCCTCGAGGAGCACGACCTGATGTGGCTCGAGGTCGACGCATTCGACCCGGTCTCGCTCACTGCGGTCCGCAACGGCTCGGCGATCCCCATCTGCTCGGGAGAGAACCTCTACACGAACCGCGGTTTCCGTCCGTTCTTCGAAGCGGGCGCGATGGATGTCGCGTCGGTCGACGTGATCTGGAACGGCTATCACCAGGCGAAGAAGATCGCCGACCTCGCGGAGACGTTCGAGGTCAATTGCGCTCCGCACAACTACTACAGCCACCTGGCCACGTTCATCTCGGCGCAGTGGTGCGCGGCGATTCCGAACGTGCGCATTCTCGAAGTTGACGTCGACGACGTGCCCTGGCGTGAAACGCTGACCACTGCGGTGCCGGCGATCGAGAACGGTGTGTTGACCATTCCGGCCGGTCCCGGTTGGGGCGTGGACGTGAATGAGGACGTGTTGCGGGAGCATCCGTGGAACTGACGCTGATTCCTCGCGCCGAGTTCGAACGCGCCCGTGACGATCTCGCGCTGCTCGCCGACATGTGCCGCCTGAATGCGCTCGTCGCAGTGAAGCGTGCCGGATCGGGACACCTCGGCTCGAGCTTCAGCGCCATGGACGTCGTCGTCCACCTCCTCTACAGGGAGCTAAACACGGCCGAGGTTGGCTTCGGCGATCCCGAGCGGGACATCTACTTCTCTTCGAAAGGTCACGACGTGCCCGGTCTCTACGCCGTGCTCCACGCGCTCGGTGTGCTTCCGCCGGAACGGTTGCTGAACCTGCGTCGCCTCGGCGGTCTCGACGGGCATCCCGACGTCGGCGTGCCTGGCATCGAGGCCAACTCCGGCTCCCTCGGTATGGGGATCTCCAAAGGTCGCGGGATCGCCTGGGCGAAGCGCTTTCTCGGCCGCGGCGGCCGCGTCGTCGTGATGACGGGCGACGGCGAACTGCAGGAGGGACAGAACTTCGAGGGTCTGCAGGCTGCGGCAGCACACGCCCAAGGCAACCTCTGGGTGATCGTCGACCGTAACGAGCTGCAGTCCGACAAGCCGACGAACGAGATCCTGGCGCTTGGCGATCTCGAGGCCAAGCTGCGTGCGTTCGGCTGGCACGTGCGTTCAGGCGACGGGCACGATCACGACGAGCTCGCAGGCGTGTTCGCAGAGTTCCGTTCCGCGAGCGACGTGCCGAAGGTGCTGATCGCGAACACGATCAAAGGCAAGGGCGTCTCGTTCATGGAGCACCCGCGGGCGCTCCACGAGGGAGGCGGAACCTATCGCTGGCACGCGGGCGCGCCGGACGACGACGCGTTCGAGCGCGCGCAGACGGAACTCATCGAGCGCATCCGCAAGCGTCTGCCCGACCTGAAGCTCGAGCCCGCGCCCCACGTTGCCGAGGACGCCGCGTACAGCCTCGAAGGCGAGCCCGAGTCGGGTGCCGCAGTGCGAACGGAGGTTACCGACGAGTACGTGGCTGAGGCGTACGGGGAGACGCTGCTGGAACTCGCCGGCGATCATCCCGAGCTCGTCGTGCTCGACGCCGACCTCGCCTCGGACTGCCGCGTCCGGCCGTTCGAGCTCGCACATCCCGAGCGGTTCCATGAGTCCGGCATCGCTGAGCAGGACATGGTCTCCGTAGCCGCAGGCATGGCTCGGCAGGGACTGCTCCCAGTCGTGAACTCGTTTGCCGCGTTTCTCGCCGCGCGCGCGAACGAGCAGATCTACAACCAGGCGAGCGAGCGAACCAAGGTCGTCTACGCGCTGCACTACGCCGGCCTGATACCGGCCGGTCCCGGCAAATCACACCAGAGCATTCGCGACATCTCACTGCTCGCCGCGCTTCCGAACATGCTCGTCGTGCAGCCCGCGAGCTCCGAGGAAACGAGGGCGCTGCTGCGCTGGGCGATCGAAGGCGCGTCGGAGAATGTCGCGCTGAGGCTCGCAATCGGCCCGTCGCCGCGGCGGATCGAGTTCCCGCGGGAGACGCTCGCGGTAGGGCGCGGTTCGGTCCTACACGAAGGGGCAGAGGCGCTGCTGTTTGCGTACGGGCCGGTGATGCTCCATGAGGCGCTGACGGCGGCTGAGCTCCTCGATGGGCGACTGCAGGTCGTGAACATGCCGTGGCTCAACCGCGTCGACACTCCGTGGCTCTCGGAGCTCGTCGACCCGTTCGGCGAGCTGTTCGTTCTCGAAGACCACGCACCGGTGGGAGCGCTCGGCGATGCGCTGCGGCGCACGCTCGACGGCCGCGCCCTGACGGTGTTCGGCGTGGAAGGCTGGCCTGCGTGCGGCACGCCGCTCGAGGCGCTCCGTTACCACGGGCTCGACGGCTCGTCGCTCGCCGACCGCATCGCGCTCGCCCTGGGCGCCCGCGCAACCTCGTGACCCCGGTCTGGCTCGTCCTTCCGGATCCGTTCTCCTCAAGGTTGTTCTTCGACACGGGCGTCGTCGAGCACCTGCGGTCGCGCCTCGGTGACCGGCTTGCCCTCGTCCTCGATGAAGGCGAACGGGAATGGGCCGAGCGTGCGCCGGGCGTGCGCGTGATCGCTCGCGACGAGCTCATCCCCGCGCGAGTGCGGTCTCACGGCAAGGTCTGGCGTCGTGCCGACCGCTGGTTGGACGCGAAGATCGGCTTCTATCCACTTTCACTCCGCCAGAGTCTTCGCCACGGGTTCAACCGCGAGCGGATGCGCCCCGGTCATCAGAACTGGTTCCTCGACCCGACGCTCGCCGGGCCGCTTCCGCGTTGGTCCGCCCTCGACCCACTCATGAGGCGGTGGCACTACGGCAGCTTGCGGTACCTGCCGCCGCCGCTCCTCGAACGCCTTCGGGTTGAGAGGCCGGCGATCGCGCTCGCGAACACGCAGATGCACTCCGTCGTCCCGTTCATCGTCGGTGCACGCCGCTTCGGGCTCCCGGTCGTGGGCCACATCGCGAGCTGGGACCACACGGTGGGAAAGGGAATCGTCGCGCCCGGGCTGCGACGTTACATCGTGCAGAACGACGTCATGCGGGAGGATCTCATTCGGTACCACGGCGTCGACTCGGAGCGCATCGCCGTCACAGGCTGGCCGCAGACCGACGTCTTCCACCGGGTGCGGCCGCGTGCAGAGTTCCAGACAGTCGTGCAGGAGCTCGATCTCGATCCCGGGCGACCGGTCGCCCTCATCATGGGCAACACGCCAACGAATGCACCGTACGAGAAGCGATTCGTGGACCGCCTCGTGGCGTGGTGGGATGAAACCGGGGCGGACAAGAGGTTCTCGCTCCTTTTCCGTCCGCATCCACGCGACCGTGAATGGCGCGAGCGCTTCGCCGCGGCCATCCCGCGCGAGGACGCGGCGGTCCAGCAGCCGAGCTTCACGGATCTCGAGACCCTCGCCGTGCTGTTGCAGCACGGTGACGCCGTCGTCTCCAACGCCGGGACGATCCTCCTCGACGCCCTGGTCAACGACAGGCCCGCCGTCTGCGTGCTGTATGACGAGGGCGCCCCCGACGGCGAGAGCTGGGCGTGGAAGAACGTCAGCGGTGATCACTACAGATCACTGATCCAGTCGGACGCCTTCTACCGCGCCGAGCGCTTCGAGGAAGTCACGGCGGGCATCGAGCGTGCGCTTGCCCACCCCCGCGAGCTCGCCGCCGAACGCACACGAGTTGCGCGCGAAGTCGTTGGTGAGATCGATGGACGCGCGGCGGAACGTGTCGCCGAGGCGGTCGTGACGGCAATCCAATGAAGGCGGCGCCGATCATTGCTGTCGCCGGCGCTTTTGCCTTTCTTGTCGCCGTCTGGATCGCGCTGCCGTGGGTGTCCGGCGACACGCCGTTCGTCCTCGACGGCAGCAACGCGTTCCTCACATGCCTCTCCAACCACGACTACTCGGCGTGCGGCTATACGGGAAAGCTGAACGACGCGGGGTTGATGACTGCCGTCGGCGACTGGCCGCTGATGCAACATGTTCCGGACCTGATCTCGATCGGGCTCGGCGCGGACGGCCACGCGGCGCGCACGAGGATCCTGGAGCTGCTCAGCGTTGCAGGTGTCATCGCTTCGGTGGTGCTGGCGTGGGTGGTGCTCTCGCGCGTGGGACAGCGCGCGTGGTTCTGGGCGTTCATGCTCGTCGTGCTGAGCAGTCCGTTCCTGTGGTACGCGAGAACCACGGCCGCCGAGACGCTCGCAACAGGGCTGCTCGTCTGCTTCATCGCCGCGACCGTCCTGCCCGCGCACCCCGTAGTGGTTGGCCTAGCCGCCGTTGGCGCGGTGTGGACGAAGGAGACGTCGTACCCGTTCATCGCCGCTCTTGGCGTGCTCGGGCTCGTGCTCGCGGCGCGCAGGACCGGAGTTCGCATCCGGCCGCACCTCATCTGGGGGACGGCCGGCCTCGCCGTCGGGATTCTCGCCGCGTCGCTCTTCAACGTCGTGCGCTACGGCAAGGTGATCAGCCCGAACTTCTTCGAGGCGAAGCTGCATACGCCGGGGGTTGCGCGCAAGCTGGAATACGCAGCCGGAGTGCTCGTCTCGCCGAGCGGCGGGATGTTCGTCTTCTGGCCGGCGGCAAGCTTCCTCGTGCTCGCCGCGTGCGCCGTCGCGTTGCACAGGCGCCGCGAAGTCGACCTGCGGCCGGCGCTTGTGCTGGTACTCGTGATCGTCGGCCTGACGCTTGGGTTCGCGTCGTGGTGGACACCGTTCGGCTGGAGCGCGATCGGCCCGCGCCTCGCTCTCCCATGGGGGCTCCCGCTGGTGCTGCTCGCGCTGGTTGCGTACGGTGACGCCCTTCGACCTCCGGTCGCGCGTCTGCTGGCATCCCCGTGGCGGCTGCTCGTCCTGTTCGCCGTCGTGCTCGCGTTCACGCTGCCGAACATCGGGACTGCGTGGCGACCGAACTCGACCGGTGCGTTCTTCCAGCAACAGCATCCTCCGTGTGATGCTCCGTGGCGTGGCGGCGTCGAAAAGTGGAACCGATGCCAGCACGAGCAGATGTGGTTCGACCGGCCGATGCCGCTCTACGGTTTACACGGCGTGAAGTCGCCCGGCGGCGCAGTCACGACGGCGCTCGTGGCGCTCGGATTGCTCGGCTGCCTGCTGTTGCTGCGCGGAGAGCTTGTCCCCGCGCAGCAACGCCGACCTATTTGACGACGAGCGTCAGAGTTTTCTGCGCCGCGGCGCCGAGCGCGTCGAGGGCCTGGACGGTCACTCGGTACGTGCCCTTCTTCCGCGGAGTCCCGATGAGCAGGTGCAGCTTCTTGCCGAAGGTCACACCGGCAGGAAGCTTCCCGCGGACGCTCCACGTTACGGGGGCAACGCCACCCACCGTCGTGATCGTCGCGCGGTAGGCGGCGCGGACCTTGGTCGGCTTCAGCTTCAGGGTCGTGATTGCGAGCTTCGCCGCGACGACGAGCGTTCCGTTGACCGCCACCACACGCCCTTCGCCGTCGGTGACATTCAGGGCGAACGTGAAGCGTCCGGGGAGAGCGGGCGTGCCCGAGATCGAGCCGTCGGGCCCGAGCACGAGCCCCGCCGGCAATGAGGAGCCACTCGCGAGCGCCCAGGTGAACGTTCCGTTGCCACCGCTGGCAGTTTGCGCCGCGGTGAAGGGGATGCCGACCTCGGACTTCTGCGGCGCCGCTCCTCGGAACGGCGAGTTGACCACGACGGGCTGGCGGACGACCAGCGTCTCGGTCTCGGTGTCAGAGGTACCGCCGGCCACGGCGCGCACCACGAACGTGTAGGAGCCCTCCGTCGTCGGCGTTCCACTGAGGACGCCCGCGGACGAGAATGTCACGCCGGCGGGAAGGTTCCCGGACTGGATCGTCCACGACGCGGATGCGGGCGAGCCCGGCTGGGCCGTGTTCGTGATCGAGAGCGCCGTCAGAGTCTGCGAGTACGCCACCCCGATGGTCCCGCCCGGGACGGACTGGTTCTGGATGCTGAGGCCGGCGGTGACGGAGAACACGAATTGGCGCTCGGAATGGTTGTCGCCGCCGCACCACGAAGGGCCGCCTTCTGCCGCTGTCAGGTCGTGGACGGTGAGCCACGGCTCCGTCGACCCGGAGCTCGTCGGCGTGCCGCTGACGAGACCGCTCGAAGATAGTTTGAGACCAGCGGGCAGTCCGCCGTTCGTGGCTTCCCATCTGTAGTTGTCGCAACCGGCTAGCGCACGGAGCTGGAGAGAGAAGGGCTGACCCACTTGACCCGCGGGGCAGACGAGGAGGGGTCCACTGGCAGGGCAGGGATTCGAGTCGTCGAAGCTCGCGGCGGATCCAGGCATGGCGACGAGGCCGACAAACAGCGCGACAAGCCCAGCAACAAGTGCGAAGCGTTTCATTCGTTTCCTCCCCGGGGGTCTAAGACCGGCGCAAAGTAGCAGACGATCAGGACGGCGCAAAGCGAATATGCCGCGCGATGTCGTACGCGAACAGATAAACCGTAAGGGGTCCGAAGCGATGTGTCTCGAACGCCTGCGAAGCGAACGGAGGCGCATGGATAACGTGAAGCGTCGGGTCGAGGAGCAGAAACGTGGGGCCGCCCTCCGGCTCGTACCACGAGCGAATTGTGAAGACGTTGTAAGGGCAGAGTTGCGCCCCGCAGTTGCTGACCGGTGCAACGACCAATCGCAGGTCGGTCTGCCAGGTCAGGTTCTGCGCATTCCAGAACCCGGCGAAGCCACGCGTCACGCCCTCCCGCTCGAGCAGTTGCACCAGCGGTTCCTCGTACTTACGAAGCGCTCCGACGCCGGTCACTTCTGCACGACCGCCGACGATTCCGGCGATGTTCACCGCGGCAACTACCGCGAGGCCGAACGCCACGACGAGCTGCGCCCGCCGTGACCGCGCACCGAGGAGCGCAATCCCCGCCGCTCCTGCAGGTGCGAGCGTGAGCAAGTAGTTCACGCTCTTCGGCCCCAGGTCTGTGGCGTTCGGCGTTATGACGAAGACGAGACAGAGTAGGCCGACAGCGAGTGCCCAGTAGCACGCGTAGGCGCGAAGCATGGGCTCGGCGCGGCGTGCCTTGAATGCCACGACAATGGGAGCGAGGACTGCCGCGAGCACGAGCAATGCCACGATTGCCCGAAGTGGCTCCTGCGGATACGGACCGGGCAGTGCGTAGTTCGCGCCGCCGAGGAGGGCGATCATCCGCCCGAGGTGCAGCATGTTCTCCGGCAGGCCTCTCAGCTCATCGAGGCCGACGGTCGAAGCGTCGACGACGTGAAAGTCGAGCGTGTGCATAACGAGGTTCGTCGCGATCGCGGAGAACACCGTTACGCCGAGCGTCGCGCCCGCGCGCAGGCCGACGTCCCTGCGTCGCGTCGTCCAGGCGAGCAGGCCGGCTGCGATTACAAAGGGAACGACGCCGGCAAGCCAGAGCAGTGGGTCCGACGCCGCGTTCGTGCCCGCCACGAGACCGGAGACGATCGCCGGCACCCACGAACTCGTCCGGGTGAGCAGAACGAGCGCGGCAGCGAGCACGACGGCGCCGAAGGGATTCGTGAGGTGCGAGCCCCCGATGGAGAGGAAGGACCGCAAGACAAAGGGCCCGACGACGAGCGCAGCCGCGCCCGCGGTCACGCCGGCCCATCTGCCGCCGACTCGTGCCGTCGCCCAACCGAGCAGTGCTGCGCCGGCGAGCGTCAGGAGGTAGCCGGATGCCGTCCAGAGCTGCTCGTGCCAGGGAAGTGCACGAGTCCCGAGCAACCCCCAGAACGTCGTCCACTCGCCGTAGTGCGCGACCCACACCGGACCGCTCCCACGCAGGCGCTCTGCGAGCGTGAACGTGCCTGATGCATCCGTGTCCCAGTTGTTGTTCTCGACGAGCGCAGAGCCGAGCGCCGCCACGGTCGCGACGTAGGCAGTTGCGGCGAGCGCCGGTAGCCAGCGCAGCATCATCGTCTGCCGAGCAGTGCGCACGAGCCCAGCAAGACGAATGCCGGCGCGACGGGCAGCGCGAAGCGCGGATCTGCGAACAGGCCCAGCGCGTTGAGCACGATCACGAGGAATGCAGCGAGTGTGATCGCGACCAGCGTCCGTGTTCCGCGCGGACGACGGATCAAGAGCGCGATCAGACCGACGGCGATCCAGAGGATCGATCGCGGGTACCAGCGGGAGGCCTGGTTCAGCCGGAGTGCGAACTCGGCGTTGGCGGACCGATCTGGCAGTGCTCCGAAGAGGCCGTCGAGTTCGTGGCCGATCTCGGTAAAGCGCTTTCTCAATCCCGGTCTGCAGAACGTGAAGTGATGGTCGGTCGCAGAGGTCCACACATCGCGGATGCAGTTGTCCGGGCGCGAGATCCACACACTCTGGCCGGCCGGGATCGGCTGGTCTTCCGTCGGTTTCGGCAGCTCATTTCCCTTCACGTCGACGACCGGAGGCGCGCGTGCTGCATCCTGCTGCGCCGGCGGCGAACGGAAGTAGGACTTGCTCAGTTGCTGCCAGATCGTCTCGAGCACGCCGGAGGCATACGCGCCGGGGTGCTTCCGAACCGCCTCGATCCCTGCCTTGCGAAGTACGGAGTAGTTCGTGCCCCAGCCGAAGACCTCGTCGGACAGGAGATAGAGGTCCTCGTGGATGCGGAAGCTGCCGCTCCGAAAAACCTCACCGACCGTGACGCCGTACGACTTGTACGGGTTGCGTGTGATGAGGTGTTTCCGAACTGCTTCACCAAGCCGCCGCGATGCAGGGCCGTTCCCTGGCGAGACGATCTTGTCCGTGATGAAGGCGCGGTAGAACGGGATGACCGCGTTGCCGCCGCGTGCGAGAGCGTAGTCGCCGAAGCGCACGCCGTTCAGAACTCCCCAGGCGACGAGAGGGAGCAGCCCTGCCAGGAGAAACGCGCCGGCACGAGTGAGTCGTTCGCGGCGATCTCCCGCTAGAAGGAACGGGAACGCCACGAACGCGAGTAGCACGGCGTTTCCGGGTCGGATCAGCGCTAGAAGCGCGACGCCAGCTCCCACCAGTCCGAACCGCGCGGGTGAAGGCGACTGCGTTGCCCGCACTACCAGGAGTGCCCACAGCGAGAACGCAGCGGCGAAGATCGGCTCGCTCGAGACCTCGTGGAACATCAATCCGTAGGCGGGATAGACGAGCAGCGCCGTGGCGACGAGCAGCGCCGCACGGGCGCCAAACGCACGCGCAGCGGCGGCCCAGGCGACGACGGACCCCGCGTAGAGCACGGCCATCAGCGGCTCGGCGAAGAATCCGCCGGCCACGTCGAGTGCGGCGCCGTCGACGATCCCCGGCACCGGCGTGCGAAACAGCATCGACCACGGCAGGAGCGGATGCCAGTCGAGGAATTGCACGTAGTCGTAGAGGTATTCGTCCAGATCGCGGCCACCCGCGAGTGGCCACCCGATCGCGCGGACGGCGTACACCGCGAGCGCTAGCAGAAAGATGATGAAGGTCCCGAGCCGCCGGTCGGCGACCTCCTCGAGTCGACGAATCATGTTTGCATTTGCGTACGCTGAGTCTCATGCGCAGCCGAGGGGGGCTTCTCGCACGGATGATGGACCGACGCTGGGGCGAGGCGGAGGCTTCGTACCACGCGAGAATTCTCGACTCTCTAGAACCCGATCGGTGGGCGAACGTGCTCGATGCGGGCTGCGACGACGGCACATGGACCGAAAAGCTCCGTCTGAGGATCGGCGTTCCACCGCACCAGGTTCACGGCCTCGAACTCGTTGACGAGCGCGCTGCGCTCGCGCGGCGCCGGGGCTTCCACGTTCGCACGGGCGACCTCGACGAGGCGTGGCCGTTTCCCGACGAGGCCTTCGACGTCGTGCACGCGAACCAGGTGATCGAGCACGTGAAACGCCTCGATCACTTCGTGGGGGAGGTCCGGCGTGTCCTCGCGCCCGCGGGCGTCGCGCTCATCTGCACGGAGAATCTCGCGAGCTGGCACAACGTCGCAGCGCTCGCGCTCGGCTATCAGCCGTTCTCGCTCACGAACGTCTCCAACGTGCGGCCGATCGGTAACCCGCTCGCTCTGCATGCGGGGGAAAAGCCGGAGCGCGAGTCCTGGCAGCACGTGCATGTCTTGACGCTTGCCGGACTCCGCGACATCTTCGCTGCTCACGGCCTCGCCGTCACCGCGTCGTGGGGAACGGGCTACTACCCGTTTCCGCGTCGCCTCGCCTCTCCGCTCGCGGAACTCGATCCGAACCACGCCCACTTCATCGCCGTCATCGTTCGCGCCTCGCCTTCGCGTCGGCGTGAGTCCCGAGGTCCAAGTCAACGGGCCGCCGTTACCTCGCTCGGCTTACGCAGCACGTGAATGTCGTGCCGGCCGTCGTCGGCGGCCGCGCGGAACGTGACGACGTCGAGGTCACCCGCAAGCTCGCGACCGACGTACTCCGGCGGGTGGTAGGCGCTGCAGAGGCTCGTTCCCGGAGAGGTCTCGTACAGGACGACGAGGTTTCCGCCGGCGAAGGAGCTCCGTTCTTCCTCAGTCAAGCGATCGCGAGAGACGAAATACTCGCCGAGCGTCGAGAACAGGACGTACCCGCCCGGCTTGAGCACACGGCGACATTCCTGCATCCAAACTTGCTGAAGATCCTTGGAAAGGTGTGTCATCACCGAGAACGCATAGACGAGATCGAAAGTGGCTTCGCCGTACGGAAGCGGAGGTGACAAGTCGTTTACCGTGGTCTCCGCGAACGGAAGGTGCTCCTGGCACCACTCGACCATCTTCGGAGTGATGTCACAGCCGAGGACGCGTGTTCGCGGCAGATCGGACCAGTGGCGCAGGACGCGTCCGCACCCGCAGCCCCAGTCGAGCAGCGCGTCGACCTCCTCGATCGATGAACCGTCTTCGCGCAGCACGTCTCGGATCAGGTCCGCGTTGTGCCTACCGCTGCGCAGAAAGAAGTCGGCATCAGCGTGGAGCGGACCGACCTGCGCTCGTAGGCGGGCCGGCGGCAGCGGCAGCCCGTCCGCAGCCTTCACGTCCCGGCGGAAGCGCGATCGGGCTGCGAGCATCAGCTCGTATCCGCGCACGGCGGGTCGTGCGAGGTGGAGCCGGTCGAGGAGGTCGAGCAAGCTTCGTCGGCGGCCCCATCTCGCTGGCTCGGTCACGGGGGCACCGTACCGCTAGGCGCGGAGGTGGTTACAGTCGAACCGGTGCTGACGGCGGTCCTGCCGGTTTACAACGGAGGGGAAGAAATCGTCGACAACGTCGGCGTGATCCGCCGCGTGCTCGCGGAGGGACTGCCTGGTGAGAACGTCGAGGTGATCGTCGTCTCGGACGGCTCGATCGACGAGACGGCGGAACAGCTCATGGCGGCACGGGGCGATCTCGGCTTCCGCGTGATCCACTACGATCGCAATCTCGGGAAGGGCTACGCAGTCAAGGCGGGGACGCTCGCCTCGCATGGCGACTGGGTAGCGCTCATCGACGCCGACCTCGATCTCGATCCTGTGTCGATCCCGCTCTACCTCGAGCTCGCGCGACGCGAGAACCTCGACTTCGTCGTGGGCTCGAAGCGGCATCCGGACTCCGTCGTGCACTATCCCCGCTCGCGTCGGATCGCGAGCTGGTGGTACCAGCAACTGAACAGAGTGCTCTTTCATCTCGACGTGCGCGATACGCAGGTCGGTCTAAAGGTCTTTCACAGGCGTGTCGTCGACGAGGTTTTTCCGCTTCTCCTCGTGAAGCAATTTGCCTTCGACCTCGAGCTCCTCGCAGTGGCGACGGAGCTCGGCTTCAACCGGGTGAAGGAGATGCCGGTTCGCCTCGAGTACCGTTTCACGGGTTCCGCGCTCGGCTCGATCTCGGTGTTCCGCGCCCTGTGGGATACCGCGGCGGTCTTCTACCGCCTGCGCGTTCTTCGCACGTACCAGCGCAAACGGCGTCTGCTGGGCCCCCTCACCGAACACACCGACCACCTTCCGCTCGTGAGCGTGATCGGCGACACCCGGGCAGCCGCCATGCTCGACTACTCACCCCTGGAGCGGGCGGCGTCTGCGCAGGAGGCGAGCGGCGCACTTGTCGCGGTGCTGGGCGCCGGCGCGCGACCGGCCGGCAACTGGGTCAGCGCGGCCGTTCCGTTCTTCGCCGACCCCGGCGTCTCAGCCGTCGTCACTCCAACGCTCGCGCCCTTGCGGGCGCCGCTTGCCGAGCGTGTGGCTGCGGCAGTACTCGAATCGCGACTTGGTGGGGGGTCACGACGCTCGAGCTTTTTTCCGGGGAACGTTCGCACGGTCGTTGACCATCCGGCCGAAAGCGTGGTTGCGCGGCGAGCGGACTATCTCGAAGCCGCCCGGGCTGGAGTCGAAGACGAGGAGCTCGTCGCCTGGCTCGCCTGGCGTGGGCAGCGCACGGTCTACACCCCGGACACGTCGCTGTCGGCCGTGCCCGCGCCGCTCGTTCGGCCACACCTCGCCGGCGTCGTCCGTCACGCACGCGCGCGGGGACGCGCCGCGCGCCGCACGCGGGGCCGCAGCCTGAGCGGCGCGACCGCGTTGTCGCTCGCTCCCGTATTCGCGGCGGTCGCGGGAGCGGTGCTCCTGGTCGCAGACGGAGCGCTGGAGCGTGTCGGCCTCGTGCTGGTGCTGGCGTATGCGGCGGCATTGCTTCTGAGCGGCATTCATGCCGCGCTGCGGTTCCGCTCGGTGATCGTCGGCGTACTCGAGCCGCCCGCCGTCGCGGCGAGTCAGGCCGCCTATCTGCTCGGCTTTGCGCTCGGCCTGAGATCGAGCTCTGCGAGCAAGTTTCCGAGCAGGGCGCTCCAGTCGAAACGCCGTGCGTAGGCGAGAGCCGACTCGCGTCGCGCCTGCCAGCCTTCGGGCGAGGCGAGCGCCCGCGAGATCGCAGCCGCGAGCGCGGCGGGATCGTCCGCCACCACCTCTGCGCCTGCCTCTGACTCGAGCTCGCGGGCGTTCGGCGGGACGGCTGTCAAGACGACCGGAAGGCCCGCCGCGAGATACGCCTTCAACTTCCCGGGATCCGCATAGCGCGTGAATGTCTCGTCCGTCTGCGCGTAGGGGGCGACTGCGACTGATGAACGGCTGAGCAGCTGCTCGACCTCACGGTGATCGGCGACGTAGCCGTGGAAGGTGACGTCGAGGCCCGCGCGCGTGGCCTGCTCGCGCAGCTCCTGTTCAAGCGGGCCGGTGCCAATGACGTCGGCTGCGACGTCGTCCAGGGTCGAGAGGGCCGCGAGCAGTGTGCGGACCCCTTGCCGCCGGACGAGATGCCCGAGGAAGACGATCCGCCGTCCGCGGAAGCCGTCGGACGGCGTCGTCGGCACGCGGTCGATCCAGGCGCCCATCGGAACGACGAACGCCGGGGCGGACCCGGGCCGCAGGTGGTGACGCCGTTCTCGGGCGTCGCGGGCCGTTTCGGAGAGCTCCACGCGCGCATCGGCGCGCGTGCAGGACAACCGGTCGAGGCGGTCGTAGATCCGCGTGGGTAACGTCCCGCGCCCGAACCGGTCGGGAACGAAATCGACCGACCAGAGCACGACTCGGCGTGCCCTGTGTTGGCTCCGGGCCACAAGTCCGCGCGCGCAGGCGAGCGGGTTGAAGCCGAACCACGCATCGACGTGCGGCGGTAGCAAGGGCACGAAAGGATCCAGCGCGAACGACGCCGGGGGCTTCAGTGGCAGGCGCACGTTTCTTTCCCTCATCTGCGCACCACCTGCGTACACGGCGATGCGATGGTGCGTTCCCTGCTCGGGTGTGAGCGGATGGAAGATGGTCACGACGTGGACGTCTCGCACGACGAGGTAGTCGCGCAGTGCCTGTGCCGGGCCGTCCGCGAAGCCGTTGGAGACGATGGCGACGGTCATGCCACCGCAAAGTTGTAGGACAGCAGCGGACGGGCGGGCGGAAAGCGCTCGAGTGTCTCCTCCACGAAATGCTGCACAGCAAGGAGACGCCCCAGTCGTGGGACGTAGTGGGCCTCGAACGCGCCGAAGCGCGCATCGGGAAAGACCGCGGAGACAAGCGCGCGAAAGCGACGGCGGCTGAAGTGATCGTGTCCCAGCGCCAGGGTCATGTGCGGATAGAAGATCGGGTTGTAGCGGTTGGCCTCGACGATCAGGGCGGAGCCATGGGGTTTGAGCACGCGTCGATACTCGGCCAACGAGCGTTCAGGCGATTCCATGTGATGCAGCGAGTCCTTCGAGTGCACGAGGTCGAACGATGCGGCGGCGAAGGGAAGCTGCTCGGCATCCGCGACGGTGAAGGTGAGGCCCGGCTCCTCGCGCCAGTCGGCGGATGCTTCCACGTCGACGCCGAACACCTCTCGCACGCGCTGACGCAGCAGGCGT
>JBBWZE010000248.1:0-3021 GCA_039648845.1 Actinomycetota bacterium | reverse complement strand
GGCGCGTTCGACTCCCACCACCAGCGGCCGGCACGGTCGGCCTCGCCGGGACGAATGGCGCGTGTGCACGGCGCGCAGCCGATCGACGTGTAGCCCTGGTCGTAGAGCGGGTGGTATGGCACGTCGTTCTCGCGCACGTAGTGCCAGACCTCGTCCTTCGTCCATTCGGCCAGTGGGTTGAGCTTCACGATCGCGCCGTGGTCGTGGTCGATCTCGACCTTGCGGATGTTCGTCCGCGTCGCCCACTGGTCACGGCGAAGCCCAGTGATCCAGGCGTCGAGCGTGGCGAGGTGCTTCGTCAGCGGCCGGACCTTGCGCACGTTGCAGCAGAGGAGACGGTTCTCGACCGACTCGCGAAACAGGTCGAGACCCTTCCGCTCGACCATGCGGATGACGTGCTCGTGCTCCGGTGCGAGGATCTCGAGATTCAGACCGGGATAGCGCTCGCGCAGCTGTGCGATCAGCGTGTGCGTCTCAACGGGCAGCCGGCCCGTGTCGACGGAGAAGATCCGAATCTCGGGATCGATCCGGTAAGCCATGTCGATGATCGCCACTCCGTCGATCTGGAACGCGGTCGAGACGGCGATGCGCGGACTGAAACGCTCGATCGCCCACTCGAGGACCGTCTCGGGCTCCTCGCCTTCGAACGCGACTGAGAGCTCGCCCGCCTCCAGTTCGTCGATGAGCTCAAAGGTGCTCATCGGCCGGCCTTTGGTCGATGAGCGGTGGAAGGGGCGTAAGGGGAAACCGGGAGGTTTCCCCTGTTGTTCTCCTCGGCCCACGCGGCGATCTCAGCGGCGCGGGGGTTGAGGCGACACCTAAAGAAGGGAGCTCGTGAGGGAAACATGGTTTCCCTCACGGGAACGAGCCGAAGGCGAGCGACGCTCATGCTGGGGCCTCGACTTCGCGCCTGCTGCGTGCAGGCTCGAGCAGGGCAAGCGCGCCGAGCTCGCCGTCAGAGAGACGGCGCTGGTAATCGGTGAAGGATTCACCGGCCTCGCGACCGTCGAGCCAGCCGCGGATCAAGCCCTCGACCGCCGCCTCGAGCCCCTCGCTCGGGACGCGGCGGAAGACCGGCCGGGCGATCGCAGGGTCAGGGCCCAGTGAGCCACGCACGAAGATGTCGTAGGCGGACAGCCGGCGACCCTCCGCGTCCTTCCCGGTCGTGCCCTGGAAGCCGAGGTCGCCGACCCAGTGTTGCGCGCACGCGTGCGGGCAGCCGTCGAGGTGCAGGCGTAGGTCGGCGATCTGGTCGCCGAAGACACCCTCGAGATGATCGACGAGGCGCGCGAGCCTCTGCTTCGTCTCGCCGACCGAGAAGTTGCAGTGCGGCTCGCCCGTGCAGCCGATCGAGTTCGCCCAGACGTGGTTCGTCGTGAGCGGGAAGCCGATCTCCTCGAGCCGCGCGACCACAGTGCCGACGCGCTCGTTCGGCACGCCGGTGACGACGAAGTTCTGCTGGCGCGTGATGCGCACGTCGCCGCCGAACGACTCGACGAGGTCGGCAACGGCGATCAACTGATCACCCGACGCCAGGCCGACACGCACGGGAACGCCGATGTACGAGAGACTCTCCTGCTTCTGGGCATGCACGCCGACGTGATTCGAAGGCTGCACGTCGATCGGCGGCAGCTCGAAGTCCTCGAGCGTTCGGCCGAGCTTCGCCTCGACCCGCTCGCGCATCCCTTCCGCGCCGACGTCGTCGACCATGAACTTCAGGCGCGCCTTCACGCGCGAGACGCGGTAGCGCAAGTCCTCGCTCCATACATTAGTGATCGCGGCGAGGATCTCGATCGCCTCGTGGGCCGGAACGAACACACCAAGGTCGCGCGCGATCCGCGGCACCGACGACAGACCGCCCCCGACCTTGACCGCAAAGCCCTCGCGTCCTTCGTGGACGACACCGATCAGGGAAACACAGTTGATCTCAGGCGCATTGCAGCGGTCGGCGCAGCTTGCGATGGTGTACTTGTGCTTGCGCGGCAGGTTCGTGAAGTCGGGATTGCCGTAGAAGAAGCCGGCCACCTGCTCGACGAGCTCGGTGCAATTGAAGAGCTCCTGCGCGTCGAGCCCCGCCACCGGGCAACCCGTGATGTTGCGGACCGTGTCGCCGCAACCGCCGGCGGTCGTGATCCCGGCCGCGTCGAGATCGGCGAAGACGTTCGGCAGCTCCTCGAGGCGAAGCCAGTGGAGCTGGATGCACTGACGTGTGGACAGCTCGGCGTCGCCGCGGCCGTAACGGTTCGAGACCTCGCCGATCGCGCGCAGCTTCGCCGGTGGGAGGATCCCGCTCGGGATCTTCAGCCGGAGCATGAACGTCCCGACCTTCGGCTTGTCGTGGTAGAGGCCCCACCACTGGAGGCGGACGACGTCCTCCTCCGGGACACTCTCGTAGCCCATCGCGATCAGCGCAGGCAACTCGTCGCGGATACCCAGCGGTGCCTTCTCCTGCTTGAGCCGCTCGACCGGGTTGCGCTTGAGTACGAGCTCCCACGTCGCAGGCTCCTTTTGGCGGGTGGGCACGGCAGCCATTGCCCGTTTCTATCAAAAATGAAGTCGCTTTACATCTGCAACGATTGAGGCAGTGATCGAGCTCCGACGGATCTCGAGCCTGCCCCCGTACGCCTTCGCCGAGATCGAACGGCTGAAGCTCGAGCTACGGCGGGCCGGAGACGACGTCATCGATCTCGGTTTCGGGAATCCCGACATCCCGTCGCCGGCGATCGCGGTGGAGAAGCTCGCGGAGGCCGCGGCGAAGCCCCGGAACCACCGCTACTCGGCCAGCCGCGGGATTCCCAAGCTGCGCGCGGCCGTCTGCGACCTCTACGCACGCCGCTTCGGGATCGAGCTCGACCCGGATCGGGAGGCGCTCGCCACGATCGGAGCGAAGGAAGGCCTGGCTCACCTGCTCTGGCTGCTCGTCGAGCCTGGCGACGTGGCGCTCGTGCCGGCGCCGAGCTACCCGATTCACCTGTTCGCTCCGGTTCTTGCCGGCGCATCGGTGGCCCAGGTGGCCATGGG
>JBBWZE010000154.1:0-3937 GCA_039648845.1 Actinomycetota bacterium | reverse complement strand
GTGTGGAGGTTCGCGACGACGGGCGAGGTGGCGCCGACCCGGCCGAGGGCTCCGGGCTGCTTGGCCTGAGGGACCGCGTCGAGGCGATAGGAGGGACGATGCGTCTGACAAGCCCGCCGGCCGCGGGCACGTCGGTGCGCGTCGAGTTGCCGCTAGTCGACCAGGCCGCTCGCCGCTAACCCACGCAGGGGTCACACGGCCCCCTCGATCCTCGTCGGGCACTCCCCCCACGCTGAGCGTGACCTCGATGTTGCCGCGTCGCTGCTGGTATCGAGCAGCAGCATCTCGTCGAACGAAGCGGGGTCAAGGTCAGAGGCCGAGGCGGCGCTCCTTTCCGGGTCGGGTCGCAAGCTGGTCGCAAGCGCATCAGCGCGTTCTCCACGTGGCGACGAGGTCGCTCGTGTAGAGGGAGTTTGCGATGGGCCCGCCTGGACTCGAACCAGGGACCGACGGATTATGAGTCCGCTGCTCTAACCAGCTGAGCTACGGGCCCGCTTCGGCCACACCGTATCGCGGAAGCCGAACGGCAGTCCTGGCTCGGTGAGACGAAACGATTCGCCCCTCTCGCCCAGGGTTACCGCTAGTGGCGCCACCTACGCGTGGCGGAGCGTCTTGCTTCCCGCCTCTCGCTCCGCCTTGAGTGCGGCGAGTGTTTCGGCGAGGTCTGCGTCGCGCTCGCCTCGATCGATCTGATCCAGCACCTTCGTCACAGTCTCGGCAAGTCCGGCAGGATCGAACGGCTTCATCACGTAACCCTGCGCGCCCAGCTCGAACGCGCGGATCCGATCGGTTACGCCGGTGCGCGCGCTGATGAAGATGATCGGGATTCGGTCGACCGCACGGTCGGCAAGCAGTGCGGCGGCGACTTCCCAACCCGAGACGCGCGGCATCATGATGTCGAGCAGGATCACGTCGGGACGATCGGCTCTGACCAGCGCGAGCGCCTCGTCGCCGTCGTTCGCCTCTAGGACCCGAAAATCGGCCGCTTCCAGATTGACTCGGCACAGCGTTCGCAGCGGAGCGTGGTCGTCGACGACCAGGACGGTCCTTTGCGTCGGCGGAGCCGTCATCTCACCATCAACCCTACAACGCTCTCGCCCGCGCAGCTGCTGTCCTCCCACGGTTGTGCTCCGCGCGGGAGAGTGTCACACTCGCTCAATGCGCAGGATGCGGCAAACCTATTGCGCTTCGCTCGACAGGCTCTGGCTCGCGATCGGGCCTGTCTCCTCCTAGCTAGGCTCGACACCATGGTCCTCTGTCCGAACTGCGGCGAGGAAAACCCGGAGAAGTTCCGTCTCTGCGGCTTTTGCGGGACGGCGCTCGCCCCGACGCTTCCTCCGCAAGAAGTCCGAAAGACCGTGACGATCGTCTTCTCCGACCTCAAGGGATCGACGGCGATGGCGGAGAAGCTCGACTCGGAGGCGGTGCGTGAGGTGATGTCGCGCTACTTCGACGAGATGCGCGGCGCACTCGAGCGCCACGGCGGAACCATCGAGAAATACATCGGCGACGCGATCATGGCCGTCTTCGGACTCCCCCGCGTGCACGAGGATGACGCGCTCCGCGCAGTGCGAGCGGCCGTCGAGATGCGCGAGCGGCTTGCCGCGCTGAACGAGGAGCTCGATCAACGGTGGGGTGTCACGATCGGCAACCGCACTGGCGTCAACACGGGCGAGGTCGTCGCGGGCGACGTGACGACCGGGCAGCGACTCGTCACCGGCGACACGGTCAACACGGCCGCACGGCTCGAGCAGGCTGCGCCGACCTGCGAGGTTCTCATCGGCGAGGCGACGTACCGTCTGGTGCGGCACGCAGTCGAAGTCGAGCCCGTCGAACCCCTCGAGCTGAAGGGGAAAGCAGAGCGCGTCCCGGCCTACCGCCTCGTCTCCGCAAGAGAGGCGGAAAGTGTCGAGCGCAGGCACGACAGCCCGCTCGTCGGTCGCGCACGGGAGCTCGCCGTTCTGGCTGATGAGCTCGCGGCCAGCGCTCGAGACAGTTCGTGCCGGCTCGTCACGCTCATCGCCCAGGCAGGCGTCGGCAAGTCGCGCCTGATCGAAGAGTTCGTTCACGCCGCCCAGCCCGACGCGCGCGTGCTGAAGGGACGCTGTCTGCCCTACGGCCGCGGGATCACCTTCTGGCCGCTGGTGGAAATCGTGCGCGACGCTGCCGCGATCCGCGATGACGACACACCGGAAGAGGCGCGCGCCAAACTCCTTCAGGTCGCCGGCCCGGGCGGCGAAGACGCGGTCGCACGCGTGGCTTCGGCCGTCGGGCTGGGAGAAACCGACTACCCACTGGACGAGGTCTTCTGGGGCACGCGAAAACTGCTCGAGCTCGAGGCTGCCCAACACCCGCTAGTCGTCGTCTTCGAAGACATCCACTGGGCCGAGTCGGCGTTTCTCGACCTGATCGAGCATCTGGAGACGACTGCGCGCGCTCCGCTTCTGCTGCTCTGCGCAGCTCGTCCGGACCTTCTCGAGCACCGACCGGAATGGTCACAGCGGAGCGGGCCGCTGATCGAGCTCGAGCCGCTCTCCGACGAGGAAAGCGAACTCATCGTCGCAAACCTTCTCGGCGACGCGCCGTTCCCCGTCGAAGTTCGCAACCGAATCATCGCATCGGCTGAGGGGAACCCGCTGTTCGTCCAGCAGGTCCTTTCGATGATGATCGACGACGGGCTCCTACGGCAGGAGAAGGGTCGGTGGGTGCCCACCGGCGACTTGTCGGATCTCGCCATCCCGGGCACCATCCAGGCGCTCCTCGCCGCCCGGCTCGACCTGCTCACGCCCAAGGAACGCGCGGTGATCGAGCCCGCCTCCGTGATCGGTCTCGTTTTCGAGGAAGCAGCCGTCGAGGAGCTCGTCCCCGACGTGGTCCGCCCCGAAGTCGATAGCCACCTCGTTTCGATGACGCAAAAGCAACTCGTCCGGCCCGAGCTCGACGAAAGCGACCTCGACTACCGCTTCCATCACATTCTCATTCGCGACGCGGCCTATCAGGGAATTCTCAAGCGTGCGCGAGCGACGATGCACGAGCAGTTCGCGAATTGGGGCGAACGTGTCAACCGCGATCGGGACCGCCAGACGCAGTTCGACGAGATCCTGGGTTACCACCTCGAGCAGGCCCACCAGTACCTCTCCGAATTGGGCCCGGTCGACGATCACGGCCTCGAGCTCGGGAGCCGAGGGTCCGCACGCCTCGCGGCGGCTGGACGACGCGCTTTCGCTCGGGGGGACATGGGTGCGGCTGCCAACCTGCTCAGACGTGCGGCGGTGCTCCTACCCGAGGGTGATTACGGCCGACTCGAGCTCCTGCCGGGTCTCGGCGAGGCCCTGATGGAGACAGGCGAGTTCGCGTGGGCGCAAGTCTTCCTTGATGAAGCAGTAGAGGGCGCAACCGCGCTTGGTGACGAGAAGCTTCGCGCCGATGCTGTGCTTACGAGGCTCCTCGCCGGTCACCACGTCGCCGAGGATCTCGGTGCGTGGCGCGCCGAGGTCGAGACCGCCACAGCGCACCTGATTCCCGCGCTCGAAGAGCTCGTGGCGCACGCCGAGCTCGCGAAGGCCTGGCGGATGGTCGCCTGGGTCCATGCACCCGTCTGTCGCTGGGAAGCCGCGGCCGCCGCCCAACAGCGCGCTCTGGAGCATGCTCGGCGCGCCGGCGACAAGCGACTGGAGGCGCGGCTTTCGAGCGCGTACGCCTACTCGCTCTGCGACGGACCGACTCCGGTCCGCGAAGCGATCGCAAGATGTGAGGAGATGATCGCGAGGGGTCTGGACCACAAGCAGTCTGAGGCGATCGTGCTCACCTCGCTCGCCTGTCTCGTTGCACTCAACGGCGAGTTCGACCGAGCTCGCGCACACTACAGGCAAGGCCGGGCGATGTTGGACGATCTGGGCGCGTCGGTGCTCGCTGCCTCTACGTCATTCATGCTCGC
>JBBWZE010000142.1:0-4739 GCA_039648845.1 Actinomycetota bacterium | reverse complement strand
GCTTCCTCGACGCACACATGCATCTGGAATCGACGAAGCTGCTGCCGGACGAATTCGCACGGCTCGTGCTTCCCCTGGGCACGACCGCCGTCGTCCTCGACCCGCACGAGCTCGCGAACGTCCTCGGGACCGACGGCGTGCACTGGCTCCTCGACGCCTGCGAAGGACTGCCACTCGACTTCTACTTCATGGCGTCTTCGAGTATTCCCGCGTCGGAGTTCGAGTCGCCACGGCGCCCACTCCTGAGCGGCGACCTCGAGAGCCTGCTTCGGCGCCGGCGCGTTCTCGGGCTCGCCGAGATGATGAATTTCCCGGGCGTCATCAACGGCGATGCAACCGAGTTGGACAAGTTGCGGCTCGCGAACGGCGTGCAGGTCGATGGCCATGCGCCGGGGGTGCTCGGCAAGGAGCTCAACGCCTATGTGGCAGCGGGCATCCGCTCTGATCACGAGGCGCTGACGGTGGAGGAGGGTCGCGAGCGGCTGCGCAACGGCATGTGGCTTCTGATCCGCGAGGCGTCGATGGCACGGAACCTGCAGGGTCTGCTGCCCCTGGTGAAGGAGTTCGGCACGAACCGCATCGCGTTCTGCACGGACGACCGCGACCCGGAGGACATCGCCGAGAACGGCCACATCAACGGGATGGTGCGAGAGGCGGTCGCAGCGGGCGTGGCGCCTGAGGACGCGGTCGTGCTGGCGACCATCAATCCGGCAACGTGGCACCGGCTCTGGCACCTGGGCGCGATCGCGCCGGGTTACCAGGCCGACCTGCTGCTCCTGCCTGACCTGGAACGGTTCGAGCCCGAGCTGACGCTGAAGGCCGGCCGGCCGGTCGAGGAGATTCCGGAGCCCGACGTCCCCGAGTGGGTCAAGCACTCCGTACGCAACCGGCCGGTGAGCTCGACGGATTTCGAGATTCCCTGGGAGGGCGGTAAGGCGCGTGCGATCGGGCTCGTGGCCGACCAGGTGGTGACGGAGTCGGTCGAGGTCGAGCCGGCAACCGTGAACGGCCTCGCCGTCGCCGGCACGGCTAACGATCTCGCGAAGATCGCGGTCATCGAGCGCCACCTCGGGACGGGACGCATCGGACATGGGTTCGTCCACGGGTCCGGGCTGCGGCGCGGCGCGCTCGCGTCGACCGTTTCGCATGATGCGCACAACATCATCGTCGTCGGAATGGATGACGATGACATGACGCGTGCTGTGGAACGGCTCGGCGAGCTCGGCGGCGGCATCGTCGTCGTGGACGGCGGCGAGGTGAGGGCCGAGCTGCCGCTTCCCGTCGCGGGGCTGCTGGCCGACGCACCACTCGCGGAGGTGATCGAGCAGAGCCTGGCGTGCAACGACGCCGCCCGCGGGGTCGGCTGGTCAGGTGCGACGCCTTTCCTGACGCTGTCGTTCCTCGGCCTGTCGGTGATCCCGAGCCTGAAGATCACCGACCGCGGTCTCGTCGACGTCGACCGCTTCCAGATCGTGCCGCTGAAGATTTGAGCACGTTGCTCCTCAACGCCCACGTCGTGACAATGGACGACGCGGGCACCGAATACGAGGGCGGCTGGATCCTGATCGAGGACGGTCTGGTGAAGAACGCGGGCGCAGGCACGAAGCCCGACGCCGACGACACGCATGACCTCGGCGGAGCCGTCGTGACACCCGGCCTGGTGAACACGCACCACCATCTCTGGCAGAACCTCACGCGGGCGCGCGCACAGGACGAGAACCTCTTCGGCTGGCTCAAGGCTCTGTACCCGGTCTGGGCGGCGATCGACGAGGAAGCCGAATACGCGGCCGCGCGCGTCGGGCTCGCGGAGCTCGCCCTTTCAGGCTGCACGACCGTGTTCGACCATCACTATCTCTTCCCGCCCGGCGTGAACGGACTGCTCGAAGCGGAGATTCGCGCGGCCCGCGAGCTCGGGATACGCATCGTCGCGTCCCGAGGCTCGATGGATCTCGGGGAGTCGCAGGGCGGCCTTCCTCCTGACGCGGTCGTGGAGACGCGCGACGAGGCACTTTCCGCCACGGAGGCGGCGGCGGGCCTCGCGGACGGCGCGCGGGTCGAGATCACCGTGGCACCCTGCTCGCCGTTCTCGGTCACCCGGGAGCTGATGACCGAGTCGGCGGAGCTGGCACGCAGGCTCGGCTTGCGGCTGCACACTCATCTGGCGGAGACCCTCGAGGAGGAGGACTATTGCCGCGAGCTCTACGGCTGCACGCCGGTCGAATATCTCGAACAGGTCGGGTGGCTCGCAGAGGACGTCTGGTGCGCACACTGCGTTCACCTCACGGACGACGACATCCGGAAGTTCGGAGCGCACGACGTCGGGGTCGCGCACTGTCCGACGTCGAACATGCGTCTCGGCGCGGGCATCGCGCGGGTCCGCGACCTGCTGGATGCAAATGTGCGCGTAGGCCTCGGCGTCGACGGCTCCGCTTCGAACGAACGAGGGGACCTCTTTCTGGAGGTGAAGCAGTCGCTGCTCGTCGCGCGCGCGCGCGGTGGGCCGAAGGCACTGAACGCGCGCGACGCGCTGCGACTGGGAACAAGGGGCGGAGCGGCGGTCCTCCGCCGCGACGACATCGGTGAGCTCTCACCCGGCAAGCGCGCCGACTTAGCTGTGTGGCGTACCGACGGGCTCGAGCTCGGCGGCGCCGACGATCTCGTAGCCGGGCTCGTCTTCTCGGGGCCCCATCGAGTCGATCGTCTCTATGTCGGCGGCAAGGAGGTCGTACGAGACGGCCACCTCGTTCTGGCCGATGAACGCGAGATCGCGAGGGAACATCGGGCCCAGGCGGAAAGATTCGCGCAGTGAGCATTTCCCTTTCCACCCACGTCCTCGACACCGAGCGCGGCCGCCCGGCGCGAGGCGTGCGCGTCGAGCTGTGGCGCGACGACCTCGTCACGGCCGCTGAAACCGACGCCGACGGCCGCATCCCCGAGCTCGCCACGGATCTCGAGCCCGGTGTCTATCGCCTGCTGTTCCGACCTTCCTCGCCGTTCTTCAAGGGAATCGGCGTCGAGGTCGAGCTCGAGGACGGCCATTACCACATCCCGCTCCTCGTTTCCTCGTACGGGTGCACGACCTACCGCGGCAGCTGACCATCGAGCAGCTGGCCGAGCTGTTCGAAGGGCGCACACGTCTCGTCGAGAAGCTGGCCGAGCGCGACGACCCGCTCGGGTCGGCGCACGAAGCGATCGCTGAGCTGAGCCAGGAGGAGAAGCTCCAAGCGCTCAACGCCCATCCGGCGATCGGCGCGAAGATTCTGTCCAGGCGTTCTGCTGCCGAACAGGGCGGAGACGATGACCCAGAGACGCTGGCGGAGCTCGAACGACTCAACGCCGAGTACGAGGAACGGTTCGGCTTTCGCTTCGTGGTGTTCGTGAACCGTCGCCCGAAGAGCGAGATCGTCCCGATCCTGCGCGAGCGGCTCGGGCGCTCGCGCGAACAGGAGCTCGACACAGCCGTACAGGAGCTGGTCGCGATCGCGGAGGACCGATGGCGGCACTCCTAGCTGTCGACCCCTATGTCACCGAGTGGCTCGACCTGCTGACGCGGTGGCTGCACGTCATCGCCGGGATCGTCTGGATCGGCTCGTCGTTCTACTTCATCGCGCTCGACAATCACCTCCGGCCGCCACAGGACGACCCCGAGCGAGAGGCCGGCATCGGCGGCGAGACCTGGGAGATCCACGGCGGCGGCTTCTACAACATCAAGAAATACCTCGTCGCCCCGCGTGCCCTACCCGAGACGTTGCACTGGTTCAAATGGGAGGCGTACACGACGTGGCTGAGCGGCTTCGCGCTGCTGATCGTCCTCTACTACCTCAACGCGGATACCTATCTGATCGACAAGAGCGTTGCCGACCTTACGACAGGCGAAGCTGTTGCCATCAGCGTCGCGCTGTTGGCGGCAGCCTGGCTCGTCTACGACGCGCTCTGCCGCCTGCTCGGATCGAGGCCGTTCGTGCTCGCGGCCGTGCTCCTGGGTCTGATCACTCTCGCCGCATGGGGCGTCAGCCATCTCTTCAGCGGCCGTGCAATGTATCTCCAGATCGGCGCGATGATCGGGACGATGATGGTCGGCAACGTCTTCTTCGTGATCATCCCTGCGCACTGGGAGCTCGTGCGCGCGAAACAGGCCGGACGCGATCCAGACCCGGCGGCCAATGCCCGCGGCAAGCTGCGGTCGGTCCACAACAACTACCTCACGCTGCCCGTCGTGTTCACGATGCTCTCGAATCACTTCCCGTTCACCTACGGGCATAGCTACTCCTGGCTGATCCTCGTCGTCTTGCTCGTCATCGGCGCCTGGGTCCGGCACTTCTTCAACCTTCGCCAGATGGGACGAACCGTCTGGGCGATTCCGATCACGGCGGCGATTGCGATTGCCGTGCTCGCGATCCTGATCCGCCCTCAGACCGAGTCTGCCGCAGGCACGGCGCCCGTCGAGTTCGCGCAGGTCGGGCGCATCGTCGACCAGCGCTGCAGCGCCTGCCACTCGCAGCACCCGACTAAGGTGGCGGCGGCCCCAAAAGGGATCAAGTTCGACACGCCGGCTGAGATCAAAGCCCAGGCCGCGGGAATCGGGCAGCAAGCCGTGCAGACTCAGGCGATGCCGCTCGGAAACGTCACCGGCATGACGCAGGGCGAGCGCGACCTCCTCGGGCGCTGGATCGCCCAAGGCGCGAGAATCCCGTGAGCATGCTCGAGATCACAACCGGCGACCTCCGCTTCCTCGCGCG
>JBBWZE010000134.1:0-5831 GCA_039648845.1 Actinomycetota bacterium | reverse complement strand
GACCCTGCCTGCCCGGTGAGTGCGGTGGAGGCTCCGGCGGGGTCGGTTCTCCTCGATGCCGATGCACTGCGGCGGACGCTCTCGCGGATCGCGCACGAGATCATCGAGGCGAATCCGGATCTGGCGCGCGTGGCGCTCGTCGGCATCCAGACCCGCGGTGTCCCGCTCGCGCACCGGCTGCGCCGGTTGATCGAAGAGCGAGCCGGTGCAGCGCCCGATCTCGGCGCGGTCGACATCACGTTCTACCGCGACGACGTCCACGTCCGGAGCGGAGCCGCGCCCCGACATTCACAGCCGGTCGTCCGCTCGACGGCACTCGACTTTCCGCTCGAAGGCAAGACCGTCGTCCTCGTCGACGACGTGCTCTACACCGGGCGCACGATTCGCGCGGCGATCGAGGCGCTCTTCGACTATGGCCGGCCGGAGCGCATCCAGCTTGCAGTGCTCGTCGACCGTGGTCACCGCGAGCTGCCGATCCGTCCCGACTACGTCGGCAAGAACCTTCCGACCTCACGTGACGAGCGCATCCAGGTACAGCTCGTCGAGGTGGACGAGGTCGATCGCATCCTGCTTGTTCCCGCACCAGAGGAGGCCCACGAGGATGGCTGAGATCCGCGTCATGCGGGAGGACCTGCGTCCGCCTGCCTCGCCGCCGAAGCGGCACTTCATCTCGATCAAGGACGTCACGCGTGACGACGTCGAGCGGCTGCTCGCTACGGCCCGCACATTCGAGCGGAGCATGGAGCGTGAGGTGAAGAAGCTCCCCACACTCAAAGGCCGGCTCGTAATCAACGTCTTCTACGAGTCCTCGACCCGGACGTCGTCCAGCTTCGAGCTGGCCGGGAAGCGACTGTCGGCGGACACGATGTCGATCAAGTCCTCGGGGTCCTCGGCGGACAAGGGGGAGTCGCTGAAGGACACGGCGATCACACTCGGTGCCTACGACCCCGACGTGATCGTCATCCGCCATCCGCAGATCGGAGCGCCGAACCTCGTTGCCCGCGTGACGGACGCCCACATCGTCAACGCCGGCGACGGCAAGCATCAGCATCCGACGCAAGCGCTGCTCGACCTCTACACGATGCGCGAGGAACTCGGTCGGCTCGAGGGACTGCACGTCGCGATCGTCGGCGACGTTCTCCACTCGCGGGTCGCCCGGTCGCTGATCCAGGCTCTGTCGCTGATGGGTGCGCACGTGACGCTCGTCGGCCCGCCCGCGCTACTACCACGTGGCATCGAGGCAATGGGCTGCGACGCGTCCACGGACATCTCGGTCATCGCCGGCGCGGACGTCGTCTACATCTTGAGGATGCAGCGCGAACGGATGCAAGAGGGCGCCAACTACGTCCCGTCGCTTCGCGAGTACACGGCGCGATGGGGCGTGACGCCGGAACGCCTGCGGCCGGGCCAGAAGGTAATGCATCCCGGGCCGATGAACCGCGGCGTCGAGATCGACCCACGGGTAGCCGACCACGCGGACGCCCTGATCGAGACGCAGGTGCGAGCGGGCCTCGTCACGCGCATGGCCGTCCTCTACGACCTGCTGACAAGCGGGCCGATCGAGGTCAAGACCGAATCGGTGCTCGAGGTCGCATGATGCTGTTCGCCAGGGACGCTGCCAAGCAGAGCATCGTCGTGCGTGGCGCGCGCGTCTTCGACCCGGTCCAGGGCGTGGACGCCGTGCTAGACGTGCGCGTGGACGACGGCGTGATCGCGGCACTCGGCCAGAACCTCGACACGAACTCGCACCGCGTCATCGACGCCGAGGGTCTGGTCCTCGCGCCGGCGTTCGTCGACACGCACGTGCACCTCCGCACACCCGGACGAGAGGACGAGGAAACGATCGCCACCGGGACGGCGGCCGCGGCCGCGGGTGGCTACTGCGCGATCCTCGCAATGCCGAATACCGATCCGGTCGTCGACTCTGCGGCAACGCTCGGCTCGCTGCTCGAGGCTGCTCGCACCGATGCCGAGATTCCCGTCGGGTTCCTGGCGGCGATCACCAAAGCGCAGGCCGGGGCCGAGCTCACGGAGATGGCCGAGCTCGCCGCCGCCGGCGCGGTTGGCTTCAGTGACGACGGCCTACCGATCGCTGCGGCCGGACTGATGCGGCGCGCGCTGCAGTACGGCGCCGTGACCGGCCGGCGAATTGCGCTGCACTGCGAGGAGCGCACGCTCTCGCGAGACGGCCAGATGCACGAGGGCGAGGTCTCGGCGGAGCTCGGCTTCACCGGCTATCCGTCCGTGGCCGAGAGCCTGATGGTCGAGCGCGATCTCGCACTTGCGGCATTCGAACGCCAACCACTCCACCTGCTCCACTTGTCCGCGTGGGAGTCGGTGCAGTCACTCCGGCGCGCCCGAGCGGAAGGCGTGCAGGCGACCGCGGAGGTGACGCCCCACCACCTCTGCCTGACCGACGAAGCCATCCGGTCGCTCGACCCGAACCTGAAGATGAACCCGCCGCTGCGTTCGGCGTCGGACCGCACAGCGCTCATCGAGGCCCTCAAGGACGGAACCATTACTGCGATCGCCACCGATCACGCGCCGCACGCGCGGCACGAGAAGGAGGTCCCGTTCGAAGCAGCGCCGTTCGGTGTCACCGGCCTCGAAACGGCTTTCGCCGCGCTCTACACACACCTTGTCGAGCCGGGGCTGGTCCCGCTCGGCGTCCTGCTGGAGCGGATGTCCGCCGGACCTGCGCGGGCGTACGGGCTCGACGAGCCACGGATCGCCGTCGGTTCAGCCGCGAATCTCGTCCTGCTCGACCTGAACGCGAGCTATCGGATCACGGAGGAAACGTTTCGGTCGCGCTCCGTCAACTCCTGGCTTCTCGGCGAGACGGTGAAAGGCAAGGTACGGGCGACAATCGCAGCCGGACGATTGGCATACGCCTCATGAGCGGCTTTCTCGCGCTCGAGGACGGCACCGTCTTCCGTGGCGACTCCGTCGGGGCGGAGGGCTTCGCCGTCGGGGAGGCGGTCTTCACCACCGCGATGACCGGTTACCAAGAGGTCGTCACCGACCCGAGCTTCACCGAGCAGCTCGTGTGCTTCACGGTGCCAATGGTCGGGAACTACGGCGTGGCGGAGGGCCGGTCCGAATCCGCCCGGCCACATGCCCGCGCCGTTCTCATGCGCGAAGCGCGCGGCCCCGCGTGGACCGACTGGCTGCACGAGCGCAGCATCGTTGCACTCAGTGGAATCGACACCCGTTCCCTCGTGCTGAGGCTGCGCGACGAAGGGGCGATGCGTGCAGTCGCGGTCGCAGGTGACGGTTCGGTCGAACAGGCGGTCTCGGTGGCGCGCTCTCAGCCGACGATGGCCGGTCGCGCGCTCGCAGCCGGCGTTTCGACCCCCAGGCCGTACGTTTACTCGGACGCCGGGCTCGTACGGATCGCCGTCGTCGACTACGGCTGCAAACGTTCCATCCTCCGACGCCTGGCAGGTGCGGGCGCGGCTGTAACCGTTTTTCCGCACGACGCGACCGCGGACGAGCTGCTTCGTTTCGACGCCGTCCTCCTTTCGAATGGTCCCGGGGACCCCGAGCCGCTCGAGGACGAGATCGCCGTCGTGCGGGAGCTGATCGGCCGGGTGCCGCTGCTCGGGATCTGTCTCGGCCACCAGTTGCTTGCCCTCGCCGCCGGGCACGAGACCTTCAAGCTTCCGTTCGGGCACCGCGGCGCGAATCATCCAGTTCTCGAACGCGCATCGGGGCGTGTCCTCGTCACGAGCCAGAACCACGGGTTCGCGGTCGCGCCTTCCCACTCGCGCGAGGCGACCTACGTCTCGCTCTACGACGGAACCGTGGAGGGGCTCGACTTTCCGCTCGAGCAGGCGCGGTCGGTGCAGTTCCATCCCGAAGCCGGCCCGGGCCCACACGATGCCTGGCCGATCATCGAACAGTGGGTCGAGGAGGTGGCGTATGCCCAGGCGGCATGATCTCGAGTCGGTCTGCCTGATCGGCTCCGGCCCGATCGTGATCGGGCAGGCGTGCGAGTTCGACTACGCCGGCTGCCAGGCGCTGAAGGTTCTGCGCCAGGACGGCTTCCGCACGATCGTCGTGAACTCGAACCCCGCGACGATCATGACCGACCCAGGTTTCGCAGACCGGACCTACCTCGAGCCGCTCGACCTCGAAGGCGTCACCGACGTCCTCGCACGCGAAACGCCGGACGCGCTCCTCTCGACGATGGGCGGCCAGACGGCGCTCAACCTCGCCAGGGAGCTGGCAGAGGCCGGCGTCCTCGCCGACCTCGGCGTGGAGCTCATCGGCGCACCCCTCGACGTCATCCGCCGCGCCGAAGACCGCGAGCTCTTCCGCGACGCCGTCCGCTCGGTCGGCCTGCGCACACCGAATTCACGCATCGTGACGGATCTCGATCAGCTGGGGGGTCTAGGCACCCCTGCGGTCGTGAGACCGGCATTTACGCTCGGCGGCCAAGGCGGCGGCTTCGTCGAGACGATCGACCAGCTGTACCGTCAGGTCGAGCTCGGCATCTTCGAGAGCCCGATCGGACAGGTGCTCGTCGAGGAATCGGTGCGCGGCTGGGACGAGTTCGAGCTCGAGGTCGTGCGCGATCGGAAGGACAATGTCGTGATCGTCTGCTCGATCGAGAACATCGATCCGATGGGCGTCCACACTGGCGATTCCGTGACGGTCGCGCCGCAGATGACGCTGTCGGACCACGCGTACCAAGAGCTTCGCGACGCGGCGGCGGCAGTCGTCCGCGCGGTGGGCGTCGAGTGTGGGGGATCCAACATCCAGTTCGCGCGCGAGCGTGACACCGGAGAACTGCGCGTGATCGAGATGAACCCTCGCGTCTCCCGGTCCTCCGCGCTCGCCTCGAAGGCGACCGGCTACCCGATCGCCAAGGTGGCCGCCAAGCTCGCGGTCGGCTACACGCTCGACGAGATCCCTAACGATCTCACCGGCACCACGCCGGCGAGCTTCGAGCCGACGCTCGACTACGTCGTGGTCAAGTTTCCGCGCTTTGCGTTCGAGAAGTTTCCCGGAGCCGATACGACGCTCGGAACGCAGATGAAGTCGGTCGGAGAGGCGATGGGTATCGGACGTACCTTCGTCGAGGCGTTCCGCAAAGCGCGTCGTTCGCGGGAGCTGGATGGGGAGGAGACCTGGCAGCTCGCAGAGAGCGCCCATCCCTGGTTTGCTGTCGAACTAGCGAGCGAGCTCGACGAACTCAGGCTCGACGACCTGGTTGCCGACGATTTCCTGCGCATCAAACGGGCGGGCTTCTCCGACTCGGACATCGCGTCGAAGTGCGGTGTCGCCGAGGAAGACGTCCGCGCGAGTCGCCGGGCCTGGGGCATACGCCCTTCCTATCGCCGGGTCGACTCGTGCGCGGGTGAGGTCGAGGCGGCCTCGACGTACTACTACTCGACCTGGGGCGAGGCCGACGAGGCGCCGCCGCAGGGCGAGAAGCCACGCGTCGTCATCCTCGGCTCCGGCCCGAACCGGATCGGTCAGGGAATCGAGTTCGACTACTGCTGCGTGCATGCCGCGCAGAGCTTCCGCGCACTCGGGTACGAAGCAGTGATGGTCAACTGCAACCCGGAGACGGTGTCCACGGACTACGACACCTCCGACAGGCTCTACTTCGAGCCGCTGGGACTGGAGGAAGTCCTCGCGGTGTGCGAGCGAGAGCGGCCGGACGGCATCGCGATTCAGTTCGGCGGCCAGACCCCGCTGAAACTGGCCCGCGGGCTCGAGGCGGCCGGGCACCGCATCATCGGGACGGCGTTCGAGGCCGTCGACGTCGCCGAGGATCGCGAGCGGTTCGGCGCGCTACTCGACCGGCTCGAGATTCGCTGTCC
>JBBWZE010000092.1:0-27888 GCA_039648845.1 Actinomycetota bacterium | reverse complement strand
AAGCGAAAGAAAAAGGCGCGCCGCTAGAGATGGAAACGCAGGAGATCTCGGTCGAGGCGACCGGCGAGACCGTCGGCGAGGCCAAGTGGGCAGCGCTGCGAGAGCTCGAAAAGCAGCACCCGGGCGTGGACAAGTCGGCCGTGCACTTCCAGGTCGTGACCGAGGGCGAGCGAGGCCTGCTCGGTGTCGGTTTCTCGCCGGCGAAGGTTGTCGCGACAGTCTCGGCCGACGCCGCGGTAACCGAACCGATCGACGAATCCGATCTGGCCGCGGAGGCGCGCTCGCTCGTGACGCGGATCGTGGACGGGATCGGTGTGACCGGACGGATCGACGTGGAAGAGGACGAAGAGGCCATAACGGTCTCCTGCGGGGGGTCCGACCTCGGCATGCTGATCGGGAGGCACGGACAGACGATCGATGCCGTTCAGTACTTGGCGAACGCAATCATGTGGAGGCGCCACCCCGAGGATCGCAAGGAAGTGGTGGTGGACGCAGCGGGTTACCGCGGCCGCCGTCGGACCGCGCTCGAAGCGCTGGCCGTGCGCTCCGCGGAACGCGCGCTGTCCGATCACGAGCCTGTCGAGCTCGAGCCGATGACCGCGGTCGAGCGCAAGGTCGTCCATCTGCGTCTCAAGGAGTTCGACGGGATCGAAACGACGAGCGAGGGCACTGAGCCCAATCGCTTCGTCGTCGTACATCCCGTTGCTTGAAGACTGGCTTCGAGCTGTCGTCGCGACTCCGGGTCTGACCGGGATCAGCGATCTCGCTGAAGCGCAGCAGATGTTGCTCGAAGACTCGCTGCGCGGAGTCGCCGTGGTGTCGGGATTCGAGGGGTCGATTGTGGACGTAGGCTCGGGTGGCGGTGTCCCCGGAATTCCGCTGGCGACGTCGCTTCCCGATCGCGAGGTAACGCTGCTCGAAGCGATCGGTCGCAAATGCGACTTCTTGCGCGAGTGGGCACCGGCGAATGTTCTTGTCGTCCAGGGCCGGGCGGAGGAGCAGGAGACGGACGCCTACGGAGTGGCCGTTGCCAAGGCGCTCGCGAAACCGCCCGTCGCAGCGGAATGGTGTCTCCCGCTCGTTCGTCCCGGGGGTGCAGTCGTCCTCTGGGTTGGGCCGAGCGTCGATACCGAACGGGTTGCCCGCGTGGCCGAACAGGTCGGGGGCGAGCTCGCGGCAGAGGGGGACGGGTTCCTCGTCTTGCTCAAAGTGCGACCGACGCCGGAGGGCTTTCCGCGCCGGCCAGGAGTGGCGAGTAAGCGTCCGTTGGACTGAGTACGCTGGCAACGTGGCGAAGGTTTACGCGCTCGCGAATCAGAAAGGCGGCGTCGGCAAGACGACGACTGCGATCAACCTCGCCGCCTGCCTCGCGGAAGCAGGCGAGCCGGCGCTCGTCATCGATCTCGATCCGCAGGCGAATGCGACATCGGGGCTCGGTGAGCGTGCGAACGGGACCTCGACCTACGACCTGCTCGACGGGGTGCCTCTGCGAGACCTCGCCAAGCCGACGAAGTTTCCGAATCTGCACCTGATTCCCGCGAAGCCGGACCTCGCCGGAGCGACTGTCGAGCTGACGCGGCACAGCGACGGGGAGACCTATCTGCGGCAAGCGCTTGCTTCGGACATCGAGCAGTACTCCTTCGTGTTCCTGGACTGCCCGCCCTCGTTCGGACCGCTGACCGTGAATGCGCTCGCCGCCGCTGATCGCGTCTTGATCCCGGTGCAGGCCGAGTACTACGCCCTCGAGGGCTTGTCGCAGCTCGTGCAGTCGATCAACCTCGTGAAGGCGCGGCTGAATCCACGGCTGGCGGTCGGCGGCGTCCTGCTGACCATGGTCGACGGCCGGACGCGTCTGTCTGCAGACGTCGAGGCCGAGGTGCGCAAGCACTTCGGTGAGCTGGTGTTCACGCAGACGGTCCCGCGCTCGGTCCGGCTCGCGGAGGCTCCGAGTCACGGCCTGCCCGCAATCGCGTACGACCGCCGCTCCCGCGGCGCCGACGCTTACTGGAAGGTGGCGATGGAGCTTGTCGACCGTGCCTGAGAGACGGGGCCTCGGCCGAGGCCTCGAAGTCCTGCTGGGCGGCGCAACCGCGTCCGAGCTCGCCGAGCTTCCGGTCGACGCAATTCATCCGAATCCGCGGCAGCCGCGGCGGCGCTTCGATTCGGAAGCGGGTGCCGGGCTCGCCGATTCGGTGCGTGCGCAGGGCGTCGTCCAACCGGTGCTCGTCCGCCCGCGCACGGCCGGCGGCTACGAGCTGATTGCCGGCGAGCGCCGCTGGCGTGCTGCGCGTGACGCCAAGCTGAAGACGATGCCGGCAGTCGTGCGCGAAGCCGACGACCGGGACACGCTCCTCCTCGGCCTCGTCGAGAACGTCGCGCGCGAAGATCTCTCGCCGATCGAGGAAGCGCGCGCGTTCGCTGTCGTCCTCGACGAGTTCGCGCTCTCGCTCGGGGAGCTCTCCGAGCGCGTCGGCAAATCGAAGCCGGCGGTGTCCAACCGCGTGCGGCTCCTCGAGCTGCCCGAGGACGTGCTGAAGATGGTCGAACGCGGCCAGCTGACCGAAGGTCACGCACGAGCCGTGCTGGCGGTGCCGGACCACGAAGGCCGCCGCGCGCTGGCACGCAAGATCGTCCAGAAGGGCATGTCGGTGAGGGCGGCGGAGCGAGCAGCTCGCTGGGCGGGCGCCAAGACGAAGCAGCGGCGGCAGACCACGAAGCTCGACCCGGCACTCGTGGCCCGCGCGAAAACGGCTGCCGATCGAATCACCGGTTTCTCGAGCCGAATCGTGTCGAATCGTTTAGAAATCTCGTTCGCCGACGAGACCGAGCTCGAAGAGCTCGTGGAAGCATTGGAGAAGGCGGCGAAGTAGGCCACTAGGCCGTATCCCGTTGGACGCTCGCCTCGTTCAACGGGTGACATGCTCGGACTGTGGCTGAACGACATGGAGTCTCTCGAGGCAATCTCCCAGGACGACGAGGCGAAGCGGATCTTCCTACGCATGGCCGCGCTGTCGCGGGACGGTCAGATGAACAACTTCCTGACCGAACTCGCCCGCGACGAGGACCTCGACGACGAGACGAAAGGCACGCTGAAAGAGCTCGCCGAGGACGACACCTTCCTCCTCGCGGTCGAGGATTATCTCCAGCGCACGACCGTCCTCCACTGAAGAAAGTCCGGCGCTGCGCGCCATGATGACTTTCTTCAGCAACGCCGACGCCGTGGTGTGCGGGCGCCGGCAAAGCCCCCACTCGCGGCTCACCGACGATCTAGGAAAGGAAGAAACCGTCGGAAGCCATCATGGCCGCGAAGCGGCCGGGCTTCCGGCGGTTATGGGCGATCGTGGACTCGAACCACGGACCTCCGCCTTATCAGAGCGGCGCTCTAACCAACTGAGCTAATCGCCCACGGGAGGGTGGATTGTAGCGGGACGTTTCCCTATGCTCGCCCGCATGGCGACGCTCGGCGAGGTGATGACGACGGACGTGCTCACGGTCGCTCCGGAGGACACGATCGGCGAGGCGGCTCAGAAGATGACCGATCAGGGGGTCGGTGCCGTGGTCGTCTCCGACTTCGGCCGGCTGATCGGGATCTTCACCGAGCGCGATCTGATGCGTGCCGTGGCCGGCCGGGTGCACTCGAGCGAGGCGCGTGTGAGGGAGTGGATGACGCCTGATCCCCTGACCATGACCGAGGACGCATCGGTCGAGGAGGCGGGGCAGGCGATGATCGAACGCGGCTTCCGTCACATCCCGGTCGTCGCCGGCGAACGCGCTGTGGGCATCGTCAGCATTCGCGACGTCGCCGAGTGGCGTTTGAAAGAACGCTCCGAGTAAGGGATACCGCAGGGTCACCGGAGTGCCGATGCCGCTAGCGGCGTTTGTTCCTACTGCGGCTATGAAGATCGGAGACCTCGTCACCTATCAGGGTCGCGTCTACGTGCTCCGTGGGCTCGAGCCGATGAGCGTGCCCAACCGGCGCGCCGAGCTCGAGGATCCGGAGAGCGGCGAGGTCGTAGTCGCACCCCTTTCCGAGGTCTTCCCGCAAGACCCCTGAGCTACCATCAGAGCAGGCGTATGCAGGAGATGCAGATCTACGGAGTCAGCTTCGATCTGGTCGGGAAGCAGCCGATCGTGCTGCTCAAGACTGCTGAGGGAAACCAGTTCCTTCCGATCTGGATCGGCCATCCGGAAGCCGCCGCGATTCTCATGAAGCTCCAGAGTGCTTCCACCCCGAGGCCCATGACACACGACCTCGTCACCGACATGCTCGATCAGCTCGGTGCACAAGTGACGCGCATCACGGTGACGGAGCTCCGCGAGAACACGTTCTATGCGCAGATCACCGTGCAGCTCGACGGCTCGGAGATCGAGGTCGACTCGCGGCCGTCCGATGCGATCGCACTCGCAATCCGGGCGGAGGCGCCGATCTTCGCCGCCGACGACGTGATCGAGGAGTCGGCCATCGAGTTCGAGGGCGAAGAGGTGACCGAGGAAGAGATCGAGTCGAGAGTCTCGGAGTTCAAGCAGTTCCTCGACGAGGTGACGCCGGACGAGTTCGCGATCGAGCCGGACGAGGAATAGCGGCTCAGGGCCGACCCGGCCACTTCAGCTTCACCGGCTTGCTGCTACGCGGAAGGGCGATCAGCCGAAACGGATAGGTCACGCGCGCCTGCACGGTGTCACCCAGCGACGGGGTACGTTCGTGGATCACGACGTCGATGTGGTTGCCTACATCCTGCACGCGCAGGACTTGGAGCTCGTAGCCGCTGCTCGATCGCGGTCCGGCGGCGACCAGATAGATCTCGTATCGCCCGAAGTCGATGTTCGGCAGGTGAATCGAGCGTCCGGGATTGTTCCGCTCGAGCACGTCCAGCAAAGCGGCACGGTTGCGATAGACGTCGCGCGTGATCCGAGTGAACTGGAGCTGCCCGGCCTGTGACGTGAGGTCGGTATACGGGATGTCGCGGGGCGTGCTTCCGCAACCCGAAAGCAGCAACGCGAGCGCGGCGAGGCTAATACACGTAGACCGTTTCGCCGTACGGAATGGTCCGGTACAGGAGGGGCGCCACCCACATCGGGATGCGAACGCAGCCGTGGCTGGCCGGGTACGGCGGGACGGACGGGTTGCCGTGGATCGCATAGCCACCGGTGAAGTACAGCGGGTCGTAGAGGGTCCCGAGCGGACTGGGGTCGAACCCAACCACCTTGCGGTAGACCGCGAACCGGCCGACAGGCGTGTACGTGCCGGCCACGCCTGCCGTCGAGATCGGCACGATCAACGCGAGCTCCGAGTCTCGGACGATGTAGAGCACCTGCAGGCCCTTGTTCACCTCGATGTGTTCGGCCGGCTGCTCGAACCGTGGACTTGGCACGCCGGGATTCGAGAGCGTGCGCCAGAAGCGCGCATCCACTACTCCCGTGCGCGGCAGGCCGTGCACCTTCTGGAAGGCATAGACGGCGTCGAGCATCCGACCGTCGAACGTCGCGCCGGGGGGCGCGGCGTAGTCCAGCCGCCGGAGCTCGCCACCAAGCTGTGAGACCGCGACGCCCTGTGCGCCGAGAGTCAGCCGCGGCAGGACGACCTTCGCACGTAAGACCCGGGCGCTGCGCACATAGCCCTTGTTCGGCATCACCTCGGTGCGGATCCGGTACGAGGTGAGTCGCCGAGTATCGAGCTTGATCCGCACGGAGCCTGTGAAGGTGCGGTTGACGAGGACGTTCTGGCCTCGGGTGATGCTGACGCGGACAGCGCCGGCGTTTCGCGGCACGAGCCGCGCTGTGAAGAAATAGATGCTGCCTCGCGCTCCGGTCCCGGCCAGCGCGGTGAGGAGCTTCGGCGCGACACTCAGCGCGATCGCCGCAGACTCTGCGCGTTCGCTCCTCGTCCGGTACTCGCCGGGGAGCCGTACGCGCCCGGCGATCGAGTAGCTCCCGTCGGAGCGCGTTCTTGCTCCGGCGATCTTTCCGCGCGGCCCGATGAGGGAGACGTAGACGCTCGGCTCGGCGGGCACGATGGTACCCCGGAACGCGGCGCGACGGTCGTACCTCGCCGGGTTCGGGCCTGCCAGCGTGAGACCGTACGCCGTGAGCGTTGTCGTCTGAGTGGTGGCCTCGCCGTCGGCGGCTTGCGTCGTCAGAGTCGCGGTCCAGCGGCCGGCAGCATAGGTGTGCTCGGCGGTCGGGCCGTCTGCAACGCTCCGGTCCCCGAAGTCCCAATGGTAAGACGCTGCTTCACCGACGGCCGTGAAGCTGACTTTCAGCGGCGCCGCTCCTGCCGCCGGCGTTGTCTCGATGGTGACCACGGGCGTTGCCCCCGTCGCGGCCGGGACGAGGATCAGAAGGGAAACAACACAGGCCAGACCCCAGCGCACGCGCCCAGAATATCCGCCTGCGGTTTGCCCGAAACGGCGACGGTGAGCGCGATCGCGTTGAAGAGCCCGTGGACGATCATCCCCGGGTAGACACTGTCGACGCGGCTCCGCAGATATGCGAGGCCGATCCCGAACGCGGCGAGGAAGGGGAAGGCGTTGACAAGGCCGTGCGCCAGGCCGAAAGCGAGGCCGGTTCCGATGATTGCCGTCCAGCGCCCGTAGCGGGAGAGCAGGGAGTAACCAAGGCCACGGAACGTCAGCTCCTCGATGATCGGCGCGACCATCGCGATGACGATTCCGTTCGCAACGTACGCGGCCGCGTGTTTCGGCTCCCAGGTGTCGGGGGTGACACCTTGCTCACGGTCCGGGTGAAGGAGCGGCCCGAGGAGGATGGTCAGGACGAACATCCCGAACCCGACACCGAGCCCGATCCCGGCCGCGGTGCGCCACGACGTCGGGCGGCGTAGCGCGAGCACGCGTCGCCGCTCGCCCGCGGCGCCGGCGATCCCGTAGACGATCGCCACGATGATCGCGAACTGGACAAGGTTCCCAACGACGGTCGACCACTTGTAGAGCAGGTCCTTGGGCGGCTTGCCCGAGGTGAAGCGGAGCGTGTAGCTCAGGGTCGCGAACACGAGCACGAAGGCGCTCCAGAGTCGCAGCGGCGCCCTCATCGGATCGTCGCCACGGCGTCGACGAGTGGCGTGGGTGCGAACGCCATGCCCGCAGCGGCCGCGCCCTTCCGGTCTGCGGCGTCGTCGCCGATGTGCAGCCCGCGGGCCGGGGCAACTTGTAGCTCTGCCAATGCGCGGAGCAGTCCCTCGGGAGCGGGCTTGCACGCGGCGTGGACCACGACGGCGAAATACCGCGCGAGGCCGACCTCCGCGAGCAGCCTGCGCAGGCTGAGGTCCCAGTTCGCAACGACTCCCAGCTCGAGACCAAGCGCCCGTAGCCGCTCGAGCGACCCGACCACTCCCGGGAGCACTTCGAAGTGGAGCGCGCTCACGTAGGCCGGGGCGAACTCCTCCGGATCGAGCTCTGCCTCGATCGCGTCGAGAAAGACGCCGGCGCACTCGCGTTGCAGTCGCGCCAGACCCTCCTCGCTGTGACCCCGACCAGCGCGGGGAATGTAGTGCGCGACCTCGCTCTGGAAGCCGGCGAGCACGGTCTCCGGCGTGCGTTCGACTCCTCGTTCGGCGAGCTCGCTCACCAGCGCCGGAACGGGATCCGCGAGCCGGACGAGGGTGCCGTGGGCGTCGAGCGTGACCGCGTCGAGGTCGGCGGCTCTCACGCAACCCACTGCCACAGGGCCCATTGCGTCACCGCGACGCCGAGGAACAGCGCGCTGCAGGCGACAACCGCAGTGTGGAGTCGCGGTTTTCCGGTGGTCACGGCCGCGAGGGCGAGGAAGAAGGGAAAGATCACCAAACCGAACCGTGGGAGCGAGAGCAGCGGCCAGCGAGAGCTGGGGTAGGCCAGCGGGATCGCGAGGCTGACCGCCGCGAACAATCCATAGGGCGCGCCGAACCGTCGCCATGCGACGACCGTCAGCGCCAAGAAGAGCGCGAGGAACACGAGCGCCTGCACGTTCTCGGCAGCCGCGTGCATCGGATTTGCACCGGGGACGTTCGTGCCGTGTCCCACGACGAACTGCTGCAGGCCGCGCCAGCCGGCGACGAGGCCGTCCCAGATCCCACCCAGCGGACCGGCCCGTGACAGGTGCCGGTGCCAGCGGTCCTGCGCGTCCGAGAACGCCCATGGGTCGCCGACCTGCTGCCAAAGCACGACTGGGTAGACCGCTGCGACGGGAACCGCCAGTGCGAGGCCTGCAAGAGAGCGCAGCCGCTCCCGGTGACGCCACGCCAGAAGCGCCAACGCCGGGAGCAGCGCGAGGCCGGCCGCTCGCGTCAGGATCGCCAGCCCGGTGACGAGACCTGCACCTGCGAAGCGATTGCGCTCCGCGAGCGCGAATGCTGCGAGGACGAGGAGCAGGAACAGCGACTCGCTGTAGACCGCCTGGAGGAAGAGTGCCATCGGGAACACGGCGAGGTAGAGCACGCTTCGTCGCGCCCCGTCGGGGCCGAGACGCTCCTCGGCCAGCCGATGCAGGAGCACGAACGAGCCGAGGCAGCAGAGGAGCGAGATGACGAGCCCGGCGAGGAGGTAGTGGCCGAAGAAAAGCCGGCCGAGGCCGGCGATCAGCGCCGGGTAGAGGGGGTGAAAGGCAGCGGAAGCATCGTCGTAGCCGTTCTGTCCGATGCGCAAGAAGAAGTCGCTGTCCCAGCGGGCCCAGATGTCGGTGAAGTAGCCGAGGTCGTGCAGGCGCGCCGTGTCCCACCGGCCCGCATCCGGATGCCGGTTAGGCTCGAAGAAGAAGAAGGCGAAGATCGCCGCAACCCAGATCGCCGCGCGGCTCCAGAGGTAGATGTCCAGCACTTGCCTTTGACCCGCGCGCACCGCCGCATGATCATACGGACGAATGACTCGCACCTTCACGCCTGAAGAGGCCAACGAGGCCCTTGTCGAACTCCGCCCGATTGTCGAACAGATGGTCGAGCATCGACGCAAGCTCACGGCTGCGCAGGTCCTGCAGGCGGAGCTCGTCACGCGCATTGCCGGAAACGGCGGCGACATGGTCCCGAGCGATCTGCACGAAGCGGCGGACGCGATCCAGCAGGAGGCGGCCGCGATCTCGGAGTGTGCGGAGCTCATCAACGCCGCGGGCGCTGAGGTGAAGTCACTCGAGGAAGGGCTGCTGGACTTCCCCGCCAAGCGCGGCGACGAGGTGGTGCTCCTCTGTTGGAAGCTTGGCGAGGACGAGGTTCACTACTGGCACCGGAGCGGCGAGGGATTCGCGGGACGGAAGCCGCTGCCCCTGTGAGGGTCGGCATTTTCGAGGTAGCGGTCATCGTCGACGGCGAGGGAAGCTTCGCAACCGTCGGGGAGGCCTTCCCCGCGTTGGACGCGCCCGAGCCGTGGCGGCTCCCGGTCAACGCGGTTCTGATTCGCGGTGCCGGTGTCTCGGTGCTCGTCGACACCGGGCTCGGGCCGGAGCCGCGCACGTTCATGCCGGGGGCCGGTGCAAGGCTTCTCACCGAGCTCACGCGGGTCGGCTCGAGCCCCGAAGACGTCGATCTCGTCGTGCACACGCATCTTCACGTCGACCACGTGGGCTGGGACGGCTCCTTTCCCAACGCCCGCTACGTCGTGCCGACGGACGACTGGTCGTACTTCATGTCGGAAGAGTCTCTGCAGCTGAGACCGCATCTGGGCGACCGTGTCGAGCCGCTGGGCGATGCCGGCCTGGTGGTGCTCGTCGACGGAGATCTGGAGGTCGCGGCCGGGATTCGCCTCGTGCCGACGCCCGGCCATACCCCGGGCCATGCCAGCGTCTTCATCGAATCAGAGGGGAGCGAGCTGGCCGTCCTGGGCGACGTCGTCGTGCACGAGTTGCAGGTCGCCGACCCGGATCTCGCTTACTTCAACGACCACGATCCCGGCCTGTCCGCCACGACGCGGAAGGAGGTCCTCGCGCGCCTCGCGGACGTAGAAATGGATGTGATCGTCAGTCACTTTCACGGGCCTGGCCGCTTCAGCCGCAACGGCGAGGGGTTCAGCTGGTCGAGCCTCGCAAAGGAGGGCGCGGCTGCCGTCGAATAGAGGCCCATGCCGTTCTGGCACCGCCTGATCGTTGTCGCCGTCGTCATGTTCGTCACCGTCGTGGTGGCCCGCATGATCGACCGGCGCATCGCGCGTCGCGACCTCCCGCCGGAAGCGATCACGCGCTATCGCATCGTACGGCGCAGCGTCACCACGACGATCATCTTCGTCGGGCTGCTCACAGCCCTACTCGTGATCCCGCAGGTGCGGGCGGTGGCCGGCGGGTTGCTTGCGTCCTCGGCGGTGCTCGGCATCGTCGTCGGTTTCGCGTCCCAGCGGACGCTGGGTAACTTCGTCGCCGGTCTGCTGATCGCTTTCACGCAACCGGTGCGGCTCGGCGACGACGTGGTCGTCGAAAGCACCGAGGGGACCGTCGAGGAGATCGGGCTCATCTACACCTTCGTGCGTACCGAGAACGGCGACCGGCTTGTGATCCCGAACGAGAAGCTGGCCTCGGATACCATCCGCAACTCAACGATCCGCAGTCGAGAGAAGGTCGCCGAGATCAGCCTCCAGGTTCCATTGGGTAGAGACCTCGGTACGGTCGTGGACCGGCTGAAGACGATCGCTCCGGACGGGGAGGTGTTCGTGAGCGACCTATCCACCAGCGCGACCGTCGTCGTGCGCACGCCCGCCCCGAATCGCTCTTCGGCCGAGCAGCGCAAGCGTGAGCTCCTCCTGCAGGCTCATGAGGTGCTGCGCGCCGAAGGCGTGTACGCGTGAGCCCGGCTCAACGCGGCAGGCGGTCCCAGTCCGACACCTTCCTGCTCGACCGCCTGAGGAAGCGGCGGCGACAACGAGTGAGGAACCGGCGGAAGCGGTTCGGCAAGTTCGTGTCGGGAGCGCTCATCGGCACGGTTCTCTTCCTGGTCGTGTCGAGCTTTACGGGCGCGGCCGTGTGGATGAACAGCTGCAGCCTCGATTCGCTCAAACCCGTGGACGTGGGGGAAAACTCATTCGTCTTCGCAGCCGACGGGTCGTTGCTGGGGTCGATTCCTGCAGAGCAGAACCGACAACCGGTCGGGCTCGACCAGATCAGCAAGTGGGCCCCGGCCGCCACGATCGCGATCGAAGACAGACGTTTCTACAAGCACGGTGCACTCGACTGGCTCGGCATCGTGCGCGCGCTCTATGCGGACATCCAGGCCGGGCGGGTCGTCCAGGGCGGGTCGACGATCACCCAGCAGCTCGTCCGCAATCTCTACATCACGGAGAAGTCGCAGACGCTCGGGCGCAAGGCGACCGAGGCATGCCTCGCGATCAAGCTCGCGCGCCAGAAGTCGAAGACGTGGATCCTCAACGCGTACATGAACCAGGTCTATTACGGGAACCACGCGTACGGGATCGAGGCGGCCGCCCAGACGTATTTCTCCAAGCCGGCGCGAAAGCTCACCCTGACCGAATCGGCGCTGCTGGCCGGCCTGCCGCAGGCGCCGTCCGTCTTCGATCCTTTCCAGCGGCCGGCGCAGGCGATCGCGCGCAGGGACGAGGTGCTCCGTGCGATGCTCGGGAACCGGGACATCACGTCGAGCCAGTACGCAAACGCGGTGGCCGAGCGCAACCTTCACCTCAAGGCCGGCCGGTTGTACACGCGCATCCGCGAGCCGTACTTCTTCAGCTACGTCCGTGAGGAGCTTCAGCGTCAGTACGGCGCGAACACGGTCCGCTCCGGCGGCCTCAAGGTCTACACCACCATCGATCCGCGATTGCAGCGGCTTGCGCTCGACGCGATCAAGCGAACGCTTCCATATTCGAACGATCCCGCTGCCGCGATCGTCTCGATCAACCCGCGCAACGGGGCGATTCGCGCGATGACCGAGGTGAGCCCAGGGAATCCCAAGAACCAGGTCAACTTCGCGTCGTCCGCGCGTCGCCAGCCGGGGTCGACGTTCAAGACGATCGTGCTGACCACGGCGATCTCGCAGGGCATCAGCCCGTCGACGACCTATCTCTCCGCTCCGTTCAAGTGGGACCCGACCGGGACCGGCTCCTGCGATACGAATCCACCGACGGCTTGGTGTCCGCAGACGTACGACCACTCCTACGTCGGCGCGACGTCGATCGAGAACGCGACTCTGCGCTCCGACAACAGCGTCTACGCGCGGCTGTCGCTCGACGTCGGTCCCGACAACATCGCGGACGTCGCTTACCGGCTGGGCGTGCGCACCGACCTGCGCACGGGCGACGGGGTGTATGTCCCCTCGATGGGCCTCGGCTCGCGGGTCGTGACGCCGATGGACATGGCTTCGGCGTACTCGACTCTGGCAGCCGGCGGCATCTACTCGAAGCCGATGGCGATCCGGAAGGTTGTCTTGCCCGGCGGCAAGGTCGACACCGAGGCCGGCTGGGGCGTTCCGCAGCGCACGCGCGCTGTTCCCGATTGGGTCGCGGCCGAGGTCGTGCGGATCCTCGGAGAGAACATGACGCAGGGCACGGGAGTTGGCGCCTACTTCGGCGGCACGTCCGCCGGCAAGACGGGGACGACGGACAATTACGCCGATGCTTGGTTCTGCGGCTTCTTCCCGGGCCTCGAGGCGACGATCTGGATCGGTTATCCCAGGGGAGAGATCCCGATGACGTCGGTTCACGGCATCTCCGTCTCCGGACCAACGTTTCCCGCGACGATCTGGAAGCTGTTCATGGAGCGCGCGATCAGATACGCACCGTTCCCGAAGGTGTTCCCCGCGCCGAAGACCTCACCCGTCTGGATCACGCACAAGTTGCAGTACGCCATGAGCGGCGGTTACTACACGCCGAGCTCCAGCGGTTCGTACACACCGCAAGCGCCGACGACGACGAGCTCGGGGAACGGCGCCGACGGCTTCTCCCAGGTCCCTGACTCCGGCAAGACGCCGTAGGCCCTGGCTGCGGCCTGCGGCCGTGGCGATTCCGATCTACCTCGCGGCCTGCGCCGTTCCGGACGGCGGGCTCTTCCGCGCCGAACGGTTCCGCGACGTTCATCTCTACCAGGGGTTTGCGGACGCCGTCTTCGACGGGCGCGTGCCCTACCGCGACTTCTTCATGGAGTATCCACCCGGAGCCCTGACGGTGTTTCTGCCGCCGGCGGCGTTCGGCTCCTCGCACTACAACGCGGCGTTCAAGTGCCTGATGGCGCTGTGCGGTATCGCGACGCTCTTGCTCGTCGCGTTCGCGCTCGTCCGGCTCGGCGCGTCGGCAGCTCGCCTCTGGACTGCCGTCCTGCTCTTTGCGCTGTCACCACTTGCGCTCGGGCCGATCTCCCTCAACACGTACGACGCGTGGCCCGCGCTGCTCACCGTCGCCGCGTTGGTGCTGCTTCCGGCCCGGCAGGATGTCGCTGCGTTCGCACTGCTCGGTGCGGCGTTCGCGGCGAAGGTTTACCCCGTCGTGCTGATTCCGCCTGCGGCGATCTTCGTGTGGCGTACGCACGGGCGGAAGCCCGCGTTGCGTGCGCTCGCCGCTTGGGCCGGCCTTGCGGCTCTCATGATCGTTCCGTTCCTCGTCCTTGCGCCGCATGGCCTCGCGGAAAGCTTTCGCGCGCAGGCAGCGCGATCGCTGCAGGTGGAGAGCCTCGGCGGCTCGCTGCTTGCGGTCGGTGACCGGCTGGGCTTCTACAGCGCCACGGTCATTCATCGCACAGGGCACGCGATCTCGTACGACCTCGTCGGCTCCCTGCCGGAAACGCTGGCCGTGCTCAGCTCGGCCGCGCAGGCGCTCGCCGTCATCTCGGTTTCGTGGCTGTATCTGCGTGGCCGTGACGATCCGAGGCGGCTCGCGTTCGCATTCGCGGCGGCAGTCGCGGGCTTCCTCGCGTTCACGAGGTTCTTCTCACCGCAATACCTCGTCTGGCTTGTTCCGTTCGTGCTCCTCCTCGAGCCGGCTGCATGGATCCTGACCGCAGCCGCTCTCGTCCTCGCACAGGTGTGGTTCTTTCACTACGGGGATGTGTTCGCGCTCGGCGGCTACGTGTGGCTCGTGCTCGTGCGCGACCTGCTGGTGGTGGCGGTGTTCGCGCTGGCCATGGTGCGACTACGCAGACCCGCGGCGGAAGACGAGGATTCCGTCCTCCTCGAACACGAGCCGCCACTCCGGGTTCCGTCGTAGCGCCGCGAGTTGAGTCGCTGTGGGGATGGGCGCGTAACGGTCCGCGTAGCCCGGTTGTGTCTCGTCTGCCGCTACCCACTGCGAATCCTCGATGAACGGAAAGCTCAGCACGCGGCCGCGTGCCGACAGATGCGCCCCGAGCGTGTTGGTCGCGCTCACCACGGCGTCACCGGGAATCAGTCGAAGTGCGCGGTCGGCGACGCGATCGTGAACCGTCACGCGCGCCGCGGTCGCCTGGAATGTCTGTCCGCCCGGGAGATGCCGCCACCCCGGGATGGGCCCCAGGCGGTAGTTCCCGACGAGCGCCGCGAGCACGATTACGAACGCAACCGGCAACGCCCAGCGGGATAGCCGCTTCGCACCGAAGATCGCGGCGATCACGAGCGGCGGGATCAGCCCTGCCGTGTAGTGGAAGTGGATCGACGTCTGTGTTGTCGTCGACGAGAGGAGATTGATCGCGAGCTCCGGTAGCGCTGCCACGAGCACGAGCGGCGCCAGGAGGCACAGCGCGGCCAACGGTGTCACGAGCTGGAGCAGGTAGTGGAGATCTCGGCCGCTGAACGCCGCGTCGGCGATTCGCAATGGATGCGTGAAGGCCGTCTCGAGGATCCCGCCTGCGGACCCGCCCACCTCGCTGTAACGACCGTAGAAGTCGGACTCGGCGCCGGCGTTGTAGTGCGGGATGACGATCGCGATGGCGACCGCGGCCCACGCGCCGCCGAAGAGTGCGATCGCCGTGCCGGCTGCCCATCGTCTGCGCGCGAGCGCGTACCAGATGCCGAAGCCTGCGACGACGAGCGCGATCTCCTCCTTGCAGCTCGCTGCGGCGATCGCGAACAGGGCGAACGGCAGCAGGCGATCTTCGTCGAGATACCAGAACGCGAAGAGGAGCAGAGGCGTTGCGAGGGCGACAGGATGAAACTCGTTCAGCGTCAGCCAGCCGGTCGCGGGATACAGCAGGTAGGCAAGTCCGAAGCCGAGTGCTGCCCGCGCCGAGCCGAGATGCTTGCGGGCGAGCAGGAATACGGGAATGGCGCCGAGCGCGACCGCGCACGCCTGCACGACGAGCAGCAGGTGTGGACTCGGCCAAACCCACCACAACGGGGCGAACAGAACCAGGATCGGATCGACGTGGGCCGCGAGCCGGGAGATCTGCTCTCCGTGCAGGTCTGTCATTCGTAGCGGGTGGCCGTGTGCGGTCGACCAGACGGCCTGCACCATGTTCCCGAGATCGAAACGGCCGGTGACGAAGGCCTCGTGACGAAGCGCGGAGAGCGCTGCGAATCCCGCCGCGTACGCGGCGATCGCCGCGGCGAGGAGGACGCGCGTGCCGGGAAGAACCAGGGCTCGTCTCACAGAAGCCGTTCGATAATCGCGCGCCAGCGCGCTCCGAGGACGGCCTCGCTCGCTTCGCGCTCGTAGGCGGCTCGGCCGCCGTCCGCAATGCGACGGGCGAGCTCGGGATCTGCTGCGAGGCGGCGCACGGCGCCGGCCAGTGAGCCCGCATCGCCCGGCGGCACGAGAAGCGCGCTTTCGCCGGCGACGAGCAGCTCGCGTGCGGCGGGCGTGTCGGCGGTGATGAGCGGCGCTCCGCATGCGATCGCCTGGAACGCCTTGTTCGGGATGACCCGCTGCGCTTTGTCGGAGGTGCCGAAGATTCCGAGCGAGCAGCCGGCACGCTGGATCTCGGCCGGCAGAAGCTCGTACTCGACCCACGGCACGTGCTCGACGTTCGGCGGGCGAGTCACGAGCAGACCTGCGAGCTGGCCGCTGCCGACCAGACGGAAGTCGATCTCCGGTGCTTGCCTCGCCGCCTCCAGGATCGTCTCCACCCCTTGCAACGGGATCAGCTTGCCGACGAAGAGCGCGACGAAGCGCTCCGGCTGGGACCAGTCCGGTTTGAAGAGCCGGTCCTCGGCGCCGACGAAGCAAACAGGCACGTCGGCGAGTCCTGCGAGACCGGCGAAGAACTGCGCATCGGCTGCCGTATCCGCGACGACGACGTCGGCGGCGCGAAAGGCGCGCCGGTCGACAGTCTCGAGGACCCGCGCTGCAAGGGAGCTCGCCCGGAACCGTCCTCGGTCGCCCACCAGCGTGTCCATCAGCGACACGAGCGGATTGAAGACGACCGGGCGGCCGTGCGCCGCGCGCCGCGCCGCAGGCAGGTCGAAGTGGCCCGGGTAACCCACGATGAACGCGTCGACATCGGGCGGCCGACGCGCGACCAGCTTCCCTTCCGCGATGGCGAGCTGCAGGGCACGCTTCGGTCCTGCCCCCCAGCCGTGCCGGTCGCCGTCCCACACGGATACGTGCTGTTCGAGAACCTCTACGCCTGTAGTGCGAAGGGACGAGATCACCTGCGAGTTACGCGGATAGTCCCGCTCGTACGTTCCGAAGTAACAGACTCTCAGGAGAGGATTTCTTCGACGAGGAGCTCCGCGCGGTCGCGCTCCTGCACTCGCTCCTCGTGGTGGCTCGTGATCATCTCGCTGATCAGGCCGAGCGAGAAGAACTGCATCCCGATCACCACAAGCAGTACGCCGAGCATCAGCAATGGCCGCTGTCCGATCGCGTGCCCGAGCGCCTTGACGACCGTGAGGTAGACGAGAATCGCAGAGCCGATCGCCCCGAGCAGCAGCCCGAGCCCGCCGAATAGGTGCAGGGGACGGTGGCGGTAGCGGCCGATGAACGAGACGGTCAGCAGGTCGAGGAACCCGCGCAGATACCGCTCGACGCCGTAGCGCGAGCGTCCATGCTCGCGGGGTCGATGGTTGACCGGGAGCTCTGCGATACGGAAGCCGCGGTAATGCGCGAGCACCGGAATGAACCGGTGTAGCTCTCCGTAGAGGCGTAATCCGTGGACCACCTCCGCGCGGTAGGCCTTGAGACCGCAGTTCATGTCGTGCAGGCGTACGCCGGAGAACGCGCTCGTGACGCGGTTGAAGATGCGGGAGAGGAGACGCCGCGAGATGGGATCGCGTCGGTGCGTCTTCCAGCCGGTGACGAGATCGAAGCCCTCATCCAGTTTCGCGAGCAGCCGGGGGATCTCGGCGGGATCGTCCTGGAGGTCCCCGTCGATCGTGACGACGGTCTCGCCGTGTGCCTGGTCGAATCCGGCCACGAGCGCTGCGGCCTTGCCGAAGTTGCGGCGCAGGCGAACGACGCGCACGTTGTGCTCGGAATTGTGCAGCCGCGTCAATGCCGAGAACGTCCCGTCGGTGGAGCCGTCGTCGACGAAGATCACCTCCCACGGCGCACCGAGTGGCTCGAGTGCGGACCGGAGCTCGTCGTAGAGAAGAGCGACGCTTCGCTCTTCGTCATGCACGGGTACGACGACGGAGATCACGCGCGCGAGGTTATACGCTGGACGAAGAATGGCTGAGCTGCTCTCGCTCGAGGAGGCACTGAAGCGCATTCGCGAGCGGGTGACGCCGCTCGGGCCCGAGGGCGTCCGGCTGGCGGCCGCGGCCGGCCGTGTCCTTGCAGAGGACGCCCGCGCCGTCGTCGATCTGCCCCCCTTTCCGAGCTCGGCGATGGACGGCTTCGCGGTGCGTTCCGAGGACACGCCGGGACGCCTGCCCGTCGTCGCGCGGATCGCCGCCGGCCTGCCGGCCCCACGGCCGCTCGAGGCGGGTGAGGCGATGGCGATCGCCACGGGGGGCGTCGTTCCGGCCGGCGCGGACTCCGTCATCCCTCTCGAGTATGTTGTCGATCGTGACAACGAAGTGGAGATCCCGAAGGCCGTCGCCCAGGGAGACAACATCCGGCCGCGCGGCGGCGATGTTGCCGAAGGTGACGTGGTCGTTCCGCGCGGTGCTCGGTTGGGTGCTGCGCAGATCGGCGCGCTTGCCGCTGCCGGCCTGGACGGCGCCGTTGTCGCTCGGCGTCCCAGTGTCGCGGTACTTGCGACCGGCACGGAGCTCCGCCGGCCCGGCGAGACCCTCGGCCCGGGCGAGGTGTACGAAGCGAACAGCGTGCTGCTTGCGACAGCGTTCGCCTCCGTCGGCGCCGAGGTCGAGACGTTGCCGGCCGTGGCCGACGACGAGTCATCGCATCGCGACGCCCTCGAACGGGGTCTTGCGGCCGACGTCCTTGTCACCTCAGGGGGCGTCTCCGTCGGGCCGCACGATCTCGTCCGCCGGATCCTGGGCGAGCTCGGCGTCGAGGAGGTCTTCTGGGGCGTCGCGGTCAAGCCGGGCAAACCGCTTGCGTTCGGCGCGCGCGAGGCGACGCTCGTCTTCGGACTTCCCGGTAATCCGGTCTCCTCGCTCGTCGGAGCCGAGGTATTCGTGCGGCCGGCTCTGCTCGCCCTGCAGGGTGCGAAGAACCCTGGTCCGGTGTTCTTCGAGGGTCGGCTCGCAGCAGTCGTTCGGCGCAACCCTCACCGCGACGAATTCGTAAGGGCGACCTCCCTCGCATCCGAGGACGGTGTCCTCCTCGCCCCGGTCCGCGGCCAGGAGTCGCACATGATCGCTCGCGCCGCAGCCGCCGATGCGCTCGTTTTCGCCCCCCGAGGCGAGGGCGAACTCGCGGCCGGTGCGAGCGTGCGCTACTTGCCGCTCGCCTGAGCGGCGAGCTCGTACGCCTTCGCACCGCGGGGCTCGACTCGCAGCAACCGCGCATAGGCGATGTACCGGTGGGATGCGAAGAAGCGAGGGTGGCACGCCTGCAGCTCGACGACCTCGTGGCGGGGCGACCGCAGCACGGAGAGGTCGGTCGACTTCACGATGCGGTGCCGTGTCACGGCGTAGATGAAGGTCCCATACGGGACCTGGATCGTGACGCGGTCGCCGCTCCGGAGCCGGTCGATGTGCGAGAACGGCGCGAGGTAGGTCGTGCGGTGCCCCGCGATGTACACGAGCCTGTTTTCTCCCGGCATGAATGTTCGCTCGTCACGTCCAGGCCCCTTCTTCAGCGTGTCGTGGTCCGTGCCGTTGACCAGCAGCATGCTTACGCCCATCCGAGGCACGCGCAGCCGGCCGATCACCTCGCCTCGCCTCGAGCTCTTGCGGTAACGCTTGGCCTCGCGCGCGATGCTCTTTCGTTCTGCCGCCTGCGTGTCGCCCGAGATCGCCGGTTCGAACGATCGCGTCCGCTTGTCATATTGCGTCGCGAGCTGCCGCTGTTTCCACTTCGTGTAGAGCCCGGTGAACGGATCCTGCCACTGCCACACGAGCAGAGCCCAGACGAGCGTGAGTGCGCCCGCTGTGGCGAGCAGGGTTCCAAGCAGGCGGATGCCGCGACGCATCTAGCCCTCCAACGCTTCCGGCACCGCCGAGGGTGCGTGTCTGCGCCGATCGCGGACCGCGAGCACGGTGCTGCGCACCACTCTGCGCAAAGGACCGTTGGGCGGGAGCTCGGCGGCCGACGGGTATGGGGCGTAGCGTCGTGCCGCGAGAGCGGCGAGCTGTCCCGCGCCTGCAAGCCAGACGGTCAGAAGCGGCATGACGACGAACGGCACGTAGCCAACCGACCTGAGCTCTGCGAGATACCACGGCGCGTCCCAGCCGAGCCCGAATCGGCCGGCGAAGGAGCCGAGGAGCAACGCCGGGCCCGCGAAGCCCAGCGCGAATACGCCCAGCCGGGCGCCGAGGGGCGCGCCGCGAACCTGCGGGAGCCAGAGCCAGACATGAAGCGATGGCAGCAGGAACAGGAGCGCGAATGGGTTCGTGGCGACGACCAGCAACGAGAGTGCGCCGAGGCAGAGGAGCGACGCTGTATGTCCGGCGAGCTGGTCCTCAGTCGTGATCGCGCGACGCGGGATCAACCGTTCGCGCGTGACGAACCAGCCCAGGAGCGCGAGCGCCGCGAGTCCGAGCAGCCCCTTCGTCGCCCAGTCGTGCGCGAGCGGGCTCGACGGTGGGATCGGGCGAGCGACTCCGTCCGGCCAGGCGCCCAGCAGCCTGAAGAGCTCGAAGAGCCCGACGACCCAGGCCCAGAACGCGAGCCGGCTGCGGTACGCACGCAGCGCCGGGGCGAGCGGGATGTGCCTGCGCCGGCAACGGGCAAAGAGGTCGATTGCTGTTGCCAAGAAAGGCAACAGACAGGCGATGAGCACGAGCTCGATCGCCCAACCGCGGATGAGGCGCGAGCCGAGATAGAGGTAGGTGGAGGTTCCCTGCGTGAACTCGAGACCTTCGTCCAGCGTCCCGAGCGCGTCCTGGGCTGCCCGTCCGACCTGCGCAAGCTTGTCTGCGCGGAGCCGGTTGCTGGTGTCGCCCACTGGATCGGGCGGGTTGTCGCCCGCGGTCGTGAGCGTGACTGCGGCTACCCCGTCCGCCAGGAACGGCGCCTGTTCGTAGAGCGAGTAGGGGAAGCCGAGGTCGATGAGCTGGCGCAGCGCGGCCGGGCGCGCCGGCGCACGCCCCGTTTGCGCCGCGATGCGCGCAGCGATCGTCTGCAGGAAGACTCCGGAGGGCTCGCGCGGGGTGTCACCGCTGAACTCCACGCGGATGCGTCCGGTGCCGCCGACCGCGTCCAGGTTGATGACGCCGGCGACGTCGTTGCGAAACGGCGAATGGGCCGCGAACCAGGCTGCGCCCACCCCGCCGTAGGCGCCTCCGTCGGTCGAGACGAAGAGGATCGTGTGATTCGGCTGAAGCTGCGCCGCCGGTCGGCCGGGCGGGACGCCGTATGCGCGGGCGAGTTGAATCAACATCGCCGTGCCGGACGCATTGTCGTTCGCACCAGGACCGCGCCCGTCGTTGTCGCGGTGCGCCATCACGACGATCGTGCGCGCGGATCGCCCGGCCGCTACTGCTACGAGGTTCCGCAGCTCGACCCTGCCTCGCCCGGGGATGACCGCGCTGAAGCGCTCGGTTCGGATCGGCAGTCCGTACGGCTGGAGCTGCTCGCGGAACCAGGTCGCCGCTCCGATCGACCCGGGATACCGGAACGGCCTGTCCGCCAGGTCTTTTGCGAGTGTCTTCGTTGCCTCGCCGTTGAACGCTGGGATGAATGCGCGGGGCAGCGGAGTGGGCCGCGCGACGCTGAAGGCGGCTACCAGCAGCGGCAGTCCGACGAGCAGCCAGGTTCCTCGATAGAGGCGTCCATTGACCGGTCGCTCCAGAGAGCCGGGACGGGCCCGGCGCCGCTCGGTCCGGGGCGGAACGGAGGCCATCCAGGGCTATAGTAGGCGCCGAACCACCTGGCAAGGATCGTCCGGCAGGCACTGTTAGCCGAGCACGCCATGCCCGACTCCTCAACCATCCTCCTCGTCGACGACGAGGATTCCATCCAGAAGCTCCTGACTTACCCGTTGGAGCGCGAGGGCTATCGCGTGCTGCAGGCGCGTGACGGTGAGGAAGCACTGACGCGCTTCGCATCGGAGCGAATCGACCTGGTCGTGCTCGACATCATGCTGCCGAAGCTCGACGGGCTCGAAGTCTGCAAGCGTTTGCGCGCGGAGAGCGAGGTCCCGATCATCATGCTGACCGCTCGCGACGACGAGTTGGACAAGGTGCTCGGGCTCGAGCTCGGGGCCGACGACTACATCACGAAGCCGTTCTCGATCCGGGAGTTCAGAAGCCGCGTGCGCGCACTCCTGCGTCGGGCCTCCGTTGGCCGGCAGGCGGACGAGGGCCACGATGTGATCACCGCCGCAGGGTTGACGATCGATCTCTCCCGTCGTGCGGTCGAAGTCGGGGGCGAGCGGGTACAGCTCACGTACGTCGAGTTCGAGCTCTTGAGGATCCTCGCCTCGCATCCCGGACGCGTGTACAGCCGGCGGATGCTGCTCGAGGCCCTCTGGGGCGGAGCCGACTATCGCGAGCCGAGGACGATCGACGTTCATGTCCGGCATCTGCGTGAGAAGCTCGAGCGGGATCCGGCCGAGCCCGAGTACATCCTGACCGTGCGGGGCGTCGGCTACCGCTTCCGCGACCGGTGAACCCACTGCGCAGCGTCGGGGCCCGCCTGGGTCTCGGGTTGGCCGTGGTCGTGGCCGCCGCGCTGGTGCTGGTCGACCTGATCGTCGTCCCGTCACTCGAACGGAACCTGATCGATGCCAAGCTGACGCAGCTCGAGGAGGCGGCGCCGACCGTGGGCTCCAGGCTCCTGCTCAGCCCGAGCTATGCGCTCGACGACGCCATCCAGTCGGCGCACGAGAGCTCGGACGCCAGAGTCATCTACTTCAGGCCGCTCACCTACACCCCGCCGAAGCTGCTGGTCAACGCCGACTCCAGTCCGGTGACGTCGGTGGACGTCGAGAACGATCAGTTGGCGCTGCGCGCCTTCGCCCAGGCGCGCGCTATCAGGGGCACGGTCACGGCGCACGGCGTCAGGTATGCGGAGGCTGCCTATCCGCTCATCGACGGTTCCGTCGTCCTCCTGCGCGCCTCACTCCACGACTCCTTGCGGAGCATCGATCTCGTTCGCAGCCGGCTCGTCGTCGCGGGGCTGATCGCCCTCGCCGCGTCCCTCCTCGTCGGCTACCTCGCGGCTTCCGTCTTCGCCCGGCGGATCCGCCGGTTGGAGCGTGCGGCCGACAGGATCGCGAGCGGCGACTTCAGCCAGCCGGTCGTCGACTCCGGCCGGGACGAGCTCGGCCAGCTGGCCGCGGCGTTCGAGAGGATGAGGCAGCGGCTTGCCCAACTGGAGCACGCGCGGCGGGAGTTCATCGCCAATGCGTCCCACGAGCTACGGACGCCGCTCTTCTCACTCGGCGGTTTCCTCGAGCTGATGACCGACGAGGACCTCGACCCCAAGACGCAGGCCGAATTCATGAGCACGATGCGCGAGCAGGTGGAGCGGCTGACGAAGCTCGCCACCGAGCTCCTCGACCTCTCGCGTCTCGACGCGGGAAGGCTCAGCGTCGAACGCGAGCCACTCGATCTCACCGCGCTGGCGGAGTCGCTGGCGGACGAGTTCCGCGCCGTGTCCCGATCGACCGGACATGAGCTGTCGGTGCGAGCCGAAGGGCCGATCGGGGGAATGGCGGACGAGGAGCGGGCGCTGCAGATCGGCCGGATTCTGGTCGAGAACGCGCTCGTCCACACACCGCCCGGCACCGCTGTCCGGCTCGGAACGAGTCGCCGGGACGGCCTGGCCCTTCTGACGGTCGAGGACGAGGGCCCGGGAATCCCGGCCGAGCACGCCGGCCAGGTCTTCGACCGTTTCTATCGGATCGAGGGCACGGTCGCGTCCGGCAGCGGCCTCGGGCTGGCGATCGCACGGGAGCTGTCCGAGCTGATGGGTGGCTCTGTCGAGCTCGACCTGAGCCAGGGCCGAACGAGATTCGCCCTTGTCTTGCCCGCCTCCTCGGAGGGCCCACCGTTTTCACCGGAAAACGAACGCGTGGAAGAGCCGTCGCTACAGTGAGCCGAATGCGGCTCCCGGCTCTCGCCGTCGCGACAGTCGCTGCCGCCGCCCTGGGCGGCGGCGCCGCTTTGGGCATCGGTAAAGGGACTGGCTGGCTCGACCAGGGCACCAAGACGGTTGTCGTACGGGCAGCAGCCCCGCGAACTGCGGCCTTGCCGGCCTCTGCCACCTCGACGGCGGCTCCGCTGCCCGGCAAGGGGTTCGATCCGGAGCGAATCTTCGCCGAGCGCTCCCCGGGGGTCGTCACGATCTTCGCCTACTTCGGCGATCCCAGCTCGACGGCGACCACCGTGTCCCAGGGATCGGGGTTTGTCATCTCTCCCAAGGGCTACGTCCTTACGAACTCACACGTGATCACGAACGCCGGGGAGGGATCGAGCGTCCGGGCAGCCGAGCACCTGTTCGTCGAGTTCGCCGATGGGGATCGGGCCGAGGCGAAGATCGTCGGTTGGGATCTCTACGACGATGTCGGCCTCCTGCGCCTGAAGACGAATGCGCATCCGCTCTCGCCCGTGCCGCTCGGAGACTCGGCCTCGGTGGCCGTAGGCGAGCCCGTGGCGGCAATCGGCAGCCCGTTGGGCGTCGACATCGGCGTCAACACTCTCACGGTGGGAGTGGTGTCCGCGATCCACCGCTCGATCGACGCGCTCACCGTCCGGCTGTACAAGGTCGTCGACGCGATCCAGACCGATGCGCCGATCACGCACGGAAACTCCGGCGGCCCCCTTCTCGACGCGCGCGGCCGCGTGATCGGGATCAATGCGCAGATTCGCAGCGCAAACGGAACAGGCGGGAACGACAGCGGGATCGGGTTCGCCATCCCCATCGACGCGGCGAAGCATTCCGTCGCGCAACTGATCTCGAAGGGCAAGGTGACCTACGCCTACGTCGGCGTCAGCACCGAGGACCTGACGCCGTCGCTGGCCCGGGCGCTCGGGTACAAGGCCGACCACGGCGCGCTGATCATCGGCGTCACCGGCGGCGGTCCGGCGGACAAGGCCGGGCTCCAGGGCGGGAACCGGGAGGTCAATGTCCTCGGACGCACGCTGGAGACGGGGGGCGACGTGATCCTGGCGATTGACGGGAAGCCCGTCGAGGGTGCCGATGACGTCGTGCGGTTCGTTTCCTTTTCGCTCCGGCCAAAGGATGTCGCGGTGTTCACGATCTTGAAGCCCGGGGGCGAGCAGCAGAAGGTGGCCGTCACGCTTGCCGAGCGCCGTCTGCCTGCGGGTTAGTCCTTCGTCGGGGCCGGGCATAACGGGTCTGAGAGCGGGTGTCTCGACAAGTTTCGGTAGGTTGATCTTGCGTTTTCCTACGTAAGGCTCTTTCGTGCAGGCCACTCGATGACAACCAGCGCCAACTCCGACGCGGTAACGGTTCGGCTGACGATCCCTGCCCGACCCGAGTACATCACGCTCTGCCGGCTCGCTCTCACGGGCATCGGGCGGCTCCGTGAGCTTTCGGACGAGCTCCTTGCCGATCTCAAGCTGGCGTTGACAGAGGCTGCATCGAACTCCGTCCGGCACGCGTACGGGGAACACGACGACGTGGGTGTCGTTGCGATCGCCTACGAGCTGCACCCGGACCGGCTCGTCATCGAAGTGACCGACGAGGGCGAGGGCTTCGATCCTGCAGCACCCGCGGGCCATCCCGACGAGCTCTCCGAAGGAGGTCTCGGCATCGCGATCATCCGTGCGATCGCGGACGAGGTCGAGATCGGCGCTCAGCCCGGCGGTAAAGGATCACGCCTGCGCTTCGCGAAAGCCTTGGCTTAGGGGCACCAGCCCGCTCGGGCTGTATTCTCGCGACCGTTCGACTGTAGGAACGCGCCCAGACCATGCTCCAACTCGTCAACGCCGGCCACAAGTCGCTCGCGGACTACGCGACCATCGCGACGCGTGGGCTCATGGACGAGATCAAGCGACTGGCCGAGCCGCTCGCGGGGAAGCGCGTCGCGCACCTGTCGGCCACGGCCTTCGGCGGCGGGGTCGCGGAGATCAACTACACGCTGATTCCGCTGATGCAGGACGCCGGACTCCAAACCGAATGGCGGATCATCAAGGGCGCTGAGGAGTTCTGGAACGTCACGAAGACGATCCACAACGCCCTTCAGGGCAACCCGCAGGGGCTGACGGAGGAGCAGCGGGAGATCTTTCGGCGCTACCAGGAGTTGAACGCGCGCGAGTTCGAGGACGACTACGACTTCGTCGTCGTCCACGACCCGCAGCCGGCCGGAATGATCGACTACTTCGAAGATTCGCGCGCGCAATGGATCTGGCGTGGACACATCGACTTCTCGACCCCGAACCGGGAGGTCTTCGATTTTCTGCTTCCGTCCATCCGTCGTTACGACGCCGCGATCTTCCACATGCGTGAGTACGTGCCGAAAGCCGAGGGCTTGCCCCCGTGCTACATCTGGCCGCCGGCCATCGACCCGCTGGCGCCCAAGAACATGGCGTTGTCGCCCGAGGACGCGGCGTACATCGTCGACCAGTTCGGCATCGACGTCGAGCGGCCCATGTTGACCCAGGTCTCGCGCTTCGATCCCTGGAAGGACCCGCTCGGCGTCATCGACGCGTACCGCGTGGTGAAGAAGGAGTTTCCCGGTGTGCAGCTCGCACTTGTCGGCTCGATGGCCCACGACGATCCGGAAGGCTGGGACTTCTACAACCAGACGGTCGCGTATGCCGGAGGAGACCCGGACATCTACATCCTCTCGAATCTGAACAACGTCGGCTCCGTCGAGGTGAATGCGTTCCAGGTGCACTCCGCGGCGGTGATCCAGAAGTCGATCAAGGAAGGCTTCGGGCTCACGGTGACCGAGTCGCTCTGGAAGACGCGCCCGACAGTCGCCGGGCGAGTCGGAGGCATCGTCGCGCAGATCCAGGATGGCGAGACGGGGTGGCTCGTAGACTCGGCAACGGAATGCGCGGAAGCCTGCATCGAGATCCTCCGTCAGCCGCAGGAAGCGCGGCAACGCGCGCTGCGCGGGAAGGAATACGTGCGCCGTCATTTCCTGACGCCGCGGCTGCTTCGCGACTGGCTCGTGCTCATGAACCGGTTGCTCGGCAACGACACGTCCGGCGCCGAGGTCCCGGTCGTCGCTGCCGTCTGAGCTTCCGGTGCGCCGCAAGCTGATCGTCGTCTCGAACAGGGGCCCTGTGTCGTACGGCCGCAATCCCGACGGGACGCGCACGGCGAAGCGCGGGGGCGGCGGGCTCGTGACGGCGCTGCGTAACCTCGTTCAGTACCACGACGTGACGTGGATCGCGAGTGCGATCACCGAGGAGGACCGGGTGCTTGCCGCCGGGACGCTCGACGAGACGGCGCGAGACGGCTCGCCCTACAGGCTGCGGTTCGTTGCGCACGATCGGCAGGCGTATGACTGGTACTACAACGTCGTCGCGAACCCGATGCTGTGGTTCGTGCAGCACTTGCTTTGGCAGCTGCCGTACGCCCCGAGGATCGACGCCGCGTTTCACCGGGCGTGGACAGAAGGCTATGTTGCGGTGAACGAGAGCTTTGCAGCGGCGGTCGACGCCGAGCTCGAGCGCACACCGGACGCAGCGGTGTTCTTCCACGACTACCACCTCTATCTCGCGCCGCGCATGGTGCGCGAGCGGCGGCCTGACGCAGCATTGATGCACTTCGTACACGTCCCGTGGCCTCAGCCCGACTACTGGCGCATTCTCCCGAGGGGCGCAAGGCGCGCGATCCACGACGGGCTGATCGCCAACGACGTCATCGGCTTCCAGAGCGAGCGCTGGCGCGGAAACTTCATCTACAGCGTGCGCGAGCTACTCGGCGAGGACGTTGCCGCGAAGACGGTCACGGCTCCGATCACGGTGGACGCCGCCGAGTTCGTCGAGCTGGCGCAGAGCGATGCAGTGTTGAGCGCGGAGCGCGAGATCGTCGCCGACCGGCCGGAGAAGCTCGTCGTGCGAGTGGACCGGACCGATCCGTCCAAGAACATCGTGCGGGGCTTTGGCGCCTTCGAGCTCTACCTCGACGCTCATCCGGAGATGCACCGGCGGGTCGTGATGCTCGCGTTACTCGATCCCTCGCGACAGGACATCCCCGAGTATGCGGAGTACCTCGGCGCGATCCAGCGCGAGGCGCGCCGCGTCAACGATCGCTTCCAGCAGAGCGGCTGGCGGCCGATTGACCTGGAGATCGCCGACGACTTTCCGAAGTCGGTGGCTGCGTACAAGCAGTTCGACGTCCTGCTCGTGAATGCCATCTTCGACGGCATGAACCTCGTCGCCAAGGAGGCGCCGCTCGTCAACGAACGTGGCGGTGTCGTTGTCTTATCTGAAAACGCAGGTGCACATGCCGAGCTGGGCGAGTGGGCGCTGACGGTGAACCCGTTCGACGTCGCGGGGCAGGGAGAAGCGATTGGTCGAGCCTTGTCGATGGACGCCGGCGAGCGGCACGAGCGGCTCGACGCCATTCGCGC